>JANPDA010000104.1:0-19363 GCA_031431235.1 Hyphomicrobiaceae bacterium
CTCGCATCGGGGATGATGACGGCGACATCGACGGATTTCTTTCTCACCGGCAACGCGACCTCCTCCCGGCGGTACCATGGCCCGTTGGTGCAGGGCTCAGCCGAGGCCAATGGCATTCGATACGATAGCATTGCCTCGGCAAAGGTGGGTAAACTCGCCATTGCGCGCTCGGCACCGGTTTGCGCGCGCCCGGCTTTCCGGCGAGACTGGTCGCCGAGGACTAGGCGGCGGACAAGCTCGCGAGCGCCGCCGATGGGATGAGGTGGGGCATGCGCGATGACATCGCGATCGAGCGTTCCTTGTGGTCGGCGATCGCGCCGCCGGCGCCGGCAACCGGATCGCTCGCCAGCGATATCCGGGCCGAGGTCGCGATCATCGGCGGCGGCTACACGGGTTGTTGCGCCGCACTCGAGTTGGCGAGCCGGGGCAACGACGTGGTGCTGCTCGAAGGCCGTGAGATCGGCTGGGGAGGTTCCGGGCGCAATGCCGGGCTCGTCAACGCCGGCCTCTGGCTCGACCCGGATGCCATCGTCCGGCATTTCGGCGATGTGCACGGGCCGCGGCTGGTCGAGGGGCTCGGGAACGCGCCGCGCCTCGTGCGCGCACTGATCGAGCGCCACGCGATCGACTGCGATCCCGGGCGGATCGGCATCATGAAGGCCGCCCATTCGAGCGCCGGTCTCGCCGTCGTCGCCGAGACGGTTCGGCAATGGCGCGGGCTCGGCGCGCCCCTCGATCTGCTCGATGCGGGCGCGACCCGGACCCGGACCGGCTCGTCGCGGTTCCCGGGCGCGCTCATCGATCATCGCAGCTTCACGATCGAGCCGCTCGCCTATGCCCGCGGGCTCGGTGCGGCAGCGATTGCAGCCGGCACGCGGCTGTTCACCGGCAGCCCTGCGCTACGCCTCGAGCCGCTCGCCGATGCCGTCCGGGTCGTGAGTGGCGCCGGCAGCGTCACCGCTGGTCGGGTGATCATCGCGACCGGCGCCTACGAGCAGTCCCTGCTTCCAGGCATGCAGCGCTCTTTCGTGCCGGTCGGCTACTTCATGTTCGCGACAGAGCCGCTCTCCCACAATCTGCGCCGGACGATCCTGCCGGACAAGGCCGCGGTCTACGACACCTCGCCCTCGCTGCTGGTGGTGCGCTATGACCGCGACTACCGGCTGATCGTCGGCAACGTCGGCTGGCTGCCGGCTGCGGGCGGCGGTCACAAATGGGCCCGCACTGCGTTGCGCAGCACGTTCCCGGAGGTCGGCGACATCGCATTCACGCGCGGCTGGAGCGGAACCCTCGATTTCACCGACGATCACATGCCCTGGCTCGGCCAGCCGCTGCCGCGCGTGCATATGGTCGGCGGCTTCAATGGCCGGGGCATCGCGCCTGGAGCGTTCTGGGGCCGGGTGCTGGCGGACTGGGTGACGGGCCTGCCGGACGCGGAGCTGCCGGTCCCGGTGCAGTCGATGCCGGCGATCTCGCACGGCTGGTTGAAGCAGCACACCTATGCCAACGGCGCTCGCGCCTATCGCCTCGCCAGCCGTCTGCGGGCAAGACTCGGTTGAAAGGGTCCACACCGGCAGGACTTGCTCAGGCCGTCAAGCGCTGGAACTGCCGGGCGACCAGGGCGGCCTTGCGGAGCGCGAGCCCCATCTCGGCGAGAACGGCCTGAGGGCTGCGATCGAGGAGCGCATCCGTCACCGTCCGCGCGCTCGAGCAGAGGCGGAGCGCGCCGGTCACGATCCCGGAAGTGTGCCCCATTTCAACGGGCTGCCCGAGGTGGACAATGGCCCGCGCCGCCTCGGCATCGTCGCTGCCGAGCGCCGCCGATAGATCCTGCATCAGAAGCTTGTGGGCACGCTTGGCGTCGTCGAGCTTGAAGGGCTGCCCAACGGCGTCGAGCAGCAGAAACGGCAAAACGGTCGGGAGGCCCGACAACTCGTCGCGGGTGGAAAGCGCCGAACGGTCGAAGGGCGGCGCCACAACGCCCTGCAACTCGGTGTGCCGCGCGATCTCGGCGGCACCCATGCGCGCGAAGTGAGCAAGCAGCAGAGCCGCATCCTCGCGCCGCACACGGGCGAATGCATCCGCTTCGGCGAGTGCGGCGCGCCAGCGGCAGAGCAGGCCGGTATTGAAACCGGGCGCGAGCGCGCTCGCGTGCCGGCCGAGTCGCGCTGGCCATTCGGCTCTTCCCGAGTAGGCCGCCAGCGCGCCAGGAACCGGCGCGGTGTCGGCGAGCGTCAGGGCGATTGCAGCGGGGATCAGCAGCGCGCCGCAGAATGGCGGGCCGCAGAAAAACTTCGAGCCGGTCACCTGCAGCAGGTAGCCCTGCTCCAGATAGGCTCGCATGGATGGTGCCCCCAGTCGCATCTGGCAGGCATCGACCACGATCGTCACGCCATCGCCGAGCGCGCGGGCAATCGCTTGCACGAGCGGCAGCGAGGGTGCGCCCAGGCCCGTCTTGGCCGCATCGAGCACGTGCAATTGGACATGGCGACCATCGGCGGCAGCTCGCGCAGCGAGGCGAGCGACCTCGTCGTCGATCTCGGTGACCGGCCGGGGATTGCCCGCCGCGTCCCGCAACGCGACGACAGCCGTGACGACGCGGCCGCCGGCGAAATCGTCGATATTCGCCCCCGCCGCGACCTCGGCGCCGTAAGCCGTTCGCCCAGAGAAATGCTGGCCCATAGCCGCCTTCGGTACGCCGCTGCCGGTCTCGTTGGGGTCGATCAGGATCGAGGTGACTGGGCGGCTGGTGCGCGAAAGCACGATCGAGAGTGCGAGCAGCTCGGCATCGGTACCCGAAGCCGTGAGCACCGCCTCGCAGCCGGGAAGCGCGCTGGCGCCGGCCAGCTCCAGCACGCGTGCGCGCACGTCCTCGATCTGGCCCGCGAGGAACGTTTCGATCGATCCCGCGAGCGCCGCCACCGCAAGTCCTCGGCGCAATTGCTCGAGCGTCTCGAGTTGGCGCATGCTGACGGGCGAGGCCGTCGAGGAGGCAAACGAGATTTCGTCCGGCGCGGGACGCGGACTCGAGCCATAGCCGTTGCGGCCGGTTTCAGCAAATGGTGCGATCCGCTGATCGCCGCCCAAGGTGATCAGCACCTCGGCCGGCAATGTGACTGCTGCCGACCGCGCGAGCAGATTGGCAGCGTCGGCTCGGGCGGCCAAATCCGAGGCGACCGAGAGAGCCTCACCTTCGTCGAGACCACCCAGCTGCAGCAACCGGGCGATGTCGACGGCGCCGTGGCCGAACAAGGCAGTGACGTGGGCCAGCCGCCCGTCGGCCGCGAGTTGGCGGTAGGCGGCAAGCAGGTCCGCCGGCAGGGCGCGCTCGGCCTGGATCTGCTCGGCGCGTGGCAAGGCGCCCAGGTGGAGCCCGGCAACCCTTGCGGCGAGGAGAGCTGTGGCGATCCTGTCGGCATGGCCAGGGGGTTGTGGCGCTAGCGGCGCCAGCAGCGCGATTTCGGCCGCGTGCCGGACCAGCACGCGTGCCGCAACCGGATCGGCGAGCGCGCTTGGCGACAGCCGGACGTTGCAGCCATGACCGAGCGCGAATGGCAGCGCGAGCGAGGCATCGACCGAGAAGCTCAACTCGCGCAGGAGCGGCTGCAACTCGGCGCGGCAGAGCGCCTCGTCGAGCACCGCGAGCTGGCCGAGCCCAATCGCGGGCGAGGGCCCGGCGTCGTGCCAATGGGCCGGCTCGAGTGCATCGACGCCCGCTTCGGACGCCGGCAACGACAACCGTTTTCTCAATTCGGCGCTCATGGGCGCAACTCCTTGGCGAGCGCAAGAACGGCATCGACCAGCAAGTCGATATCGGCGGGTTGCGTACGGTGATTGGTGATGTTGACGCGGATGGCGAGACGGCCGGCGATCCGTGTGGTCGAGGGGGCCGCGATGCCGCGCAGCTGCAGCTCGGTCACGATCCGGGCGTTCAGCCGATCTAGGCGCGCGGGATCGAGGCCTGGCGCAAGCGCGCGAAAGCAAACGATATTGAGTGCGACCGGAGCGAGCAGCTCGAGGCCGCTTTCGGGCTCGATCCGCGTTGCGAGCTGGCGGGCGAGCGCGCAATTGTCGGCGATCTTCTGGCCGAGCCGATCGAGTCCATGCTCGGTCAGCGTCCACCAGACTTTGAGCGCCCGGAAGCCGCGTGACAGCTCTGGCCCCAGGTCGCAGAACCAGGGCTCGCCACCGGCCAGCGCTTCCCCGCCCGAGAGATAAACCGGTCGCGATGCGAAGGTGTCGAACAGGGCCTGCCGGTCGCGCACCAGCACGCAGCCGGCGTCATAGGGCACATGCAGCCATTTGTGGAAATCGAAGGCGACCGAGTCCGCCTGCTCGATGCCCGAGACGTTGGCCGCCAGCTCGGGCGCCAGGATCTGCAGCCCACCGAAGGCGCCGTCGACGTGCAGCCAAAGCCCTTCACGCGAGCTGATCGTGGCAATCTCACCGATCGGGTCGGTTGCGCCGGTGTTGACGGTGCCTGCGGTCGCGATCGCAGCGAAGGGAGCGCGGCCTGCGGTCCGGTCGGCGGCGATCATGCCCGCTAGCGCGTCCGGCCGCATGCGAAATTCGGTATCGACCGGTACCAGCCGCAGGGCGTCACGGCCGAGCCCGAGCAATTCGAGCGCCTTGGCGGCCGAGCCGTGCGCCTCGCTCGACGCATAGGCGACGAGTGGCCGTGGCGCGGCGGCTAGACCGAGCTTGCGCACGTCGGCGCCAGCATGGCGGTTGCGCGCGGCAGCGAGCGCAACCACCGTTGCCATCGACGTGCCCGACACCAGCAGCCCGCCCGCGGCTTCAGGCAATCCGAACAGATCGCGGAACCAGCCGATCACCGTGCGCTCCACATGCACGGCGGCATGCTCGCGTCCGCCCACATTGGCGTTCAACTGGGCGGCGAGCATCTCGGCAAGCATGCCGCCGGCGGTTCCAGACCCGTGGACCCAGCCGAAGAAGCGGGGATGGATGTTGCCGGTCGGGTAGGGGGCGATCAGGCGTTCGGCCGCGCGTGCCGTGCCGTCGGTGCCCAGACCCAAGCGCGGAATCGGGCTCGCGAGCTCGGCGGCGACTGATTCGGGTACCGGACGCCACACCGGACCGTCGGCGACGCCTTGCAGTCGATCGAGGCAATTGTCCAGCAGGCGATGCGCAATCTCGCGGAATTGGGGCCAATCAGCGGGGTCGAGCGAAGGCCCATCCGCAATTCCCTTGCTGCTGTGCATGGCGAGCCTCTCCCGAAGGAGGGCAGTTTCAGGCAGATTGCGTTAACGAAGTGGAAAGGGCGCGGAGGGTTGACGCCGGTCAAGGCGCGATTGCGGCCCAGATGCGAGTTTGCAACTATGGAAACACCATCGGTTGCAGGTGACGCAGCGACGCTGGCGAACGGCCAGCTTCGTCGCACACTGACCCTTCCCCTCGTCGTGCTCTATGGGCTCGGCGTCACCATCGGCGCGGGCGTCTATGTGCTGATCGGCGAGGTCGCCGGCCGGGCTGGGAGCGCCGCGCCGTGGAGCTTCGTGATTGCCGCTCTGGTGATGGCGCCGACGGCGCTCGCCTTTGCCGAGCTTGCGCAACGCATGCCGGTCGCGGCCGGGGAAGCCGCCTATGTGCGGGCAGGATTCAGCTCGGACTGGCTGGCGCTGCTGACGGGAGGCCTCGTGGTCGGGATCGCAGCGGTATCGGCGGCCGCCATCAGCCTCGGTGCGGTCGGATACATCCGGGTGTTCCTGCCGCTGCCCCACATTGTGCTGGTGCCGATCGTCGTGGTGCTGATGGGGGCGATCGCGGCATGGGGGATCAAGGAATCGGTGATGCTGGCCGCTGCCATGACGCTGATCGAGATCGTTGGTCTGCTGGTCATTGTCGGCGCCGGCGCATGGGGTGGTTGGGTGCTGCCAGCAGGTCCCGCGGACGCGGTCGGAGTCGTCGCAGCCTTTCCCGACTTCTCCAATCTGATGGCAGCGTCCCTGCTCGGTTTCTTCGCTTTCGTCGGCTTCGAGAGCATCGTCAACGTGGCGGAGGAGGTGAAGGAGCCGATGCGCACGCTGCCGCGCGCGATCTTCCTCACGCTGGTGATCGCGACACTGCTCTATTGGGCGGTTGCGACGGTTGCGGTGCGTGTCGTGCCGCCGGCCGAGCTGGCCCAGTCGGAGGCTCCGCTCGCCCTCGTTTTCCAGCGCGTGACCGGGGCTTCGCCTCTCATTCTGAGCGCGATCGCCATCATCGCCACGCTGAACGGCATCGTGGTGCAGATGATCATGGCCTCGCGCGTGATCTATGGACTGGCGAGCCAGGGCAATTTGCCGGCAAAGCTCGCCTCGGTCAGCGCGGTGACCGGGACGCCACTGCTCGCGACCGCGCTCACGATCATGGCCGTCCTCGTGCTTGCGGTCGCATTCCCGCTGGAGGGGCTCGCGGAATGGACGTCGCGCTTGACGCTCGTGGTGTTCCTGATGGTGAACGCAGCTCTCGTCCGGCTGAAGTTGCAGGCCAAGCCCACGCCGCCCGGCGGAATGGCCATTCCCATTGCTGTCCCGATTGCGGGTGTGCTGGTGTGTGCGGGCTTCCTGGCTGCGAGTCTGGCGGGCTAACGGCCTGCCGCTACCGCTTGGGCACTGCGTCCCACGACACGCGTGTAGGTGGCGGGATCGGTCGCGCCCTCGCTGCCGATAGCGACAATCCTCGAGCGCGCGTCGAGACCGAGTGCGGCTCGCACGCGCTGGTCGAGGGCGGCCGCGACGAGCCCGGCGACCGCCGCGCAGCCAGACTCGCCCGAGACCAGCCCCGGATCGCCGTCGATGCCCGCGGCCAGCAGCCGCATGGCCTCGGGCGCAGCCTCGTCGGGCAGTGTCAGGATGTCATCGGCGGCATAGCGCAGGATCGGCCAGGCGAGAGGCGCGATCTCGCCGGCCGCGAGGCAGGCCATGAAGGTGTCGACCGCGTGGGGCACCGGCGTCGGGCGGCCGGCCTCGATCGAGCGGTAGATGCAGTCGGCCTTGGTCGGCTCGACCACGACGATGCGCGGCCGCTTGGCGCCGAGCGTCTCCCACAGATGGCCGGCGACCGCGGCAGCGAGCCCGCCGACCCCGCCCTGCACGAATACGTGGCTCGGCATCCCGGCCTTCAGCTGCTCCAGCATCTCCTCCACCATGACCGTGTAGCCCTGCATCACGAGGGTCGGCATCTCGGCGCTGCCACCGCCCGAGTTGGTGTCGGCGACCAGATGCCAGCCGTTCCGCTCGGCATCACTCGCGCAATCGCGCACCGAATCGTCGTAGCCACCCTTCACGCGCACGATCTGGGCGCCGTACTTCGCGATCTCGCGCTCGCGCTCGAGGCTTACGTGGGCGTGCAGGTAGATCTTGCATTGGCAGCCGAACATCTGGGCGCCCCAGGCAACCGAGCGGCCGTGATTGCCGTCGGTGGCGGCGGCGACGGTCAAGTCCTCGATCTTGTCGCGATGCTGGCCGGCGATCAAGTCGGCGGCGGTTGCTTTGACGTCGTGATGGGACCCCAGTTGTTGTTGGAGGACGCGCAGCACGGCATAGGCCCCGCCCAGCGCCTTGAAGCTCATCAGCCCGAAGCGCTTGCTCTCGTCCTTGTAGTCGAGCGAGGCGATGCCCAGGCGCCTGGCGAGGCCCGGCAGGGTAACGAGCGGCGTTGGCGCGTAGCCCGGCCAGGAGCCGATCTCGGCCATGGCCTCGGCGAAGGCCTGCCGGCTCAGGATGGCCTGCTCGGCGGCGCCATAGCTGCGCTCGAATGTGGCCTGCTCGTTGTGGAGGTGACGAGCCTCGAAAGGCGCGAGGTCCATGGTGGATGATCCCTAGGTTGTCCGGCTGGCGTGGTCATTGCGCACGAAGAAGGCGAGGGCATCGCGCTCGGCGACGCGAGCGGCGATGACAAGCCCGATGCCGGCCAGCAGGAAGGTCGGCAGGAACCAGGGCTGCCACAAACCCCAACTGAAGCCGGCCATGGTCATGGCGACGGCAAAGGTCGCGGCTGCCGTCGGCCGCACCCGATCCGGCATGCGCGACCAGCGCGACAGCACGATGAGCCCGCTCGCGAGCAGCCCCAGCGCGCCGAACAGGCCGAGCTCGAACCAGGTCTGGAGATAGACGTTGTGGGCGTGCCGACCCGTGCGCCGGCCAGGGGCCGCGCCGCCGCTCTGCACGGCTTGCGCCTTCATCACGTCATCGATGATGCGGGTGGAGGCGGCGCCCACGCCGATCCAGGGCGACCTCAGGGTTTCTGCCGCGGTCACCCCCCAATAGGCGATCCGAGCCCGGCCGGTGCTCTGAATCCAACTCGCCTCCTGGAGGTTTGCGTTGGATGCGGCAAGCGCTAGCGGCACGATTGCAGCGACTGCGACAATCCAGGCGATCCTGAGCCCCTGCCAGGTCCGGGCCGGTGCAAGCCGGTGCAGCAGGAAGACGAGGACGCCCGCAACGAGAGCGAGCTTGGATGTCTCGTGCGCCGACAGGGTCACCACGACGGCGACCCCGATCGGGAAGGCGAGCAGCATCGAGCGCCGCATCCGCTCGCCCGGCCACAGGCCGGCAACGAGCCAGGCTGGAAAAGCGAGCAGGCAGAGGGCCGCCACATTGCGGTTGAGTGTGTTGAGGTGGATCCCTGTCACCAGGCCATGCTTGATCCGGACATTCTTGATGCCATCCGGGCGGGTGGCCTCGATGGTGTTGAAGAGGAAGCGCTTCAATGCCTGGCCGGTCGCCATCTCGATCGCCAGATAGGCGAGGCCGATCGAGAAGCCGATCAGCAGCGCAAGGCCGAGCCGCGCGAGCCGTTCGCCCTCTGCCCGCATGATCCAGGCGATGACGACCGTTGCCCAGACGATCGCGAGCGCGAACAGGGCCGCTAGCTTCAACGCTTCGGCGCTGTCGGCCGCCCAGAGCGCGCTCGCCGCCGCATAGACCGAGAAGATGCCGGCGGTTGCGACCAGCGGATCGCTCCAATCGAGCAAACGCTCGCCAGGGCGCTCGCGCAGCATGAACCCTGTTGCCATCAACCCGACAATGCCCAGGTAGAATGGCGAGGGCCGCGGCGCGAGCATCAGTGCGGCGAACGCCGCGACCACCACGCCGCCGACGATCCGGGCGAATAGTCGCGACTCGAGCCGGAGCCCCGCCATCCGCCCGCCCGCAGTCGCGCCCTCTCGCGTCCCCTCCGGCAAGGCACTTCTCCGATCCATGTCAGATAGTGGCGACGAGCTTGGCGATGGCGTTTCCCACCTCGACGCTCGAAGCTCTGCCGCCCATGTCGCGTGTGCGCAGGTCATGGTCGCGCAAGAGCGCTTCGATCGCACCGATGATCGCTCGGCCTGCGTCCTTTTCGCCCAAGTGCTCGAGCATCATGGCTCCCGACCAGATCTGCCCGATCGGGTTGGCGATGCCCTTGCCGGCAATGTCGGGCGCCGAGCCGTGCACGGGCTCGAACATCGAGGGGAAGTCGCGCTCGGGATTGAGATTGGCACTTGGAGCGATGGCGATGGTGCCGGTCGTGGCTGGCCCCAGGTCCGAGAGAATGTCGCCGAACAGGTTGGACGCCACGATCACCGAGAACTGGTCGGGCTTCAGCACGAGGTTCGCGCACAGGATGTCGATATGATACTGGCTCGGGAACACCTCCGGGTACTCCCCGGCATGGACGCGGAAGCGCTCGTCCCAGAACGGCATGGTGTGGATGATGCCGTTCGACTTGGTGGCTGACGCGAGCCTGCGGTGGCGCCGCGTCAGCGCGAGGTCATAGGCGTAGCGGATCACCCGGTCGACGCCCTTGCGGGTGAACACCGACTGTTGCACCGCCATCTCCTGGTCGCTGCCCTGGTAGAGCCGACCGCCGATCTCGGAGTACTCGCCCTCGTTGTTCTCACGCACGATATAGTAGTCGATGTCGCCGGGCTTGCGGCCGGCGAGCGGACAGGTGACGCCTTCGAACAGGCGCACCGGGCGCAGATTGATGTACTGCCGGAACGTGCGCCGGATCGGGATCAGCAGTCCCCAGAGCGAAATGTGGTCGGGCACCCCGGGCCAGCCGACGGCGCCGAGGAAGATCGCATCGTCGCTGCCGATTTTCTTCAGGCCATCCTCCGGCATCATGCGGCCGGTCTGCTTGAACGTCTCGCAGCTCCAGTCGAGCTCCCGGTAGGTCAGCGAGAAGCCGAAGCGCGCCGCGGCGGCATCGAGCACCTTCATGCCCTCGGGCACGACCTCCTTGCCGATGCCGTCGCCTGGAATTACTGCGATTCTGTAGCTGGTCATGCGCCCTGTCCGAGAAAGTGGGCGACCGCCAGTCGCCCTACGTCCGATTGGCTGTCACGTAGCCGCCGAGCCTACACTGTCAGATGGCTGCCGTCGCAATAGGGAGCGTCGTCGGTCTGCTTGCATCCACACAAGTTGAAGCTCCCCGAGCTCGGTGCTGCGAAAGCCTTGGGCTCGAGGTCGGTGCCCTTGTGGGAGCCGTCGCAGAAGGGTTGGCGGCGTGATCGTCCACAGGCGCACCAGTAGTAGGTCTTGCCGGCCTCGAGGGTCACCTGGTAGGGGCTCATCTGGGCGGGGACGGGGGTGGCGGCCATGTCGTCTGCCTTTCCTCGGTGGCCGCGACGCGGCCGGTCGACGCCGATCAGTTAGCCGATCGGGGCCGAGGTTACAACGCGGCAACCGCGCCGGCCGGTCCGGCGGCAACGCGGGAGTTCACCTTTTGCTATCCGAACTGGTATAGCCCGCTCGTTTGACGTCCACCGGTCTGCCCCCTAGGCTTCGACCGGTCGGCGGTCGGCGGTCGATTCGGAGCGGAGGCACCAAGCCATGCCGGGTTTGCTCTTTGCGGTCCTGTGCGTCGCGGCTGTTGCGGCACTGGCCATGTGGCGGGCGAGGCTTTGGATCTGGGCCGCGGTCCTCCTGGCGCTCGCCTTCGCCGGGGCGCTCGGCTACCTGCCCGGAGGCAGCGTGGGCTGGTGGGCGTTGCCGGCTGGACTGCTCGGCCTGCTGTTGGGCGCGGCTGGCATCACCGGGCTACGCCGGCGGTTCGTGACGGGCCCGGTGGTCGAGTTGTTGAAGAACGTCATGCCCACGGTCTCCGACACCGAGACACAGGCGCTGGAAGCGGGCACCGTCGGGTTCGATGCGGAGCTGTTCTCTGGCACACCTGACTGGAGCAAGCTGCGCGCGGTGCCGAAAATCGAGCTCTCGGCCGAGGAGCGTGCCTTCCTCGACGGGCCGACCGAGGAGCTCTGCCGGATGATCGACGATTGGCAGATCCGGCACAACGAGAAGGAGATCCCGGAGTCGATCTGGCGCTTCGTCTCCGAGCACGGCTACCTCGGCATGCTGATCTCCAAGGCCCATGGCGGGCTGGGCTTCTCGGCGCAGGCCCAGTCGCTCATTCTCGGCAAGATCTCCTCGCGCAGCCCCGACGTCTCGACGATCGTGATGGTGCCGAACTCGTTGGGGCCGGGCGAGCTGATCGAGAAGTACGGTACGCCCGGACAGAAGGAGCACTACCTGCCCCGGCTCGCCAAGGGGCTCGAGATCCCTTGCTTCGGGCTGACCGGCCCGACCTCGGGGTCGGACGCAGCGACCATGCGCGACATCGGCGTCGTCGCCATGGGCAGCCATGAGGGCAAGGAGGTGCTCGGCATCCGCCTCGCCTGGGAAAAGCGCTACATCACGCTCGGCCCCAAGGCGACGCTGCTGGGACTCGCCTTCCGCCTGTTCGATCCCGACAGCCTGCTCGGCAAGGGCGAGGACGTCGGCATCACGCTCGCGCTCATCCCGTGCAATCATCCGGGCGTCAGGATCGGCCGGCGCCATCTGCCCTCGGGCTCTGCCTTCCCCAATGGCCCCAACTGGGGCGAGGACGTGTTCGTGCCGATCGAGTGGGTGATCGGTGGCAAGGAGATGGCGGGCCAGGGCTGGCGCATGCTGATGGAATGCCTGTCGGCCGGACGCTCGATCTCGCTGCCGTCGTCGTCGGCAGCCGGCGCAAAAATGATGCTGCGCGTGACCTCGGCCTATGCGCGCATCCGCCGCCAGTTCGGGCTGCCGGTCGGGCGCATGGAGGGCATCGAGGAGCCGCTGGCCCGTCTCGTCGAGCATGCCTATGTGACGGAAGCGGCTCGCGCCGTCACCTCGGCCATGGTTGCGCGCGGCGAGAAGCCCTCCGTGATCTCGGCGCTGCTCAAGTACCAGTCGACCGAGCGGATGCGCGACTGCGTGAACGCGGCGATGGACATCCATGGCGGGCGTGGCATCTGCGACGGTCCGGCCAACTACCTGCAGGCGGCCTACCAGATGGTGCCGGTCGCGATCACGGTCGAGGGCGCCAACATCCTGACGCGCTCGCTCATCACCTTCGCGCAAGGGGCGCTGCGCTCACACCCCTATCTCTACAAGGAGATTCAGGCGCTGCAGCAGAGCGACGGCGAGAAGCGGCTCGACGCTTTCGATACCGCCTTCGTCGGCCATGTCGGCTACAGTGTCGCCAATGCGGTGGGCGCGCTCTTCCACAATCTGACCGGGGGCATGTTTGTGCGGACGCCCCGGCAGGCGGCGCCGGTCACCTACTGGTATCAGCAACTCGGCCGCGCAAGCCGGTCGTTCGCCCTCGTTGCCGATCTGACGGTGGCGATTCTCGGCGGTGGCTTGAAGACCAAGCAGAAGCTGACCGGGCGCATGGCGGACGCGCTCTCCGAGCTCTACTTGCTCTCGTGCGTGCTGAAGCGCTTCGAGGACGACGGCCGCAAACCCGTCGACAAGGAGATCGTCGCCTTCGTCATGAAGAACGGCCTCCACCGCTTCGAGACGGCGATCGCCGGGACGATCGACAACTTTCCCAATCTGCCCGCGCGCCTGTTCATGCGTTGGATGGTGCTGCCGTTGGGCCGCGCCTTCCGGCCGGCATCTGACCGCGAGGGCAAGCGCGTCGTAGCCATGGTGCTAGAGCCCGGCGATGTGCGCGACCGGCTGACCCGCGAGATTTTCGTCTCGCACGATCCCAACGACGCGACGGGGCTCCTGGAGTATACGATGCCCAAGGTGATTGCGGCCGAGGAAGCGCTCAGGAAGATCGAGCGGGCGGTGAGGAAGGATATTGTCCAGCGCTACCACGGTCGCGACTGGATCGGGGAAGCCGAAGTCAAGGGCGTCGTCACGCCAGAAGAGGCCAAGCTGGTGCGCGAGGTCGAGGAATTGACCAACCGCGTCATCGCGGTCGATCATTTCGACCCCGAGGAGGTCCGCCCGCACTATCGCAAGCTCTCCAACGCGACCAGCGCCGCCCGCGCCGCCGCCGCCGAGTAGGGAGAGAGCATGTTGCCCAGTCATATTGGGCGACCTGCCGGTCGCCTTCGATCGAGCACATGACGCCATGAGACCTTCGAGGAAGTGCACGACACCATGACCGCAGACATCAATGCGCTTTCCGACTGGCGCTTCGAGATCGATTTCGAAGGACTGGCCTGGGCGACGTTCGACCGCAAGGACGAAACCACCAACACGCTGTCGCGCCGCGCGATGGAGGAGCTTTGGGCGATCGTCGAGCGCGTGCAACAGGGGGCCGAGACCAAGGAGGCGCGCGGCCTCGTCATCATCTCCGCCAAGGAGACGAGCTTCATCGCCGGCGCCGACATCCGCGAGTTCGAGAGCCTCGACACGGTGGCGCGTGTGACCGAGGCCGTGGAGCAGGCGACCGCGATCCTCGACTGCATCGAGAAGCTGCCGATCCCGGTGGTCGCGGCCATTCACGGCTATTGCCTGGGAGGCGGGCTGGAGCTCGCCATGGCCTGCCACTACCGGATCGCGACGCGCGACGAGGGAACGCGCATCGGACTGCCCGAGATCAAGCTCGGCATCTTCCCGGGCTTCAACGGCACGATGCGCTCGATTCGCCTCGCTGGTCCCGTGCAGGCCATGCAGATGATGCTGACTGGCGCGATGCTGCGGCCGAGCGTCGCGCGCGCGATCGGGCTCGTCGACGAGCTCGTCCCTGCGCGCCCGAACCTGCGCTGGGCGGCGCGCAAGGCGGCACTGCAGGGTCGGCGCTCGCGTTCGCCATCCTTCGGCAAGCGGGTGCAGACCCTGTGGCCGATCCGAGGCTTCCTTGTCCGCAAGATGCGCGACAAGGCAGCTGAGAAGGCGCGGCCCGAGCACTATCCCGCGCCGTTTGCACTGATCGAGCTGTTCGAGCGCCATGGCGGCAGCGAGATGCGCATGAAGGCGGAGGAGACGAGAGCGTTCGCGCCGCTGATGGTGAGCGAGACCGCCAGGAACCTGCGCCGCGTGTTCCGGCTCTCGGAAGCCATGAAGGACCTCGCTCCCAAGGGCCTCTTCAAGCCCAATCGCGTGCACGTGATCGGCGCTGGCACCATGGGTGCCGATATTGCGGCGCATTGCGTGATGTCGGGCCTGGAGGTGAGCCTGCAGGACCTCTCGGAGGACGCCCTGAAGCGAGCCGAAACCCAGGCCCGGGGTCATTTTTCGAAGCGCTACAAGACCAGGGCTGAGCAGGAGGCCGCCTCGGCGCGCCTGATCCTCGATCCCAAGGGCGAGGGGGTTGCGCGCGCCGACGTCGTCATCGAGGCGATCGTCGAGCGGCTCGAGGTCAAGCGTGCCCTCTTCAAGTCGCTGGAGGAGCGCGCAAAGCCGACGGCCGTGCTCGCGACCAACACCTCCTCGATCCCGATCGAGGACATCGCCAAACCGATGCGAGACCAAGGTCGCCTGATCGGGCTGCATTTCTTCAATCCGGTCCCGCAATTGCCGCTGGTCGAGGTGGTGAAGGGGCCCGATACCCGCGAGAGCGAGGTCGAGAAGGGCTGTGCCGTCGTGACCGCCATCGGCAAGTTCCCGCTGGTGACCAAGAGCGTGCCGGGCTTTCTCGTCAATCGCGTGCTCGCCCCCTACATGATGGGTGCGATGCAGCGGCTGGAATCAGGCGTCCAGCGCGAGACGCTCGATGAGGCCGCCAGAGTGTTCGGCATGCCGGTCGGACCGATCGAGCTCGCCGACCAGGTCGGCCTCGACATCTGCAAGCACGTGGCCGAGATCCTCGGGCTTGCGACCGGCGACGTCGAGGGCTCGCGCCTCGCCAAGCTCGTCGCCTCGGGCAAGCTGGGCAAGAAATCGGGTGAGGGCTTCTATGTCTGGAAGGATGGCCGGCCCGAGCGCCAGGCGCCCAAGGAGCCATGGAAGGCCGAGGAGCTGCAGGCGCTTGGCGAGGAGCTGGTGAAGCCGCTCATCGACGAATGCGAGAAATGCGTCGCCGAGCGTGTGGTCGCGGGCGCCGACATGGTCGATGCGGGCGTGATCTTCGGCACGGGCTTTGCGCCGTTCCGCGGTGGACCGCTGCACTATCGCGAGACGAAGCGCGCGAGCGCATGAACAGCGGGGAGGGGCGAATGAACGGTGGCGCCATGCGGCGGGTGGCGGTGATCGGCGGCGTCCGGATCCCGTTCTGCCGGTCGAACACGCTTTATGCGGACCTCTCCAATCTCGACATGCTGACGTCGGCGCTCTCCGGCCTGGTCGAGCGCTATCGGCTGGAGGACGCCCTCATCGGTGAGGTGACGGGTGGGGCGGTGGTCACCCACTCCAAGGACTGGAACCTGGCGCGCGAAGCCGTGATCGGCACCCGGCTCGACCCGCGCACGCCTGGGATCACGATGAGCCAGGCCTGCGGCACCAGCCTGCAGGCGGCGATGGGGATCGCGGCCAAGATCGCGATCCGTGAGATCGAGAGCGGCATCGCCTGCGGCTCGGATACGACCAGCGACCCCCCGATCGTGTTCGGGCGCAAATTCGCCCAGCGCCTGGTCGCGCTGCAGAAGGCCAAAGGCTGGAGCCAGCGGCTTGGCGCCCTCAAGGGCTTCAGCCTCTCGGAGCTCGCACCATTGCCACCCAATGTCGCCGAGCCGCGCACCGGTCTTTCCATGGGCAGCCATTGCGAGCTGATGGCGCAGCAGTTCCAGATCCCGCGTGATGAGCAGGACGCGCTCGCGGTCGAGAGCCACAGGAAGGCCGCCGCCGCTTACGCCGAAGGCTTCATGGACGATTTGGTCGTGCCGTGCGCCGGGGTCTACCGGGACAACAATCTGCGCGCCGACATCGACCCCGAGAAGCTGAAAACCCTGAAGACGGTGTTCGAGAAATCCGAGCGGGGCACGCTGACGGCCGCCAACTCGACGCCGCTGACCGATGGGGCGTCCAGCGTGCTGCTGGCGTCGGAGGATTGGGCGAAGGCACGCGGCCTGAAGCCGCTCGCCTATCTGGCGCACGCCGAAACGGCAGCGATCGATTTCGTTTCGGGCGAGGGGCTGCTGATGGCGCCGACGATCGCCGTCTCGCGCATGCTCGACCGCGCCGGCCTGAAGCTGCAGGACTTCGATTTCTACGAGATCCACGAGGCCTTTGCGGCGCAAGTGCTGGCGACCTTGAAGGCCTGGGAGGATCCCGCCTACTGCAGGCGCGTGCTCGGCAAGGACACGCCGCTGGGCGCGATCGACCGGACGCGCATGAACGTGAAAGGCTCCTCGCTCGCCGTCGGCCACCCCTTCGCCGCGACCGGGGGCCGCGTGCTCGGCGTGCTGGCGAAGCTGCTGGGCGCCAAGGGTTCTGGCCGCGGCCTCATCTCCATCTGCACGGCCGGCGGCATGGGGGTGGCGGCGATCTTGGAGGCGGGGTGAGGGTTGGGTTGCGCGACCGCGACGAGAAATGACGGCGGCCCTCGGTCAGTCCGCCCCAGCTTCGTCATGCTCGCCGAGCCGGCTGTAACCGGCGACATCGGCGGCAAGGATCGCGGCGAGGCGGCGGGTGGTGCTCATTCCGGCAACCCCGCTTGCTTGAGACCTTTGAGGAACGTCTCGCGGCTCGCCGCATGGGTTATCGGCAGGACGGTGTTCAGGTGCTGGACGGTCACATCCGGCATGGTCTTCTTTGCGTGCGCAACCGCATCGGCGGCCTCCGCGCGGTGCTCCATGAGGCCGAGGGCGCAGACCTCGCCGACATGGGCGAAGATGGCGGCATTGCTCTGCTGCTGGGCGCGCCTGGACCACAGGACGGCCTCGTCCAGCTCGCCCTTGAGCGCAAGCGCGATGGCCTTGCTTGCCATGTAGGCCCACATCATCGGATCGTGGGGGCTGAGCCTGATCGCCTCATCGATGGGCGCGATGGCTTCGGCGGGACGGCCCTGGTGCCACAGCGAGTGGCCGCGGCCGAAATGCGCCAAAGCGTAACTCGGATTGAGTTGGATCGCCCGGTCGCTCGCCAGCGTTGCCGCCTCGTGGTTTGCCTGCAGCAGATGGGCGCGCGACAGGGCTACATGGGCGAAGGGATCGTGCTCATCGAGGCTGACGGCCAGCCTGGCAGCCTTCAGCGCCCGATCGAGGTCGCCTGCGCGGTCGGGCGAGGCCCCAAGAATGATGAAGACGTAAAGCGCGTAAGCGAGTCCGGCATAGGCCGAGGCGAAACGGGGATCGAGCGCGATGGCGCCCCCGAAGAAGAACAGTGTCTGTTGGCGCTCTTCCGGCCTGTACCTGAACACGTGCCAAAGGCCGCGCTGGTAGTTCTCCCAGGCATCGAGGCTTTCCGGCGGCTTTCTCAGAGCTCTATTGCGCTCGCTCAAGAGCAGTCGCGGCTCGATGGCCGATATGATGGCCCGCACCACCTCGTCCTGCACATCGAAGATGTCCTCCATTTGCCGGTCGTAGCGCTCGGCCCACAGATGCTTGTCGTCCAGTGCATCGATGAGCTGGGCCGTGATGCGCAGGCGATTGCCGGCTCTTCTGACACTGCCTTCGACGATGTAGCGCACGCCCAATCTGCCGCTGATGTCCTTGAGGCTGAGCGAGAGGTCCTTGAAAGAAAAGGCCGAATTGCGCGAGATCACGAACAGGGAATGGAACCTCGACAGTCCTGTGATGAGATCCTCGCTGATGCCGGTGGCGAAAAACTCCTGGTCGGCGTCCGAAGACATGTTGTCGAACGGCAGGACAGCGATCGAGGGCTTGTCGGGCAGGGCGAGGGCCGGCCGCGCGGTTGCCGGGGCGCCGCCGAGGCGCACCCGGTAGACCCGCACCGGCGCCGCGATATTCTTCAGTCGCTGCTCGCCGACGTCCTCGAAGACGACATCGAGCTTGCCGTGGACCTGCCGATATGCGTCACTGGAGATACAGATGCCGCCCGGCTCGGCTAGGCCTTCGAGGCGCGCGGCGATATTAACCCCGTCACCGAAAATATCGCCGTCCTGGATGATGATGTCGCCGACCGTGATGCCGACGCGGTAGTGGATCTGACTGTCCGGCGGCACATCGGCGTTGCGCCCGAGCATGCCGCGCTGCAGCTCGACGGCGCAGCGGACGGCATCGACCACGCTCGCGAACTCGACCAGCAGGCCATCGCCGGTCGTCTTGACGATTCGTCCCCGGTGTTGTCCGATCTTCGCATCCACAAGCTCATTGCGGTGTGCAGTCAGCCGGGCGAGCGTGCCCTCCTCGTCGACGCCCATCAGCCGGCTGTAGCCGGCAACGTCGGCCGCCAGAATGGCAGCGAGGCGACGTTGGACGGGTGGCTCGGCCATGGAGGGCGACCAGTTTCAATGAAGTAATCTCAGTTGATCGTACTGCCGATCGGTCGAGCAGTCTATCGGGCTGAGCTTCGCGATTGGGTCGATCGCGACGATCCCACGCTCCGAGTTTGGTTGCGAGGCTCCGGGAGCAGACGGCATGAGGCGACCGGTTGACTCCGCCCCGCGCGCCAAGCCAACTGCCCTCCCATGACGTTCACCTTCACCATCCTGGGCTCCGGCTCCTCGGGCGGCGTGCCGCGCATCGGCGGGGCTGGGGAGCATGCGACCCCTCGAACCCGCGCAACCGCCGCAGGCGGGCGTCGGCGCTGGTGCGGCGCGCCGGTCCCGAGGGCACGACGACGGTGCTGATCGACACCTCGCCCGATCTGCGCGAGCAGCTGCTTGACGTCCGCGTCGACCGGGTCGATGCCGTCCTCTTCACCCACGACCATGCCGACCACACGCACGGTATCGACGATCTGCGGGTGCTGGCTCTCCTGCAGAAGCGGCGGGTGCCCGTCCACATGGATGACGAGACGGGCCGTACGCTCAAATCGCGGTTCGCCTATTGCTTCGAGCGGACGGCGGGCAGCGCCTATCCCCCCATTCTGGATTCGCTCCGGCTGGAAGCGGGTAAGCCCGTGGTGATCATGGGCGCGGGCGGTCCGATCACGGCGCTGCCGATCACCCTCGAGCATGGCGACATCCGCGCCCTCGGCTTCCGATTCGGCAACCTCGCCTATGCGCCCGACGTGAGCGCAGTGCCCCCAGCGGCCAAGGCGGCGTTGGC
>JANPDA010000105.1:0-2781 GCA_031431235.1 Hyphomicrobiaceae bacterium
CCGAAATGCTTTCCGACGTGCGAAGCGTCGGAACCATCTCGTCTTGCAGATTCGCAATGGTTTGCTCACCCGCTACTGTAATTTATAGTGCTCTGCGTTACATTTCAAGTCCCACTCTCGCGTGGATTTGTCCCCCGGCCCGCCGCGGCTCGTCACGCGCCAGCCGGTTTCCTTCAGCATCGCCAAGGACGTGTAGTCGGTGATCGAGAGACCGCCGTCGACGATCAAGGTTTGGCCGGTGATGAAAGAGGCTTCCTCGCTCGCCAGGAACAAGGCCGCCGAGGCGATTTCGCCCGGATTGCCCATACGGTCGAGCAGCGACGGCGGGATCGCCCAGCTGCCATCTGCGCTGCCCGAGGGCGGGGCGACCGCGTCCTGATCGGTCGCGATCCAGCCGGGCGAGATGCAGTTGACCCGCACGCCCTGCCTGGCGCCTTCCGCGGCAAACGCCCTCGTCATGCCCTCGACGGCCGCTTTCACGACGCAATAGAGACCCCAATTGCCGTGCAGTGTGGCGGTCGAGGAGATATTGACGATCGCGCCCTTGCAGCGGGCAAGCAGCGGCAGTGCGTAGGCCGAGACGAAATAGGTCGAGTCGAGGTTGGGGCCGCGCAATTTCTGCCAGCGTACGCCCGGCGTGTCGGCCTCCTCGACGCCCGCCCGCCTGCCACCGACGCCCGCATTGTTGATCACGATGTCGAGCCGACCGAACCGGCGCTCGACGCGCGCGATCAGATCCTTGACGGCGGCCTCGTCGCCGAGGTCGAGCGCATAGAATGCGCCCTCGCCGCCCTGCGCGGCGATCTCGGCCAGCACCTTCTCACCCTTCTCCTTGTCGCGCCCGGCAAAGGCGACAGTCGCGCCCTCCTTGACGAAGCGATGCACGATGCCGCGACCGATACCCGAGTTGCCGCCCGTGACGAGTGCGGTCTTGCCTTTCAAGCGCATGTGTCGACCTCCGGTCGAGGCGAGTGGCGAATGGGGAGTGGCGAATGGAGCAGGCGCCCCCACTCGCCATTCGCTATTCGCCATTCGCCCCCTTCTTCACCACACCGTCCAACTCCATCAACCCCCGCATCAGCCCCTCGAGCTCCTTCAGCGGCACCATGTTGGGGCCGTCGGAGATGGCCGGATCGCGATCCGGAGCCTCATGGGTCTCGATGAAGAGACCAGCGACGCCGACGGCGACGGCCGCCCGCGCCAGCACCGGCACGAAGCGACGGTCGCCGCCCGAGCTCGTACCCTGCCCGCCCGGCTGCTGCACGGAATGGGTCGCGTCGAACACGACCGGACAGCCGGTCTCGGCCATGATCGCCAGCGAGCGCATGTCGACGACGAGCGTGTTGTAGCCAAAGGAGGCGCCGCGCTCGGTCAGGATCACGTTGGGGTTGCCTGAGCCGACCACCTTGTCGACCACGTTCTTCATGTCCCAGGGCGCGAGAAACTGGCCCTTCTTCACCTTGACCACCTTGCCGGTCGCAGCCGCCGCGATCAGCAGATCGGTCTGGCGGCAGAGGAAAGCCGGGATCTGCAGCACATCGACGACCTCGGCGACGGCGGCGCAGTGGCCGATCTCGTGCACGTCGGTGACGACCGGCAACCCGAGGCCCTCGCGGATCTCGGCGAACACGGGGAGCGCCTGCTTCAGCCCGATACCGCGCTTGCCTTTGAGCGAGGTCCGGTTCGCCTTGTCGAACGAGGATTTGTAGACGAGGCCGAGGCCCAGGCGCTCCGCGATCTCCTTCAAGGCGGATGCCATCTCGAGTGCGTGCGCCCGGCTCTCCATCTGGCATGGCCCGGCAAAGACCATCAGCGGCAGATTATTGCCGACACGGATCGATCCGATCTCGACGGTGCGGTGTGGTTGCTTCGGCGTGCTGTCACTCATTGCGCACATATAGCGTGGGCAAGCGCTGGAAGCGAGCGGGGCTTGGGTCGCCCGCCACATTCAGCTCGAGCTCGCGCACAAGCTTTTTCGCAATCGCGATCGCATAGTCGTTGTAGTCGGACGCTTCGATCACGAAGGCTCCGGTGCCGACGATCACCTCGGATTCATAGTACTGAGCGAGCCCGGTCTCGGCGTTCTGGATTGCCAGACCGTTGACAGTGATGCCGCGTGCGAGCGCCTGGATGCGGGCAGCTGCAGGCTCCGGCCCAGTGTTGCTGCGCCCGTCGCCCGAGATGTCGATCTTGCGCTCGCGGCCATGGAACGCATTGCCTTCGATCTGATCGATCGACGCCAGGATCGCTTCGCCCACCCCGGTCAGATAGCCATACGGCCAGCGCTTCAATTTTTCAACTTCGCCGGCATAGGCAGCAACCGAGCGTGCGTCCGTCAGCAGCCGCCAGACGACGTCCTCGTCATTGGCGATGCCGCTCCATTGCAGCACGGCAACCGCGACACCGCCCTCCCGGCGCGTGATCAGCTCGACCACCTCGGGCGTGCGGAAGGCCTTGGCGAGGCCGCGGAGCTGGAGGTCGTACTCCAGGTCGTCGACGCTGAGCGAGGTATCGATCGCAAGCACCAGCTCGAGCGACACCCGCTGTTGCGCCTGGGCTGTCAGCGGGGAGAGGGCGAGCAGCTGAGCGGCCACCGCGATGAGAAGGCCGGGCGCTCGTCTCATTCCCCAAGCCCACCCTGAATCCGATAATTCATGCGCTGCCCCGTTCGTCCTTGTGACGAGGCCCATGGCGCACCGGTTTTGCCCCTCGGCCCGACGCCGCGAACCGGGGCAGGTCGTCATGCACCTCGAACCAGCTGACCTGCTCGCCCGTGTGGAC
>JANPDA010000106.1:0-9357 GCA_031431235.1 Hyphomicrobiaceae bacterium
CACACTCACGACTGAGGTCGACGCGTGGCGCACGCGCCGCAATACCCACAACGCCAAGGCCAATTGGCACTTCACGACCGCCGACGCCCGTGTGAAGCTGAAAAGCCTGTATCCCTCGCTTTAGGAGATTCAGGCCACTAGGCCCATCCGCAGCTTCCCGGGCGCCCCACCCTGCCGAGGGCATGGCCGCACCTGATTTTACCCTCCAAACGGGTGATGGAACGCCGATAAGTCTGGGGGTGCTGCGCGGGGCACCCGTCATCGTCTATTTCTACCCCAAGGACGATACCAGCGGCTGCACGCTCGAGGCCCAGCAATTCACCGAGCAGAAGCATGAGCTGCGCAAGCTCGGCGCAACCGTTGTCGGGATCTCGCCCGACGACTGTGCCTCCCATCGTAAGTTCAGCGAGAAGTACGGGCTCGACGTGGTGCTCGCGGCCGACGAGGACCACGCCGTCGCGGACGCCTATGGCGTTTGGGCGGAAAAGAGCATGTACGGCAAGACTTACATGGGCATCGAGCGCTCGACCTTCCTGATCGGCAAGGACGGCAGGATCGTGCGAAGCTGGCGCAAGGTGAAGGTCCCCGGGCATGTGGAGGAAGTGCTCGGCGCCTTGAAGGATCTGGTCGGCTGATGCGACCGAGCAAGGCGCGCCAGCAGTGATGGGCCCTCGGATCGAGCGAGCATGACCGACAGTCTGGCCGGCTATGCCCGCGCGGTTGTTGCCACGCCCGATCTCATTCAGAAGGTCGCTCTGGCGCTGGAAGCCGGTGAGCTCTGGCGCGCCCGCCGGCTCGGGCTCGGCCGGCGCAGTGTCGCCACGCCGATGCCCGACCGCCCCGGTCGGCCTGCGCGCCCCGAGCTGCTGGCGCCGCGGGCGATGCCGAAGCGCTCGGCCTTCGGCCCGGAGGGACGGATCGCACTGCTGCATTCGCTCGCCCATATCGAGCTCAACGCCGTCGACATGACCTGGGACCTGATCGGGCGGTTCTTTGCCGCGCCGCTGCCACTCGCCTTCTTCGACGATTTCGTGCGCGTTGGCGTCGAGGAGGCGCAGCATTTCTCGCTGCTTGCGGGCCGACTGCGCGAGTTGGGAGCCTGCTACGGGGACCTCCCCGCCCACGACGGGCTCTGGCAGGCTGCGCAAGCGACCGGCGACAGCCTGATCGGGCGCATCGCCGTGGTCCCGCTCGTGCTCGAGGCCCGCGGGCTCGACGTCAGCCCCTCGATCCTGCGCAAGCTCGAGGAGGCGGGCGACGAGGCCTCGGCACGAATCCTCGCCATCATCTACCGCGACGAGAAGCATCATGTGGCAGTCGGCCTCAAGTGGTTCCGCTTCCTCGCCGAGCGTGAAGGCCGCGATCCCGAGACGACTTTCCATGCCCTGGTGCGCCGCCATTTCCGCGGCCCAGTGAAACCCCCGTTCAATGATCGTGCGCGCGCCGAGGCGGGGCTGACGCCCGGATTCTACAAGCCCCTCGTCGCGCTCGGGACGCAGCGCGGCCGGGAATAGGCATGCGACTGCCGAAGATAATTCGTCTACGGATCGAATGCGGTCGTTTTCCGAACACGAGCTTCCCCTATCGGAGGTTGCCGGCGGTCGCCCGCGGACCCGGCCTCATCGCCAAGTCAGCTGGCTTGACCGTCGGCGAGTGGCAGCGCATAAGGTTGAAAATTCGCTGCATGGGGATGCAGTCTACAACCGCTGGTAGCGTTTTCTCTTGGACGCTGACCTTACGGGAGGGGCGAGATGCCCGTGTTCAAGGGGGTGAGGGAGGTGCCTGCTCATGTTTACGAGAAAGTCCGATCGGGCCGACAAGCCGCTGCTTGGCCCCGAGCCGGCGAGAGTTTCAGTTGCGCCGCCGCCAATGGCCCAGTCCAACTATTCGCCACCGCGTTCCAGTCTCAAGGGGTCAGACAAGATGTCTCCATCCATCATCGGCGCCGATCTCCAGGTCACAGGTAGCCTCGTTTCGAAGGGCGAGGTCAATGTCGAGGGCGAGATTCAGGGCGATATCAATTGCGCCTCATTGCTGGTCAGCGACACGGCCCGCATCACCGGCAATGTGATCGCCGAGGATGTGGTCGTGCGCGGCCGCGTCGACGGCTCGATCCGTGGCTCACGCGTCACGCTGCAGTCGTCGAGCCATGTGGAAGGGGATATCTTCCACAAGTCGCTGGCGATCGAGCAAGGCGCATTCTTCGAGGGCAAGTCGCGCCGCTCGGAGGATCCGGTCGGCACGGCGCCGAAAACGGAAGCCTCCGCCATGGCGAACGGCTCGATCAATGACGGCGCGTCGGGGTTCGGAGCGAGTTTCGGCTCGACGAATTGACGGGCCGGTATTGCCTCGGTTGCATGCGCTGATCGCGAAAGGCCGGTGAGCCGCAGCGCTCTGCCGGCGCTGATCGTGTGCCTGCCAATCGCGTCGAGGCCTTGGCGGGCTATCGGGATCGAGAATTGGATCTCGATGCCCGCCGGGGTACCGCGCCGGCATTGGCTATGGCCGAGAAGCTCGTCGACTCGATCGTCACACCCGTCTGCTGCCCCGACCTGCTCGCCGCGCGACCGCTGCGCTCCCCTGCCGATCTTGCCGGTGAGGCAGGAGGAGGTGAAGGGTTGCTGGCAGGCCTGGCTCACGGTGGCTGGAGTAGCCGACCGCGTGCCAGTGCGCGGACCCGTGCTGAAGGGCTACCTCACGATCCCGGCGGCGGAAGCCGGCCAGGGATCGCCCTCGCCGAGTCGATCCTTGCTGCCGACGCGCTGCGCGAAGGCCGCCTGGGGCAACCGTTTCCAGCGATCGAGGTGAGGTATGGCGCCTACTACCGGGTGCGCGCCGCCCTCGCCGAATGGCTGCGCGCCAGCCTGACCTCCGCCTTCAGGGGGAAGCGGCGGATTTCCCGCCATAGATCGCATCCGCTCGCGCTTCGAACGCTTCCACCATGCGCGCGTAGATCCGGTCGAACACCGCACCCACCAGCAGTTGCAGCGGCAACGAGCGCAGCTCATAGGCGATGCGGAAGTCGATCTCGCAGCCGCCCTGGCTCACGTCGGCGAAACTCCACTGATTCTCCATGTGGCGGAACGGGCCATCGAGATACTCGACCGTGATGGCAAGGCGGGCGGGATCGAGCGTCACGCGACTGGTGAAAGTCTCGCGGAAAAGCTTGTAGGCGATCGTCATGTCGGCCGTGATCCGCTCGCGCTCGCCAACCGGCTGGCGGGTGCGCACGACGAGGCTTTCGCACAACGGCACGAAGCAGGGGTAGCTGCCGACATCGGCGACGAGGTCGAACATCTGCCGCGGCGTTTGGCTGACCTGGCGTCTGGTCGAGAATGTGCGCATGCCTTGGTGTCTCGGATCGAGGCCCCCGGCGGCGGGAGCGAGTGCCCTGGTGTAAGCCCCAGTCGGCAGACGACTGCAAGTCCCGATTCTGTCGCGCCCTTGCCCTTTCACACGGACATTCGTGCGCTCGAGCGCGCGCCCGCCTCGACCCTGTTGCGCGAAGCGGTTAAGATGCCGATCATGCCGGATCGCAGCCAGCAGGGGGCGCCATTCCGAGATGGAGCGGCGACATTGAGAATGATCAGAATCGCAGCTTGGAAGTTTCTGGTGCTTGGTTTCCTGGTGCTGTTGTCGGCGCCGTCCGTCCTCGCCCAGCAGGTTGGCGGCAATTCGCCGTTCGTGCAGGTCGAGCTGACCGAGGAAATCCTCACCCGCTTCCAGCAGGCCCAGCTGGAGATGGCCGACCTCGAGTTCGCCAATCCCCGCGGCAGCTTCAGCGGCGACCCGGCGGAAGATCCCGAGCTGTACGCCGGATTCGCTCAGGTGGCGCAGAAGCATGGCTTCAAGGATCTCGACGAGCTGCTGCAGGTCGGCAGCACCGTTTCGCTCGTGCTGACGGGATGGGACCCCGATACTGGCCAGTTCGAGGAGCCCGCCGATGCTATGAGGAAAGAGTTGGAAAGGGCTCGCACCGATCCGCGCCTGGGTGAAGCGGAGAGGCAGCAGGTGATCGCCGACATCGAGGCCGCGCTGCCGACGATCCCCAAGCTCGAGCATCGCCAGAATGTCGAGGTGGTGCGGGCGTTCTTCGACAGGCTCGATGCCGCCACTCAGTAGGCCTGCGAGGACGCTGCGATGCCGCCAGAGGAAAGCCGACCGCAACCCTTCGCCGCCACGCTGGAGGCGATCGTCGGCGAGTTGCAGGAAAGCTTCATGCGTGCCTCGGGCCCAGGCGGCCAGAACGTCAACAAGGTGGCGACGGCGGTCGAGCTGAGGTTCGATGCGGGCGCGACCCGACTGCTGAACCTGCGGCAGAAGGCCAGGCTCGCCACCCTCGCCGGACGTCGCCAGACACGCGACGGTGTTCTCGTCATCCGCGCCGACCGCTTCCGCACGCAAGACCGCAATCGCGACGACGCGCGGGAGCGCATGCTCGCGCTGATCGAGCGTGCGCTCGATGAGCCCAAGAAGCGATTGAAGACCCGCACGCCGCGTGTCGAGAAGCTGAAGCGTCGCGATGACAAGGGCCGTCGCAGTGTCGTCAAGCAGACGCGGCGGGTGCGCCCCGACCCCGATTGATCAGCCGGCGAGTGGCGCAGCCTCGGCGGTTCGCCAACGAGTGAGGTTGTGCCAGAGGCGCCAGACCTCCAGCAGCACCAGCGGGGCGAAGTGGACAACCGCCGCTCCGGGCTCGCGGGTGATGAGGAGCCAGTGCACCAGCGTCAGCACCGCCGCCGGATAAGCGAGCCGCTGTAAAGTCTTCCAGACACGCCCCAGCTGGCGAGTCGACCAGTCGTTGCTGGTCGCGGCAAGCGGCACGAAGATCAGCAGCGCGAGCCAGCCCGTCCAGTAGGCGAGCTTGAAGACCTCGACCAGGATCTGCGGCAAAGCGTTGCGGTCGAGCACGTAGAAAACCGTGTGCGCCACCGCATAGGCGAACGCGGCGACGCCCAGATAGCGCCTGCGCCGCTGCAGCCAGAGCGTCCAGCCCTGGCGGGGAAACAGCAGCCGGAGCGGAGTTACCATCAAGGCGAGAACGAGAAAACGCGCCGCGAACTCGCCGGCCGGAGGCAGCAGGGCATAGTAGCGCGCCGTGCCCGCCAGGAGGCCGGCCAGCATGGGAAGCGCCGGCAGGGCCAGCAGCGCGCAGAACAGCAGCTTGCTGTCGAGCAGGCGTCTCAGCTGCGCCATGGCCTGTTCCCCGGTCCCGACTGCGGTCGTTGGCTCAACGTTCGACCCGCGCCGGATCCGTCGCGGCGGCGGCACTGGCGGCAGCCGTCCCAACGTCACGGGTCCTGGCCAATTCCAGCACGGCCATGGCGTGGTCCTGGCTCCCATGTGGGAAGTCGTCCAGAAAATCGGTGAGGGCGGCGCCACCTGCGATGCAATCGAAGTGCGCCTGAATCGGAATCCGGGTGCCATTGAACACCGGCGCGCGGGGCAAAGTGTCCGGCGAGATCAGGATCAACGGCTCGGGCAGATTCGGAGCGATCTCGGTCATGCTTCAACCGTAGCAGCACCATGTTGCCATGCCCAGCCGCCCCCTGTGCATCCCCGACAGCGTTGCATTGCCACCCTTCACGGCCTCGGCTACGAAGCGCCCACGCGCCAGAAATCCATCACCGTCCGCGGCGCGCGCGAGCACAATTTGAAGGACGTGGACCGCACCATCCCGCGCGACGCGCTGATCGTGTTGACCGGGCTATCGGGGTCGGGCAAATCCTCGCTCCCAGCCGAGTCAGTCAGCACCGAAGGGGGCGATCACTTGCTGCTGCCCTGCGTCCGGATGGTCCAGATTGCGCCAGGAACGACAGCGAGAGCGGCAGATTCAATTGCGGGCACGAGCGGCAAGAGATCGGCCATGGTGTTTGACGGTGTCCGAACCACGATGACTGCAATCGGCCGGCCAGGAATGACGTTCTCTCTCGGCAGGGCCACGTCCGCCGTTATGAGTACATCGAACCGGTTGGTCATGGCGTCGAGCAGTGCCGCGTCGTCCAGGTCCTGAAGCCCGGCATAGCGCGCCGTGACCACATCGAGATTGGCGAGAGCAAGTCTCAGATCATGCGGCATGCAGGCGTCGAGCAGAACCCTCGGCCGATCAGGCCGCATGGGCCGCCTCTTCGGACCCGCTCACTCTGGCTGCGGCAAGACCCAACACAGCAATTGCGTGCTCGCGCGAGACGTCCGGAAACTGGCGCAGGAACTCCGCCAGTGTCTCCCCGGCGGCGAGATAGTCGAAGAGGGTCTGAACCGGCACCCGCGTGGCAGCGAACACGGGCGCCCCGCTCAGCCGTTTGGGCGAGCAGGTGATCAGCGGGTCGGGAAGTGCGGCGCGCTCGTTACTCATGCGAGCAAAATAGCATGGAAGCCCCGCCACGCATAGCCCGCGAGCCTGTTGGTGACGACGCGCGTTGCATTGCCACCCTTCACGGCCTCGGCTACGAAGCGCCCATGAGCCAGAAATCCATCACCGTCCGCGGCGCGCGCGAGCACAATCTGAAGGACGTGGACCTCACGATCCCGCGCGATGCCCTGATCGTCTTCACGGGCCTTTCGGGCAGCGGCAAATCGAGCCTCGCCTTCGACACCATCTATGCCGAGGGCCAGCGGCGCTATGTCGAGAGCCTGTCGGCCTACGCCCGCCAGTTCCTCGAGATGATGCAGAAGCCCGACGTCGACCTGATCGAGGGCCTGTCGCCGGCGATCTCGATCGAGCAGAAGACGACCAGCCGCAATCCGCGCTCGACGGTCGGCACCGTGACCGAGATCTACGAGTACATGCGCCTCCTCTTCGCGCGCGTCGGCGTGCCCTACTCGCCCGCGACCGGGCTGCCGATCGAGAGCCAGACCGTCACCCAGATGGTCGACCGCGTGCTGGCGCTGCCGGAGGGGACGCGGCTCTATCTGCTGGCGCCGGTCGTGAGGGGCAGGAAGGGCGAGTACAGGAAGGAGCTCGCCGATTGGATGAAGAAGGGCTTCCAGCGCGCCAAGATCAATGGCACGTTCACCGAGATCGCGGACGCGCCCAAGCTCGACAAGAAATTCAAGCACGACATCGACGTGGTGGTCGATCGCATCGTGGTCAAGGCCGATCTCGGCTCCCGGCTCGCCGACAGCTTCGAGACTGCGCTCGGCCTCTCCGACGGGCTCGTGATCGCGGAATTCGCCGACAAGCCGCTTGCGGCAAGCGGGGTCAGACCCCTCGGCCCCAAGGCTCGCGGCAAGACTCGCACGGCCGAGGCCAAGGGGTCTGACCCCGAGGAGGGCGAGGGCGTGCTGCGCAACAAGAACGAGACCCACGAGCGGCTCATGTTCTCGGCACGCTTCGCCTGCCCGGTCTCGGGCTTCACCATCGAGGAGATCGAGCCACGGCTGTTCTCGTTCAACGCGCCTGCCGGAGCCTGCCCCAAGTGCGATGGCCTGGGCACGGAATTGAAGTTCGAGGCCGAGCTGGTGGTGCCAGACGAGACGTTGTCGATCGAGGACGGCGCGGTGCTGCCCTGGTCCCGGACCGGCGCCTCCTCGCCCTATTATGCCCAGACGCTGGAAGCCGTCGCCCGCCACTTCAAGGCGTCGGTGACGAAGCCCTGGAGCGAGCTGCCGCAGAAGGTGCGCGACGCCATCCTGCTCGGCTCGGGCGAGGAGGAGATCACCTTCACCTACGATGATGGCGTCCGCAGCTATCAGACCGGAAAGCCGTTCGAGGGCGTGATCGGCAACATCGAGCGGCGCTGGCGCGAGACGGATTCGTCCTGGGTGCGCGAGGAGCTGTCGCGGTTCCAGTCGGACCACCCCTGCGAGGCCTGCGGCGGGGCGCGCCTGAAGCCGCAGGCGCTTGCCGTCAAGATCGGGGAGAAGACGATCTCGCAGGCTGCCAGCCTCTCGATCCGTGCTGCCAACGACTGGTTCGCCAGCCTGCCGAAGGGCTTGACCAAGCAGCAGAACGAGATCGCAGGCCGGATCCTGAAGGAGATCCGCGAGCGGCTGCGCTTCCTCGTCGATGTCGGGCTCGACTACCTGACGCTGGCACGCAACTCCGGCACGCTCTCGGGCGGGGAATCCCAGCGCATTCGCCTCGCCTCCCAGATCGGATCGGGTCTGACCGGCGTGCTCTACGTGCTGGATGAGCCCTCGATCGGCCTGCACCAGCGCGACAATGCACGGTTGCTGGTGACGCTGAAGCACCTGCGCGATCTCGGCAATACCGTGCTCGTGGTCGAGCACGACGAGGAGGCGATCCTCGCCGCCGACCACGTGGTCGACATCGGCCCCGGCGCCGGCATCCATGGCGGGCGGGTGGTGGCCGAGGGCACGCCCGCCGAGATCATGGCGAGCCCGACGAGCCTCACCGGGCAATACCTCAACGGCACGCTCGAGATCGCGGTGCCGAGGAACCGGCGGAAGCCCCAGCGTGGGCGCGTGCTGAAGGTCGTCGGCGCCACCGGCAACAACCTGAAGAACGTGACGGCCGAGATCCCGCTCGGACTATTGACCTGCATCACCGGCGTCTCGGGCGGGGGCAAGTCGACGCTCCTCATCGACACGGTCTACAAGGCGTGCGCGCGAAAGCTCAATGGCGCGCGCGAGCATGCCGCTCCCCACCAGGCGATCGAGGGCCTCGAGCATCTCGACAAGATCATCGACATCGACCAGTCGCCGATCGGGCGCACGCCGCGCTCGAACCCGGCGACCTACACCGGCGCCTTCACGCCGATCCGCGACTGGTTCGCAGGGCTGCCCGAGGCCAAGGCCCGGGGCTACCAGCCGGGCCGCTTCTCCTTCAACGTCAAGGGCGGGCGGTGCGAAGCCTGCCAAGGCGACGGCGTCATCAAGATCGAGATGCACTTCCTGCCCGACGTCTACGTCACCTGCGACCACTGCAAGGGCAAGCGCTACAACCGCGAGACGCTCGACGTGCACTTCAAGGGCAAGTCGATCGCCGACGTGCTCGACATGACGGTCGAGGAGGGCGCGGTCTTCTTCAAGGCGGTGACCTCGATCCGCGAGAAAATGGAGACGCTGAGGCGGGTGGGGCTGGGCTACGTCAAGATCGGCCAGCAGGCGACGACCTTGTCGGGGGGCGAGGCGCAGCGGATCAAGCTGGCAAAAGAGCTGTCGAAGCGCGCGACCGGGCGGACGATCTACATCCTCGACGAGCCGACGACGGGATTGCATTTCCACGACGTGGCGAAGCTGCTGGAGGTGCTGCACGAGCTGGCCGACGCCGGCAACACCGTCGTCGTCATCGAGCACAACCTCGAGGTGATCAAGACGGCGGATTGGATTCTGGATTTGGGGCCCGAAGGCGGCGACGGCGGCGGACGGATCATCGCGGAGGGCACGCCCGAG
>JANPDA010000107.1:0-2003 GCA_031431235.1 Hyphomicrobiaceae bacterium
TCTTCGAGGCCTTGAGAAGCTGCAGTTTACAGGAACTCGATTGATTCAGTTGTCCTATAAAGGGGTTCGGGGAGCAAGCGAGCAGGATTACTAGGTAAGCCCCGATGCGGCCGGGCTGAGCCCAGCAAATCCGGGCTTAGTGTAGTGACTCGGGTCGTGCAGCAATGCCGGGCACGACTACGAGTTGGAGGCAGACATAATGGCCTACAATATCATAATGTTAGGCATACCTACCTAGTAATCCTGCCTGCTTGCTTGCTACTCGGACCCCAATAGCGCCAACCTCGACGCGGCAGACTTCACGCTCTGAGCAGCGGAGATGGTGCCTGAGAGGGTTCACTACACGAAGGTGCTCTGGCTGTACGACAGCACGAACGAAGAGAGAGCGTCCGCTTGAGCCTCGGGTCCGGATGGAACTCAGGTGAGCGCATGACGACAGCCCTCCACCTGAATCGTTTGCGGGACCGTCAACGCTGCAGGGGCGCTACTGTGCGACCGGGACAGCATCCCAAGGTCCGCGCGCGTCGACAAACATCACGCAGTCATCGCCGGCTTCGCAGCGCGCAGCATGTGGCGCTTTGTCCTTGAGAGAGAAGGACGAGCCGGGGGCGAGGCGATGCTCCTTCCCGTCGAGGATCAGTGTGAGGGCGCCGCTGACGAGGACCACGATGTGGTCTGCAGTATGATAGTGCACCGGCGCGGCAAAGCCCGTCGCATACTTCAGGTAGAAGTGGCTTTCGCCCTGCTTCATGTCGCCGTAGACCGGCGCTGTGGAGACGCCTGGAACACCGGCGTCGGTCCACTTCAGGTCGGAGACCGGCGTCAAGACTGCGTTGTCCTCTGCCGAGGCAGCGATCGGAACGGCAGCCGCGATCAAGATGGCCGCGGCACACAGTATGACACGCTTGTTGTCCTGCTTCATTGGAGACGCTCCCTCAATCGATGGCAACTCGCGGATAGCTCGGTCACGAATAATTCGCCCAGACGTCGTTATCCTGTTCTTACGGCAGCTTATCCTCGGCAGCTGCCGTGCGCAACGATCGCGTCGGCACACGTCCGGCGGCATGGCCAACGACCATCCAATTCGGCGCTACGAAATCAGCCGGGCCAGCAGCACGAGCACGATCGCCCCGATAGCAGCGGTGATGATCTGAGAGATCAGCGGATCGGGGATCGGAAGCGTGATGCCCAGGGCACCGAGCAGAAAACTCCCGACGAACGATCCAATGAGACCTACTACGATATAAAACAGCAGCCCACCGCCACCGACCACGAGGCTGGCCAGCCAGCCCGCGGCAAGTCCGATGACTAACGCGGTGATGATTGCTTTGGTATCCATGCCAGCCATGAGAGCCCCCATTGTTGAAGCGGCTGCCGACCACAGCCCCGCAGCTCGAGAGCCTTGCACACAGGCGACGTTTTCTCAACGCCCGCTGCGACGCCTCGGCCGCGCTGCGCGCGGCTTGCTCTTCGCCTTCACCGGTGTCGGCTCATGCCTGCGGATGCCAGCATTGTAGAGCGTCGCGCGCGAGACCTTGAAGCGCCGCATCAGGTCGTCAAACGTCTCGCCGTCCTTCAGGAGCTTGCGGGCCATCGCCGCGTCGTCGGACGAGAGCTTCGGCGGCCGGCCGCCATAGATGCCGCGGGCGCGTGCCGCGGCGAGACCGGCGAGCGTGCGCTCGCGGATGAGGGCGCGCTCGAACTCGGCAAGGGCCCCGAAGATGTGGAAGGTGAGCTTGCCGCCGGCGCTCGTGGTGTCGATGCTCTCGGTCAAGGATCGCAGCTGCACGCCGCGCTCCTCGAGCAGTTGCACGGTCTCGACCAGCTGACGCATGGAGCGGGCGAGCCGGTCGAGCTTCCAGACGACGATCACGTCGCCCTTGCGGCACATATCGAGGAGCTTCTGCAGCTCGGGGCGGTCGGTCTTGGCGCCAGAGGCCTTCTCCTCGAGTATGCGGGTGCAGTCCGCCTTCCTCAGCGCGTCGAGCTGCAGGCGAAAATCC
>JANPDA010000108.1:0-8642 GCA_031431235.1 Hyphomicrobiaceae bacterium
GGTAGCCGGTGCCGCCCGCGGTCGAGTTGTTGGCGTCGAGATCGAGTCCGAGCATGTAGGTCGTGTTGGGCGCCGCGAACGTGAAGTCGCCGTCGCCGTCATGCAGGAAGCGGGCTTGGACGCCCGGCTGATTGAGATGCAGCGTGTAGGCGACCTCCCACGACGACACGTCCGTCCAGTGGAACGCGGCCATGGATGTGTTCTCGCCGTTCTGATCCTGGGTGCCGCTCGCCTCGACCCCAGTTCCGGTAACGAAGATCCCGACGTTCGTCACCGTGTCGGTCGTGTAGCTCGTCAGGTGCGCGAGATTCGGCGCGACTGTCTCTCGGGTGTGGTCGACCCCACCGACGCCATCGATGTCGCTGATCTGGAAACTGGGCGAGCCGACCGCGGTGACCGTTTGACCGGTGCCGGACTGGAAGATCTCCCAGTTCAGGGTCGCTCCGCCAACCGAGGTCAGCTGGAAGAAGGGATCGTCGCCGGAAGTTCCGAAGAAGGGAAGAGTGCTACTCGACAGCGAGGTCACGGTCGCCCGCAAGTCGATCGCTGTGCCGCCGATGAAGCCCGCGTTCTGCCAGACGGCAGTCGTGCCGATGGCGCCGGTGCCGGTGACGATCGGCGCGCCAGTCGCCGAGATGGTGAGGGGCGCGAGGATGCCTTGGAACTCGGGCGGGGTCAGCGGGGAAGCCTCGATCATGCCGGTGCGGGATTCGAGGTCGAAGTCGCCGCCGAGGTCGGAAGCGCCCGTGTCGACGGTCGAGGCTGCGACATCGGCGTCGGTCAGATCGGCGAGCAGTTGCACGAACGCGGCGCCTGCCTCGCCCTTGGCCACGTTGCAGCCGTAGATCAGGATGTCGCCGTCGGCGCCGAGCGCCGCTCCGATGGCGCGCAGGTCGCCGGCCGCATCGCGCAACCCGTCGGCATCGGTGTCATCGCTGCCCAGATGCAGCCTGCCGGCTTCGCCATGGCTGACGATGTGGATCGCCGAGAGGCCTTCGCGCCCTTTGAGATAGGCCGCGATCTGCGCGAATCCGCCCTGATCATGGTCGAGCAGGACGAACTCGGCATCCTCGCCGGCGGCGGCGACGATCGCGCCGGCATCGCGAACGTCGGGGTCGATGAAGACGATGACTGAGGCGTTCGCGTCAGGCAGCAGCGCAACCGGGCCCGGCGCGCCGTCGAGTGCTGGGGTGGGATCGAAGGTCGCCACAGGGCCTGCATCGTCAGCTTGTGGGGGCTCGCTATCGGCCGCGTCGGGCACGTCGCCATCGATTGCCGCGTCCGCCGTCATCAGTGCTGCACCATCGAACATGATCCGCTCTTCCAGCCGGCGCATCAGCACGATCGATTGCAGGCCGGCAAAGAGCTGGCGGCGCTCGAATGTCGGCTCGATCTGACGGGCGGCATCCGGGGTGGCGATCTCGGGGCGGGCGATCAGCGTCATCGGTCGGTTCTCCTGGGGCGATTTGGTGCGCATGGCCGCCTTGCTGGGCTTGACCGGCAGCGGCTGCGGGGCTTCATTGCGGCCCGGAGAGAACTATCGCGATCAAAAGTAAATATAAATCGAATGAGATGGCTAAATTACTCTAAGACATACGTATTTCCCGTGTAATTTCACATGGATATACTTATGTTGCTTGAAATCAATGCTATCCCTTGCCGACTTTCAAATCGGCGGAATAGCACGGTTTCCCGATGGCAGTATGTTCTCAGTGCTTGATCGCATAGATGTCGATCTCGATCACCATGCCTTCATAGGCGAGCGCCGGGAAGGGCACGCCGGTCGAGGCGGGGCCGGGCTCGGTGAAACAGGCGGAGCGGATCGAGAGGTTGTCGTGGAGCACTTCGGCCGAAGCTTTGCCCTCGTAGCAGGAGAGCACCTTCACCACGTCGTCGAAGCCCGCGCCGAAGCCCTCGAGCACGCGGCGGATCATGTCCATCGCAATCCGCGTCTGCGCGACCATGTCGTCGGGCTTGATCACCTCGCCCTTGGGCGTGAGCGCGACTTGCCCGCCGATGAAGATCTTGGACCCGCATTTGAGGCCATGTTTGTAGGGCAGGTGGATCGGCCAGTCCCAGTGGTCCTTCGGCCAGACATGGGTGCGGGGCAGCCGCTTACCGTCGAGGCCGCGCATGGCGGTGATCTCGATGCGCGTGCGGTTGTCGGGGTCGGCCTGGCGGGGCACGGGAATGCCGGTCGCCGCCGGGCCCGGCTCCTCGAAGAAGGCTGCGCGCACACGGGCTGCGCCCTGCCAATCCTCGAAGGTGCCACCGCCAGTGTAGAAGATGTTGATCTTGACGGCGTCCTGATGATCGGCGCCGAAGGTTGCGAGCGCGTCGCCGATGCGCTCCATCACGAAGCGCGACTGTTCAATGAGATCGCCCGGCGTGTGCATGCCGCCGCCGGCGAGATCGGCGCTGAGGCCGGAGGTGTAGATCATCTCGCCTGCGCGCAGGGCGTGGGCGAAGGGCTTGGGCAGCTTCGCGAGGCCTGGAACGTCGACCGTCGTGCGCTCGATGCGCTTGCCGTCCGCAGCGCGCATGGCAACCGCCTCGATCTCGACGACCATGCCGGCATAGGCGAGCGCTGGCAGGGGAACCGCGGTGACGACGGGCCGAGCGCCCTCGGGCAGCAGGCGGCCGATGTCGGCGAGAAACGCCTGCTCGTCGCCGCTACCGTCGTTGACGTAGAAGGCGGTCAGCTTCACGACATCGGCGAGGTCGGCGCCGAGCTCACCCAGAACCTTGCCGATATGGCCGACGACAGCCTTCGTCTGGGCCGCGAGGTTGCCCTGGTGCAGCACGTTTCCGACAGGGTCGAGATCGACCTGCCCGCCCACATGGATCATCTCGCCGTCCCTGAGGCCATGCTTGTGCGTGACCTTGATCGGCCAATTCCAATGGCCCTTCGGCCAGCTGTGGGTGCGCGTCATGGGTTCGACTCCGAGCCAGGGATGGCAGGCGCCTGCGAGCCTATCACGCGTCCTCGGCCGGCCCGCAAGCACATGTGTCTGCATGGCATCCATGCGCAGGCTTGCTCGAACCCGGGCGACCGGTCCAGTACTGCTGGCTCGGGCCTCCAGCAGGACATGACCACATGACCGCACTGCCCCTGAATCCCTTCGATCTGACCGGGCGAGCCGCGCTCGTGACGGGAGCGTCTTCCGGGCTGGGCGCTCACTTCGCGCGCGTGCTCGCTCGTCACGGTGCCAAGGTCGCCATTGCGGCGCGGCGCGCCGATCGGCTCAGCGCCCTGGCCGCGGAAATCGCGGCGGGGGGAGGCCACGCCGTCGCCGTCGAGATCGATGTGGCCGATCCCGGCTCGGTCGCGGCCGGGGTAAGTGCGGCAAGCGAAGCGCTCGGGCCGCTGACGATTCTCGTCAACAATGCCGGCAACACCAAGAGCATCTGGTTCACGGCCATGTCGGAGGAGGACTGGCGCGGTGTGCTCTCGGTCAACCTCGACGGCGTCTTCCGCGTTGGCCAAGCGGTCGCCCGCCATATGAAAGCCCATCGCCACGGTGGCTCGATCGTCAACATCTCGTCGGTGTTCGGGCTCGGCGTCGACAAGAAGGTCGCGGCCTATGCCGTCTCCAAGGCCGGTGTCATTCAGCTCACCAAGGCGATGGCGCTGGAGCTCGCCCGCGACAACATCCGCGTCAACGCGCTTGCGCCCGGGTACTTCCCCTCCGAGCTGACGGGCGATTATCTGACGTCGGAAGAGGGGCGGCGCGTGCTCGAGCGCTATCCCATGCGCCGGGCGGGCGAGCTGTGGGAGTTCGACGGGCCGCTGCTGCTGCTTGCCTCGGATGCCGGTTCCTACATGACCGGCAGCACGCTGGTGGTCGACGGGGGTGCGCAGTTGACACTTGGGTGAGCCGGTCCCCCACTGGCGTTCGCCGCATTTGCCCCTATGCTAGGTCGAAGAGGCAGGAATCGCTGCCGGATCCTTTCAAGCACGAGGCTCGATGTTGCTACGCCTGTCCGAGAGCAAGTCGCCGATCGCGCCCTGGAGCATGCGGCTCGCGCTGCTGTCGCTGCAGCTCCTGATCGTGGGCGTCGCGCTGCACCGGTTCGCATCGCTCTCCTCGACCGTCGCCGTCAACCTCCTGGTGGTTGCGATCGCGGGAGCGGCGATCGCTGCCTTGGTAGGGTTGTGGGCGCTCGGGCGGATCTGGACGAGAGGCGAAAGTGGCGCGACGTCGGCGGTCGTCGGCCTTCTGGTCGGGCTCGGCGTTTTCGGCTGGCCCGCTGCTTTCCTGCCACAGTTCCTGGCGCGGCCGATGCTGACCGACGTCACGACCGACGTATCCTCGCCGCCGGGCTTTTCGGCGCTCGCCAGCGCACGTGCCATGGATGGGAGGCCGACCGGCTATCCGGGTGAGGCGTTTGCCGCCGCCCAGCAGAAGGCCTATCCCGATATCCAGCCGATCATCACCCCCAAGAGCAGCTTCGATGCCTTCGTGGTTGCGCGCGAGGTGGCCAAGAGCCTGGGCTGGGAGATCGTGCGCGAGCAGCAGCCGGGCAAGGAAGGCGGCACCGGCATCATCGAGGCGACCGATCAGACCCTGATCATGGGCTTCACCGACGACATCTCGATCCGCGTGACGGGCGACGACAAGATCTCGCGCGTCGATCTGCGCAGCGCCTCGCGGATCGGCATTCACGATCTCGGGCGCAATGCCGATCGGTTGCGGACCGCCCTGAAGCAGATGTACCTCGCCCTCGACGCGACCGTCACGACCGACCAAGCCGAGGAGGAGGTTGCCAGCGAGGACGGCGGCGCGTCGTCTAAGAAGAAGCGGAAAAAGAGCTCTTCAGGCTCGGACAACCGTCGCAAGAAACAAGTCGCTTCTCAATCAAGTACTCGATATGAGCAAGCAAAGAAAGCGCAGCAGCAGAAGCAATATGTCCGCCGACGGAAGGGTATACAATCTTCAAAAGAGCTGAGATAGTCGCGTTACCAGCCCGGATCGCGTCGAGCACCATGGTCTCGCGCATCTTGCGGTGAACGATGTAGGCTCTGACCATGCGCTGGGGCTCGCGAATGCTCTCGCCGTGGCCTGACAGATAGATCCGGTCTTTGCGCGCCGTCAGCCGCTCGAGCGAGCGCATGTAGTCGCCCATGTTGCCTTCCGGCGGCGCAATCACGCTGGTGTTCCATCCCATCACATGATCGCCCGAGAACAGCAGGCTCTGCGCTGCCACCGCAAAGCACAGATGGTCGGGCGCGTGGCCGGGTGTATGCAGCACCTCGAGCTCGAGGCCATCGGCTGCGATCCGGTCGCCATCCCGGAGCGCCTGATCAGGCCGGAAATCGAGGTCGAAGAAGGTTTTCGCGCGGGGGTCCTCGTGGCTGATGCCGCGGCTCGATTCGACCGGACCGAATCCTGCCGTCAGCGCGCCGGTCGCAGCCTTCAAGGCAGGCAATCCCGCGGAGTGGTCCTTGTGGGTATGGGTCAGCACCAGCTGAGTGATCGGCCGGCCGGTGGCAAAGCGCAGGATCGCGCTGCGATGGTCCTGGTCGTCGGGTCCCGGATCGACGACCGTCAGCTCGGCGTTTCCCAGGATGTAGGTATTCGTGCCCTTGAAGGTGAACGGGCTCGGATTGTTGGCGACGATCCGGTGAATGCCGGGCGCGACCTCCACAGCCGTGCCATAGGCCGCGTCCATCTCCCGGTTGAATGCGATGTCGGAGGTCATGGGGCACCCCGTTTTTCGGCCCTGCTTCGCTACGACCCTGGTCGCTGGCTTGTAGCCGCTCACGAAGCTTTGTCGAGCCCGTGTACGGCATACATGGTAGACGATGCGAGATCCGCCAACCCTTGGAGATTGAACATGCGTCCGATGCTTTTCGTTGTCGTGGCTGCCGCCTTCGCCGCCGTCGGCATGGCCGGCGTAGCTGCCGGCTCCTACTCGAGCCAGACGCCCCGTGTCGAGCCCGTCACGGTGTCGGCAAAGACCTGCCCGGAGGGCTACCGCCTGACGAAGAAAAACAAATGCGTGCAGATTCGCGGCTCATCGGGCTCGTTCTGATCGACGCGCGCCGTCCACTCCCCCGGCAGCCGTCGTCCCCGCCATCGAAGCGGCCCAGACCTCTAGGGCCGCTTTGGTTGCGGCCACATCGTGCACGCGGATCAGCTGCACGCCTTGGGCGGCGCCCGCCAGCGCCGCTCCAACCGACCCATTGACACGCTTTCCGGCTTCGCTGACGCCGGTCAACTGGCCGATGAAGCGCTTGCGTGACGCGCCCAGCATGACCGCGCAACCCAGGCCATGGAACAGCGCCAGCCCCGCCATGATCCGCAGATTGTGCTCGAACGTCTTGCCGAAACCGATGCCGGGGTCGACGATCAGCAGCTCGCGGCGCAGACCCGCCGCCTCGCACGCGGCAATACGCGCTTCCAGCATGTCGTAGACGTCGGTCAGGACGTCGTCGTAGCGCGGATCGACCTGCATTGTTTTGGGGTCGCCGAGCGCGTGCATCAGCACGACGGGAAGCTCGCTCGCGGCGGCGACCTCCAGCGCTTGAGGATCGTGGCGGAGCGCCGAAACGTCGTTCAGCATGCCCGCGCCCGCCAGAATCGCGCGCCGCATCACCTCGGCCTTGCGGGTGTCGATCGAGATCAGAGCCTCCGTCCTGCTGCGCAGCCCCTCGATCACCGGGATCACACGGTCGAGCTCCTCGGCCAAGGGCGTCGGCTCGGAGCCCGGCCGCGTCGATTCGCCCCCGATATCGAGGATCGCGGCGCCCTCTTCCGCCAGCCTCAGGCCATGGTCGATCGCGGCCTGTGTGCTGGCGAGGCTCCCCCCGTCGGAAAAGCTGTCGGGTGTGACGTTGACGACGCCCATCAGATGGGGCCGGGTGGAATCGAGCCCCGCCAGCCGGCGGCGCTGCCGCGTCAGCCGGTCGAGCACGGCGTCGGCCTCCAGATAGTCGCTGCGGGTGTCGCTCTCCCATACCTCGCCGAGCGCAACCGTTCGGCGCGAGACCGCAGCCCCGTCGCGCCGGATCACCTCGAGGCCCATGAAGTCGAAGGGTCCATTACCACAGAGCGGCAGCGCACCCGAATAGCTCGCCGGCTCGCGGCCGCGCTCAGCGGGAACGAGGCCGACGGGGCGGAGGTAGATGCGGTGGGTCATGTGCTTCGCATGCGAATTGTGAGTTGTGAGTTGTGAGTTGTGAGAGGTGCTACCCAATTCGCAACTCGCAACTCACAACTCACTCATCGCACGCCCAGCTTCTTCTGCAGGCTCGATGACGAGGTCGTGTACTGGAACATCAGCTTCTTGTCGGGGAAGACGATTTTGTAGGCGGCTTGCGCCATCAGCGCGGCCTCGTGGAAGCCCGACAGAATGAGCTTCAGCTTGCCCGGATAGGTGTTGATGTCGCCGATCGCGAAGATGCCCTTCTCGCTCGTCTCGAAGCGGGCGGTATCGACCGGGATCAGGTTCTCTTCCAGGTTCAGCCCCCAATTGGCGACCGGGCCGAGCTTCATGGTGAGGCCGAAGAAGGGGAGCACGCGGTTGCAGGCAAGGCGCGTCTCTGCATTGCCCGCGGCGCGGATCGTGACGCCCTCGAGCTCGCCGCCCGCGCCATGCAGCGCCGTGACCTGGCCGATCTCGAGGCGCATCTTGCCGGTCCTGACCAGCTCCCGCATCTTCTCGACCGAATGCGGCGCCGCGCGAAAATCGTCGCGCCGGTGCAGCAGCGTCACGCTCTTGGCGATCGGCTGCAGGCTGAGCGTCCAGTCGAGTGCCGAATCGCCTCCGCCCACGATCAGCACGTCCTTGTCCCGGAACGCGTCGATCTTGCGCACCGAGTAGAACACCGACGTGCCTTCATAGCCTTCGATGCCGGGCAGCGGCGGGCGCTTGGGCGTGAACGAGCCGCCACCGGCTGCGATGACGACCAGCTTGCACACGATCTCGGTGCCCGCGTCCGTCACCAGTTTGAAGCGTCCATCGGGCAGGCGATGCAACTCGTCGATGCGCTCGTTGAAGTGGAACTGCGCGCCGAACGGCTTGATCTGCGTCATCAGCTTGTCGGTCAGCTCCTGGCCGGTCACGATCGGCAGCGCCGGGATGTCGTAGATCGGCTTCTCGGGATAGAGCTCGGTGCATTGCCCGCCAGCCCGGTCGAGAATGTCGACGACATGGCATTTCATATCGAGCAGGCCGAGCTCGAACACGGCAAACAGCCCGCACGGCCCTGCCCCGACGATGAGAGCGTCGGTCTCGATTCTGGAAGCGCCGTTTTCGGCGGGCGCCGCGGACGCGCTCATGGGTCACCTCGGGGGATGGCTTGTTGATGTTCGGCTTGCCCGTCTTCTCGCGGATCGCGAGCCCGCCCGCAAGTCCCGAAGCGACATTGCCCGGCATGCGGTCCGTTCGCGCCGAGTGAAAAGTATCCCCTGCTGTTCCCGGCGGAACAGCGAGCCCGTGGCTGCAGGCGCATATTTGTGCCTAGGGTGCGCGGTGATGAGCGCCTCGACCCGACAACAACGGGCAAAAGCCCTCTGGAGATGACCATGAAAATCAAAGGCACGAGCGAGCCTGAAGTGCTGCAGGGCACCGATGCCAACGATCGCATCACGGGCCTCGGCGGCAGCGACACCATCGGTGGCCTCGGCGGCGACGAC
>JANPDA010000109.1:0-3729 GCA_031431235.1 Hyphomicrobiaceae bacterium
TCGCCCGGCCGATGCCGCGTGTGCCGCCGGTCACGAGCACACGCCGTCCCTGAAGCTGTAGATCCATTGCCCGCCTCCTCGACCGATCCAGTCGCTGACGCCGACTATGCGTCCGAAACGATCACCGAGGTAGTCGCAGGCATTCTGCCTCAGTTGCTCGAAACGAGCTTCTTGCCCCAATCGAGGCTGTGGCCGGCCTCCTCGGGCGAGCTCAGCACATAGACCGGCGCACCGATATGGACGCGGTCATAGAGGTCGAGCACGTGTTCGTTCAGCATCCGGATGCAGCCATTGGAGACCGCATAGCCGATCGAGTCGCGATGCGGGGTGCCGTGGATGCGCCAGAGCGACCAGCCCAGATACATCGCCCGGACACCGAGCGGGTTGTTTGGACCGCCTTCGACGGTCGGGCCGCCATCGGGATGGCGCCAGCTCGGGTTCTCCGCCTTCGACTGCACGAAGGTCTTGCCGCGCCAGAGCTCGGTCGACTTGCCGACGGCAACGGGATAGCGCAGCGCCATGCCCCCGCCGATCACATAGTAGAGCCGCCGCTCGGAGTTGATGATGACGATCGCGCCAGCTTCGTAGGGGTAGGCGAACTTGACGGGCTCCGGCGCCGCGGGCGCGGCCATCACCGGCGCGGTCGCCGACATGACAGCCTGCAGCAGGGCGAGGGCAGCGAACAAAGCGAGCAGGGTTCGCGGGGCGGTCATCGTGGTGGGTTCCGAGCGTTGGCGAGCGAAGGTCACTGACGGGAGCAAAGTGAGCCATGTGAACCTCAGCTCGCCCATCCGCTCAACAGGGATCATCAGAGATCGCTAACGTAAGGCGCTCGCTGTGGTCGGGGGGCAACACAGGTCGCGTCTCGTGAGCGAGCCTGCTGCATGCCGTGGGTCTCACAAGGCATCCACGCTTGCGAATTGACGTTTGCAATCCGCGCAATTCGTACTACTTCTTATGCAAGCCTGTCTTCCTTCAGACGACCGCCCCGTGAGGACACGATGGCCGAGATCGAGCGCATCAGCATTGCGTTGCCCAAGCCCATGGCGGCAACGGTTCGGCGCGCCGTCGACATCGGCGAGTACGCGTCGGCGAGCGAGGTCATCCGTGACGCATTGCGTCTCTGGGAGACATTTCGGCGGGGAGAGCAGCGGGACCTGAATGTGCTCAGAGCGCGTTGGGATGCCGGCAAGGCCAGCGGAATCGCCGGCCCACTCGATATCGAGGCACTGATCGGCGAGGAGCGGGCGAAGCGCAGGAAAGACCGGAAGTCGCGCCGTGCCTGATCTCGTGTTTTCGCGCCGGGCCATCGAGGAGCTGCGAGAAATCTGGCAGCTGATCGCAGCGAAGAATCCCGCGGCGGCCGATCGGATCGTTCGCAGGATCGATCGAAAGCTCTCGATGCTGCGCGAGTTCCCGGACCTGGGTGTCGCACGCGATGAGATCAGACCGGGCGCAAGGCTGCTGATCGAGGGGAGCTATCTGCTGCTCTACGAGCATCACGTGAACGATGGTGTGGTCGAAATCGTTGCGATTGTCGACGGACGGCGAGACCTCGCCGAGCTGTTCTAGGTCGAGCTCCCTGTGAGAAAGCCGTCGCCGATCTGGCCTCATCCCCGATTTGCCGCTACATCGGAAGGACGAGATTCGTGCAGAGCATGAGGAGAAAAACGCATGTCGAAAGAGCTCGCAGAGATCGCCCAGGCCATGGTGGCGCCCGGCAAGGGGATCCTCGCCGCCGACGAAAGCTCGGGCACCATCGCCAAGCGGTTCGAGGCGATCGAGGTCGAGAACACGGAAGGAAACCGCCGCGACTACCGCGAGCTGCTGTTCCGCTCGAGCGAGGCGATGAGAAACCACATCTCGGGCGTCATCCTGTTCGACGAGACCATCAAGCAGAAGGCCAAGGACGGCACGCCGCTCGTCCAACTGATCCAGGACGCGGGCGCAATTCCCGGCATCAAGGTGGACGAGGGGGCAAAGGATCTCGCCTGCTGCCCCGGCGAGAAAGTGACCGAAGGCCTCGACAAGCTGCGCGAGCGGCTGAAGAAGTACCACGAGCTCGGCGCCCGCTTCGCCAAGTGGCGCGCCGTGATCGAGATCGGCCGCGACGGCAATCCGAAGATGCCCTCGATGTATTGCATCAAGGCCAACAGCCACGCGCTCGCCCGCTATGCCGCGCTCTGCCAGGAGGCGGGCATCGTGCCGATCGTCGAGCCCGAGGTGCTGATGGATGGCGACCACGACATCGACCGTTGCGCAGATGTGACCGAGGTGGTGCTGGCCCAGCTCTACTACGATCTGGCCGAAGCGAGCGTCAATCTCGAGGGCAGCATCCTGAAGCCGAACATGGTGATCGCCGGCAAGCTCAGCAAACGCCAGGCGAGCGCCGAGGAGGTCGCCGAGAAGACCGTGCGGGTGCTGCGGCGCACGGTGCCGGCCGCGGTGCCGGGCATCGCGTTCCTGTCGGGTGGCCAGGCGGATGAGGATGCAACCGCCCACCTGTCGGCAATGAATGCGATCGGCGGGCTGCCCTGGCAGCTCACCTTCTCCTACGGCCGCGCGCTACAGGCCGCCGTGCAGAAAGCCTGGAGTGGCAAATCGGAGAACACGGCCGCCGCCCAGCGCGCCTTCAGCCACCGCGCCAGGATGAACGGGCTTGCCGCGCTCGGCAAATGGCAGAAGCAGCTCGAGAAGGCGGCGTAGCGATCGAGTGGGCTGAGGCGTGGCAAGGCCGATCGCCCCGTTTTCGCCCGCTTCGCTCCGGATAGCAACGCGGGTCATGTTCTCAATTCCGGAGAGTTTCCGTGCAGCAGTCCCAACCGCGCTGCCGCCTCGCCCTGGTGGTCGACGAAGGCGCCGGCCTGCCGGGAGATGCGGATCTGCGTCAGGCGCTGGCTGCCGGCGATGTGGCGGCACTGATCATCCGCCCGGCCGGTCGCGACGGTAGCGGGATCGCGCGGCTGCGCCGCTTTACCGGCGCCGCCCAGGCCCGCAACGTCGCCGTCCTCGTCGCCAACGACGTCGAGCTTGCCCGCGGCATCGGCGCGGACGGCATTCACCTCGACCTCGACGCGCTCGAGGACGACGATGCGGCGCTCGCGCGCTACCACGCGGCCCGCGCCGCACTCGGAGCCCAGGCCTCGATCGGCGCCGCGGCCGGCCTGTCGCGGCACCTGGCCATGGAGCTGGGCGAGGCCGGCGCCGACTATGTCGCCTTCGGACCGGCTGAGGGAGCCGATCGAGACCGGCTGCTGGAGCTGATCGATTGGTGGGCCGAGGTGGTCGAGGTGCCAGTCCTCGCCCTCGTCACAGGCGAGGGCATGATCGAGCAGGCGGCAATGATTTCAGACGCAGGCGCTGATTTCGTCGCGGTCACCGTCGGCGTCGGCGACGATCTCGCCGCGACCGTCGCTCGGCTTGCCGAGACCATCGGCACAGCCAAGGCCGGTTGAGATGGGGGTCCGGCGCCTCGTCACGGCCCTGGCACCGTGCCTCCTGCTCGCCACTAGTGGAGCGAATTTGACATTTGAGTCCCGGTTGCCGCTAGGCTTGTGCTCAAATGTCAAATTCAGATGCTCCACTAGAACCATAGAGTTGCCAGTGGTCCTCATAAATCCGACATTTGCTCGGGCGCATGCTGCCAGCGGAGGCAAATGTCGGATTTGGACCACAGGCGCCCGCGCAGCCGAGACGCCCACCGCCACGTTCCCAACCGGCCTCGCCGAC
>JANPDA010000110.1:0-4838 GCA_031431235.1 Hyphomicrobiaceae bacterium
CGAAGATCCCATGGCGATAACGATCCCCTGATCGAGTTCATCATCACAATCGCCTTCGACATGACCGTGGCAGACGCACAGGAACATCACCCGAGGGGTTCCAGGCAGGCTTACCATGACATCAAATCGACGCTCAGTAGATTCGGGTTCGAGCGTGTGCAGGGGAGCGTCTACGTAGCTAGAGAAGAGAGCTTGGCGAACCTGTTCAGCGCGATCGACGCGCTGAGGACAATGGAATGGTTCGGGCCGAGTGTGAAGAACATCCGCGCGTTTCGAATGGAGCAGGGCTCGGACTTCACGGCGATCGTGAAACGTCAAAGCTAGCCGCCCGGAAACGTTCGCAACAGATCACCCACCGCGCTGGTGGCACCAGTGAGAGTGATACGAGGACAGGAAGGTCATGGCTGACAGAAGCATCGGACGGATCAGGCAGGTGATGGGGGCGGTCGTCGACGTGCAGTTCGACGGCACTCTGCCGGCGATTCTGAACGCGCTCGAGACCACGAATGGCGGCAACCGGCTGGTGCTGGAAGTGGCCCAGCATCTCGGTGAGAGCACGGTCAGAACGATCGCCATGGACGCGACCGAAGGCCTCGTGCGCGGCCAGGAGGTGACCGACAGCGGCATGCCGATCTCGGTGCCGGTCGGCGCGGGCACGCTGGGGCGCATCATGAACGTCGTCGGCGAGCCGGTCGACGAGGCAGGCGTCATCCCCCACACGGAGACGCGCGTCATCCACCAGCCCTCGCCCTCTCTCGTCGATCAGTCGACCGAATCGGAAATCCTCGTCACCGGCATCAAGGTCGTCGATCTGCTGGCACCCTACGCCAAGGGCGGCAAGGTCGGCCTGTTCGGCGGCGCCGGTGTCGGCAAGACCGTGATCATCCAGGAGCTGATCAACAATATCGCCAAAGCCCATGGCGGCTTCTCGGTGTTCGCGGGTGTCGGCGAGCGCACGCGCGAAGGCAACGACCTCTATCACGAGTTCATCGACTCGAAGGTCAACGCCGACCCGCACGATCCGAAATCGGAGGTGAAATCGAAGTGCGCGCTGGTGTTCGGGCAGATGAACGAGCCGCCGGGCGCCCGCATGCGTGTCGGCCTGACCGGCTTGACCGTGGCCGAGTACTTCCGCGACCAGGGCCAGGACGTGCTGTTCTTCGTCGACAACATCTTCCGCTTCACCCAAGCGGGCTCCGAGGTGTCGGCGCTGCTCGGCCGCATACCTTCGGCTGTTGGCTATCAGCCGACGCTCGCGACCGACATGGGCGCGCTGCAGGAGCGCATCACCTCGACGCAGAAGGGCTCGATCACCTCGGTGCAGGCGATCTACGTGCCGGCCGACGACCTGACCGACCCGGCGCCGGCGGCCTCGTTTGCCCATCTTGACGCGACCACCGTGCTCTCGCGCGGCATCGCCGAGAAGGGCATCTACCCCGCGGTCGACCCGCTCGATTCGACCTCGCGCGTGCTCGAGCCGCGTGTCGTGGGCGATGAGCACTACGCCACCGCGCGCCGCGTGCAGGCGATCCTCCAGCGCTACAAGTCGCTGCAGGACATCATCGCCATCCTCGGCATGGACGAGCTGTCGGAGGAGGACAAGATCGCCGTCGCTCGCGCCCGCAAGATCGAGCGCTTCCTGAGCCAGCCCTTCCACGTGGCCGAGGTCTTCACTGGCTTCCCCGGCGTCTTCGTCGACGTGAAGGACACGGTGAAGGGCTTCAAAGAGCTGTGCGAGGGCAAGTGGGACCATCTGCCCGAGCAGGCCTTCTACATGGTCGGCACCATCGAGCAGGCGGTCGAGAAGGCCCAGAGAATGGCGGCGGAAGCCGCCTGACGCGACGCGTAACCTTTCCAGAGGAGCAAAGGTCATCATGGCAGGCGAATCGGCGAGCGGCTTCGGATCCTGCTGCCGCTACCTGAAGGACGTGCTCGAGACCGAGGATTTCGAGCCGTTGCTGTATGTGGGCGACGACGGCGTGCTCTACATGTCGGTCGGCGTCGAGTTCCCGGAAGGGGAGGAGGGCGACGACGACGAGGAGGAGGAGCCCGATTTCCTCGATCACCCGATCTATTGCTGCCCATTCTGCGGAACCAAGCTGCAGAACCCCGAGGAAATCGACGCGAAGGCCGACAACGAATGACGAAACACTTCAAGTTCGAGCTGGTCTCGCCCGAGCAGCTGATGATCTCCGAGGATGCCGAGCAAGTGGTGGTGCCGGGCTCGGAGGGTGATTTCGCGGTGCTCGTCGGGCATGCGCCGGTGATCTCGACGCTCCGGCCGGGGCACCTGGCGATCCAGCTTGCCGACGGCAAGTCACGACGGATCTACGTGCGCGGCGGCTTTGCCGAGGTCGACCCCAAAAGCTTGACTGTGCTCGCCCAACAGTTGATCGACCTCGATGCCCTCGACAAAGTCGAGCTGACCAAGGCCGTGAAGAACGCCGAGGACGATCTGGCCGACGCCAAGTCCGACGAGGCCAAGGCCCACGCCGCCTCCGCGCTCGATCAGCTGAAGCAGCTGCAAACCTCGCTCTAGCTGCGAGATCCGCCAGCGCCCTTTCACGTAGGTCGGACATCGCCCGGCACGAGGCTGGGCTCAGTCCGACCTACTCGACCTTCCATGTGTAGCCGTGGACAACACGCCGGCGTGCGACGCCACGCTTTGGACACGGATAGGTGTTCCCCTTAGAGTGTCGGCTTCCATCGCGGGTGTTGGCGTCTCCTCCAGGTTGCGGGATACCTCGGAACGGCCCTCTCATCCGCCCAGTTGAGCGCGCTTCCCGCGTCGGGTGATGTCATGGCTGTCGTACAGCGGCTCGTTGCCGCCCTCATTCTGCTCGCATTCGCCTCCCTTCCGGCAACGGCTCAGACCAAATCGTTCTCCCATCCCGAGGTCGCGGGCGATGCCACCCGCTACGAGGAATGGCTACGCCAGAACTACAAGCCCGACGGCCGATCGGCCAAGATCTGGCGCAAGCAGGCGGAAATCGCGGCCACTGCCGGCGACCACAATGCGGCCGCAACCGCCTACGCCATGTCGGCCGTGATCGAGCCCAAGGACGCGCACTCCTGGCAACGGCTCGCCGAGGAGCTGCTGGCACTGCCGGCGACCACCGACAACGATCGCTTCAATACTTCGGTCAACGCGAGTGGTGCGGCCTATAACGCCTATCTGCGCGCGACAGCCGCCGATATCGAGGCGGCAAGCCTGGCAGTGCTGGCGGAAGCTCTGAAGGTCCGCTCCTATTGGCGCCCCGCCATCAATGCCTACAAGGCGAGCCTCGCGGTGGCCGAGGTCACGACCGTGCGCGCCGCCTATGACCAGCTGCTCGCCGAGCAAGGCTTCCGCATCCTCGACTACACGGTCGATTCCGACGGCGTGACGCCTCGTCTCTGCATCCAGTTCTCCGAAGCGCTGGGCAAGGGCCAGGTCGACTTCTCGAAGTTCGTCTCGGTCGATGGCAAGGACCCGGCCGCCGTCACCGCACGCGATCAGGAGCTCTGCGTCGAGGGCATGACGCATGGCCAGCGCTATCAGGTGGCGATCCGGGCTGGCCTGCCCTCCGCGGTCGAGGAGACGCTCGCCAAGACCGCCGACCTCGCCATCTACGTGCGCGACCGCTCGCCCCAGGTCCGCTTCACGGGGCGCAACTACGTGCTGCCCAACAAGGGCCAGCAGGGCATTCCGGTCGTCACCGTCAATACCGGCCAGGTCGGCCTCGAGGTCTACCGCATCGGTGACCGCGGCCTCGCACGCGCTTTGACCGACGGCGATCTCGAGGCACAGCTTTCCGGCGATCAGCTCGAGACCTTGAAGACCAAGACCGGCGCCGCCGTCTGGAAGGGCCAGCTGCCGGTGCGCCAAGCCCTCAACCAGGAGGTCACGACAGCGCTCGCCGTCAGCGAGGTGATCCCCAACCTGGAGCCCGGCGTCTATGTGATGATCGCCGAGGTGAAAGGCAAAGAAGCGGAATACTGGTCGCAGCGCGCGACCCAATGGTTCATCGTCTCCGATCTCGGCCTTGCCGCGCTTTCAGGCGACGACGGCGTGCATGCGTTCGTGCGCTCCCTCGAAACCGCGCTGCCGGTGGCGGGTGCCGAGGTCAAGCTGGTCGCACGCAACAGCGAGGTGCTGGCGACGGCCAGGACCGACGCGCGCGGCTATGTGCGGTTCGAGGCGGGCCTTGCCCGCGGCGAGGGCGGCCTTGCCCCGGCGATCCTCGTCGCCGAGAACGGCAACGGCGACTACGCCTTCCTCGACCTGACCACCGGCGCCTTCGACCTCTCCGACCGCGGCGTCGCCGGCCGCGATGTGCCTGGGCCGCTCGATGGCTATCTCTACGGCGATCGCGGCGTCTACCGGCCCGGCGAGGACGTGCATCTGACCGCGCTGCTGCGCGACCGCTCCGCCAAGGCCGCAACCGGCCTGCCCGTCACTCTCATCATCTCGCGCCCCGACGGCGTCGAGCATGTCAGGATCCCGCTGCAGGATCAGGGGCTCGGCGGCCGCTCGACCACGATCTCGCTCTCGACCAGCGCCATGACCGGCACTTGGCGCGCGAGCATTCACGCCGATCCCGAAGCCGCTCCCATCGGCGAGACCTCGTTCCTGGTCGAGGACTATGTGCCGGAGCGCCTGGATCTCGTGCTGACACCGGCCTCCGCGGCAATCGACGCGACGACCGGCGGCAGCATCGGCGCCGCCGGCCGCTATCTCTATGGCCCCCCCGCCGCCGACCACGCCCGGCGAGGCGGGGGGGTGGGGGAGGCGAGCGGGCAAGGGGTCGCCGGGGACGACGGGGATAGGTTGGGCCGTTACGGCGCGGCGGTGGGGG
>JANPDA010000111.1:0-6712 GCA_031431235.1 Hyphomicrobiaceae bacterium
AAAGAGCTGGCTAGTGGGCTGGCCATTCATTTGAGGTACCAAATGAATGCGTCAGAACACTAGCGGGTCGGCGAGCGCGGCCCCCGCTCACTCCGCCAGCGCCTCCTCGCCGATGAAGCGCATGCCCTGGCCGATGTCCTCGGCAATCGCGCGGCGCAGACCGGCGGCATCGTTGCGCTCGAAGGCGTCGAGCGCGACCAAATGCTGGTCCTGCAAGTTCGCGGTGCCGAAGCGGCCGTAGACGAGACGCATGAACGGGCCGAACTGCAGCCAGATGCTGGCGACGAGGGCGAGCAGCGTCCGGGCCTCGGCCAGCTCGTAGATCATGAAGTGGAAGCGATGGTTGTTGCGCATGTAGCCTTCGGCATCGTCCCGGCTCATGCAGAGATCGATGTCCTCGTCGATCGCCCTCAAGCTCGCGATCCGAGCGGCATCGAAATGCGGCAGCGCGCGCGCCGCCAGCTCCGGCTCGAGCACGTGTCGCGCGAAGATGATCTCGTCAAACCGCTCCTTGGTCATGGCCGGCACCGTGACACGGCGATTGTCATGCAATTCGAGTGCACGCTCGGCAATCAGACGGCGGACGGCCTCGCGCACCGGCATCGGGCTGACCTCCAGCTCCTCGGCGAGGCCGCGAAGTGTGACGGGCCGGCCCGGATGAAATCCGCCAAAGAGGATCCGCTGGCGCAATTGCCGGTAGACCCGCTCGTGCGTGGTCCCCGCTCTTGCTTCCGGCGACAAAGCCTTGTTCAACGTGCGCCCTCCCTGCGAGCCATCCCGATTTGCCAGCGCCTGCCGACGCCGCCCGATCAGCGTCACAAGCGCGATCTGAACGACCCTTGTAACGCTATTGTTTTTGTGATCACAATGACACATTGGGGCCGACAATGAGCGCCGACAGTGCGCCATGAAGCTGCCATTGCAGCGGGACACGGACGGCTGGGAGCACCTGAAACCATATGCGAGCCGCATTCTTCTCATAAGAGGCAATAATGCCCGTTGGGAGCAGACACGAAAGGGAGCATTAGAGAATGGCACGTTACAATCCGAGATTTGCGCCGTCGCGGCGCTCGTTCATGGCCGGAGCAAGTGCGATCGCGGTCGGCGTCACCTTCCTGCCGCGCGGCTCGCTGTCGGCCGAGGAGAGCCGCCTCAACCTCTATAACTGGGACACCTATATCGGCGAGACCACGCTCGCCGATTTCAAGACGGCGAGCGGCATCGAGACCAAGATGGACCTGTTCGCCGACAACGCCGAGCTGTTTGCCAAGCTGAAGGAAGGCAATCCGGGCTATGACGTGATCGTGCCCTCGGATAGCTGGATCGAGCGCATGATCTCGGCCAAGATGCTGTCGCCGCTCGACCATTCCAAGATCCCCAACATGGCCAACATCGACACGCCTTTCATCGACGCCCCCTTCGATCCCGGCCGCAAGCACACGATCCCCTACATGTGGGGCACGCTCGGCGTCGGCTACAACAAATCGAAAGTCGAGGGCACGCCCGACAGTTGGAAGTGGCTCTACGATTCCGACAAGTACGCCGGCAACATCTCGCTCTTGGGCGACGCGGCGAACGTGATCGGCATCGCGCTCAAATATCTCGGCTACTCGCTCAATTCGATCGACCCGGCCGAGATCAAGAAGGCCGAGGACCTGATCATCGCCAACAAGAAGGGCATCAAGGTCTTCGCCGACGACAACGGCCAGGATCTGCTCGCCTCGGGCGAGGTGGTGCTGGCGCAGGAATGGAACGGCGACATCATCCAGGTGATGGGCGAGGACAAGAACCTCGCCTACATCGTGCCGAACGAAGGCTCGCTGCTCTGGCAGGACACGATGTGCATCGCGGCTGGCGCACCGCACCCCGAGAATGCCCACAAGTTCCTCAACTACGTGCTCGAAGGCGAGGTCGGCGCCGGCATCGCCAAGACCATCCAGTACGCGACGACGAACGCGGCCGCCAAGAAGCTGATGCCGGCCGAATATCTGGAGAACACGGCGATCTTCCCGCTGCAGGCCGTGATCGACAAGCTGGAAGCCCAGAAGTACCTGGGCGAGGAGGGCATCAAGCTCTACCAGGATGCCTGGACGCGCATCCAGGCTGCATGAAAGTCGAGGGAGTAGGGAGTGGGCAGTAGGGAGTAGCATCCGACTGCTTCCAACTCCCAACTCCCTACTCCCTACTCCCAGTTCCCCACTCCCTTCGCGTTTCGAGGCATCCCCATGGAGAGCTGGAGGAAGAACCCCACGGTCTTCTGGTTCCTTGCGATCCCCGGCTCGGTCTGGCTGCTGGTGTTTTTCGTCATCCCGCTCGGCCTGATCTGGTTCCTCTCCTTCGGCGAGAAGGCGCTCATCGATGGCCGCATCTCCGCGACCGAGATCTCGGTCACCGGCACGCTGAAGCAGTATGTCCGCTCGTTCGAGCCGATCTACCTCGTGATCATCTGGAAATCGATCTGGATCAGCGCACTCGCGACGCTGCTGTGCCTGCTGATCGCCTATCCGGTCGCCTTCGCGGTGGCCTTTGCGCCGGCGCGCTGGAAGTCGCTGCTGCTGCTGCTCGTCATTCTGCCGTTCTGGATCAACCTGTTGATCCGCACCTACGCGCTGATCGCGGTCTTTCGCACCAACGGTCTCATCAACTGGGTGCTCGAATGGATCTGGACGCCCATCCACGCCGTGCTCGCCATCTTCTCGCTCGGCTGGCTCGTGGGCGATCAGTTCCAGCCGCTGCAGCTGCTCTACAACGACGGCGCGGTCATCGCCGGCCTCGTCTATGTCTTCATGCCGTTCATGGTGCTGCCGCTCTATGCGACGATCGAGCGGCTCGACAAGGCCTATCTCGAAGCCTCCCTCGACCTGGGGGCGAGCCAGTCGCGCACGCTGTGGTCGGTGACGCTGCCCTTGACCATGCCCGGCATCGTGACCGGCGTCATTCTCGTCTTCATTCCCGCGCTAGGCTCGTTCCTGACGCCGGCACTGCTGGGTGGCGCCAACGCCATCATGATCGGCAACGTGATCGAGGACCAGTTCAAGGCCGCCAACGACTGGCCGTTCGGGGCGGCGCTGTCGTTCCTGTTGATGTACGCGACGTTCGGCGCGCTGGCGATTCGCGCTTTGCTCGATCGCAGCAAGCAGGGCATGGAGGTTTGAGATGACCATGACCGCCGCCCAGACCACGGCATCCGACACCGCCCGCCGGCCCGCACGACGCCCCAAGCAGGAGCCGCTCGACTACGCCGGGCGGCTGTGGATGAAGGCCCTGCTCGCCGTCACGTTCCTGCTGCTCTACGTGCCGATCTTCATGCTGGTCGCGTTCAGCTTCAACGACAGCAAGCGCAATGTCGTCTGGCAGGGCTTCACGTTCAAATACTATCGGGTCGCCTGGGAAAACGCGGGCTTGGTCGAAGCGTTCACCAACTCGATCGCCATCGCCGTGCTGACGACCATCTTCGCGACCGTGCTCGGCACCATGATCGCGCTGATGCTCTGGCGCTTCCGCTTCCCTTTCAAGGCGCCCTACGAGGGGTTCATGGCGCTGCCGATCGTGATCCCCGAGATCTGCATGGGTGTCGCGCTGCTCGCGTTCTTTGCCCGCATCGGCTGGCCGAGCGACCTGATCTGGCCGCTCAACCTGTCGCAGATCACGATCTCCCACATCGCCTTTGCCTTCCCCTTCGTCGCCGTGGTCGTGCGCTCGCGCATGAGCGGCTTCAATCGCGAGCTGGAGGAAGCCTCCAAGGATCTCGGCGCCACCGAGTGGCAGACCTTCTGGAAGGTAATCTTTCCCTTCATGAAGCCCGGCGTTATTGCCGGCGCACTGCTCGCCTTCACACTGTCACTCGATGATTTCGTGATCACCTTCTTCACCTCGGGTCCCGACACGGTGACGTTCCCGGTGAAGGTCTACTCGCTCGTGCGCCGCGGCGTGTCGCCCGACATCAATGCGGCTTCGACCGTGCTGATCGTGATCACGATCGTGGCGACGGTGCTCGCCATGCGGCTGCAGGCCCCCGACAAAACCGAGGGCCGTTGAGATGCAGGCAGGGGACCGGGTGAAGCAGAGGTCGTTGCAGGGATACGGACGGAGCCGCCATGAATGAGCCGATCATCTCCATCAAGAACGTCTCGAAGCGCTTCGGCTCCTCGGTCACCGCCGTCGACAATGTCACCTTCGACATCAAGGCGAACGAGTTCTTTGCGCTGCTTGGCCCCTCGGGCTGCGGCAAGACCACACTGCTGCGCATGATCGCCGGCCTCGAGACCCCGACCGAGGGACAGATCATCCTCGATGGCCGCGACATGCTGGAAATCCCGCCCAACAAGCGCCCCGTCAACATGGTGTTCCAGTCCTACGCCGTGTTTCCGCACATGTCGGTCGAGGACAATGTCGCCTATGGGCTGCGCGTGACGGGCGTGCCGAGCGAGGAAACCGCGACCCGTGTCGTCGACGCGCTCGAGATGGTGAAGCTCTCCCAGCTTTCCAAGCGCATGCCCAACCAGCTCTCCGGCGGCCAGCGCCAGCGTGTCGCGCTCGCCCGCGCCCTGGTCAAGCGGCCGAAGGTGCTGCTGCTCGACGAGCCCTTGTCGGCGCTCGACGCGAAATTACGCGAGGCGATGCAGCTCGAGCTGTCGAACCTGCAGCGCAAGGTCGGCATCACCTTCATCATCGTCACCCACGACCAGGACGAGGCCCTGTCCATGGCCGACCGGATCGCGGTGATGGATACCGGCCACATCAGCCAGATCGCGACACCCGCTGCCCTTTACGAAAGCCCGGTCTCGCGCTTCGTCGCCGACTTCATCGGCAAGGTGAACCTGCTCGACGGCAAGATCACCGGAACGGAGGGCTCCTCCGTTGTCGTCGATGTCGCCAAGCTCGGCCGCATCACAGTGCCCTACCAAGGCAAGGCGTCGGGCAACGTCGCGATCGCCATCCGCCCCGAGAAGGTGAGCCTTTCGCCCGAGCCCCCCGGAGCGGGCCGGATCAGCGCCGAGGGCAAGATCGCGGCCTGGGCCTATTATGGCGACGTGAGCCACATGTATGTCGATACCAAGGACGGCCTGCGCCTCAGCGTCAACCTGCAGAACGCCACCCGCCAGACCGTCCACGGCCTCGATATCGGCCACAAGGTCTGGCTGTCCTGGGCGCCCGAGGACGTGATCGTGCTGGCGGAGTAGGCGCGGGGCGCGCTGGCGGTGGCCTCCGGGTCAATGCCGTGCAGCCTGGTTTCGAAGCCGCACCTGCGACATCTCGCGGAAATCGGCGATCCCGCGCATCGAGCCGTCCGGATCGCATCGGCACAAGCAACTGCATGTTCGGTCTTTTGGGACGGGCGGCGGCGTGTGCTATGGTCACCCTTGGAGGTTCTGAATGATGACCAAGGAGTTCAGCGTGATCGTGGAGCGGGATGAGGACGGCCTTTATGTCGCCAGCGTCCCATCGCTGCCGGGCTGCCACACCCAGGCCCACTCGCTCGATACGCTCATGGAGCGGGTGCGGGAGGCCATCGCCCTGCACCTGGAAGCCGAGCCCGACGCCGATGTGCCCGCCTTGGAGCTGGTCGGCGTCCAGCGCGTATCGATACCGGCGTGAGCCGTCTGCCGCGATTGCCGGGTGCCGAGGTGATCCGGCGGTTGGAAAGGGTTGGTTTTGCCGTAGTGAGGGTCCGAGGCAGCCATCATCGAGTTGCCCATCCCGACGGCCGCTCGACATCACTGTTCACGGCGCCGAAATCATCGGACCCGGCCTGTTGTCGAAGATTCTCAGGGATTGTGAGTTGAGCAGGGAAGAGCTCGAGGCGCTCGCATAGCAGGTGCTACGAGAGGTGCCAGAGCCTCGGAGTGTTGTCGGAACCCGAGAATGCGGTCTTGCCCTCAGGCGCGAAGGCGACCGATGTTTCGCGAACCACACTCCGTCACCGTCATCAAGGGCGTGCCCACCAAACGTCCGCACCGGCCCGACGAAGATCGACCGCCAGCACGGCGCTGGGCTTCGGCTGGATGGAGCCGGCCTCGGCATCATCCACCGGGTCGCGTCAGACCGGCACCGGGCTGATCGCGATCGCGATCAGGCGCCAGACACTCTCGACCTCCACGAACGACAGATCGAACCTGATCCGCAGCGGCTCGGTCGGGAAGAACCCCTCGACCCGCAGGATGCCGTTGCCGTCGAGCTCGGCCTTTCGCAGCAGATGCGGCTCGTAAAGCACGGCGTCGGCGAGCGTGACCTTCAGCTCGCGGTACTTGGCGAATACCTGGGCTAGGCCGTCAGCCGAGTTGGCCGCCTGGAAGGCAGGTGCCGCTAGCGCGTGCAGCACCGTGTAGTTCCCCGTTGCATTGGCCTGATCGAGGGCGGAGATCGCCGTGTAGATCAGCGCCGCGAGCCGATAGGGGTCGGGCATCCCAACTTGCCGGTCAGCCGCCTGGGCCGGCTGTCCCCACCAGAGCGCTGCGAGCATGGCGAGCGAGAGGAGCTTTGTTCTCGTGGTCATGGCGTGCCCTCCTACCAGGCAAAGGTGAGGCCGACCCGGCCGCCGACCGAGCCGCTTTCGAGGCCGACGCCGACGCCACCCGACAGGAACACATTCTCCTCGAGCCGCGCCGCTCCGCCCAGGGCGAGCGAGTTGTTGCCTTCGAAATTGCCCCAGTTCATGGAGAACGCCACGTCCTTGTCGGCCGGCAGCAGCGAGGTGCCAGCGATCGCCATG
>JANPDA010000112.1:0-17544 GCA_031431235.1 Hyphomicrobiaceae bacterium
CGCCGGCAAGAGCGCCGCGTTCGACATTCTCATTCGCGTCGCGCGACACTTCCCCGATCGGCGCCTTGTCGAGCTGATCCCATAGGCCCGATTGCGCCGCCTTGGCGGTCCGGATCTCCTCGGCCAACGTCAGCCGCTGGCTGTAGCCGAGCGTTCCCCTGGTATAGCCGGTCAGCGTCGGCCAGGCCGGAAACAGCACCCAGTAGCCGATCGACCAGGCGATGCAGGCATAGAACGTATAGAGCCACCACTTCGGCAGCGGCTTGTTCAGCTCCTTGATGCCGTCCCACTCGTGGCCGGTGGTCTCGACCCCAGTCACATGGTCGAAATCGCGTTCCTTGCTCATGCCTGTCCCCGTCCGGAATGAGACCGCTTGTCGAGGTCGAGTGCTGCCCGTTGTGCTTGCTCGAAGCGCCGGCCGTTCGAGGGCCACAGCGCGTAGACGAGGACGGCGGCAAACATGGCGAGAAACATCAGCAGCGAGAGCACCTGGCTGATCGTGGCGACGGTGTCGTAGGTCATGGCTGCATCACCTCGTGTTCGGACCGTTGACGTCGAAGGAGGCGAAATCGACCATCTGGCCGAGGATCTGCAGATAGGCGATCAGGGCATCCAGCTCGGAAGGCCCGGTGCCGAGACGGCCGTCGAATTTGGCGTATTTCGCCTTCGGGTAGCGCTTCAGCAGATCGCTGCCGGACCCGCCATCTGGATCGATCTGGGCTGCCACGTCAGCCTTCACGTTGGCGATCATCTCGTCGGAGTAGGGCACGCCCACGAGGCGCAAAGTCTTCAAGCGCGCTTCGATCTCGGCCACATCGAGCGGTCGCTCGGCGAGCCAGGGATAGCCCGGCATGATGCTTTCAGGGACCACCGAGCGCGGGTCGGCCATGTGCTCGGCATGCCACTGGTCGGAGTACTTGCCGCCGACGCGCGCGAGGTCGGGGCCGGTGCGCTTCGAGCCCCACTGGAACGGATGGTCGTACATGCTTTCAGCGGCGAGGCTGTAGTGGCCGTAGCGCTCGACCTCGTCGCGCAAGGTGCGGATCATCTGGCTGTGGCAGCCATAGCAGCCTTCCCGCACGTAGATGTCGCGCCCGGCCTGCTCGAGTGGCGTATAGGGCCGCATGCCCTTCACCTTCTCGATCGTGCTCTCGATCCAGAACAGGGGCGCGATCTGAACGATGCCGCCGATCGACACGGCGATCAGGATGCCGACGAGCAGGATGATCGAGTTCTTCTCGATGACGGAGTGGTTCATGATCAGGGCCCCCTATTCGGCCGGCTGCAGACGGAGCGAGGGCGCGGCCGCAACGCGCGGCTGATCGGCTTCATCGAGGAGCGCATCGCCCCGGATCGTCCGCCAGACGTTGTAGGCCATGATCAGCGCGCCCAAGAGGAACAGGAGTCCGCCGACGGCACGGATCAGGTAGTAGGGCTTCATCGCCTCGACCGTCTCGATGAACGAGTACTGGAGGAAGCCGAGCTTGTCGTAGGCGCGCCACATCAGGCCCTGTGTGATGCCCGAGACCCACATCGCGGTGATGTAGAGCAGGATGCCGATGGTCGCGACCCAGAAGTGCCACTCGACCAGCTTCAGCGAGTAGAGGCCGCGCCGGTTCCAGAGCCACGGTACGAGGCAATAGATCGCGCCGAACGAGACCATGGCGACCCAGCCGAGCGCGCCCGAATGCACGTGGCCGATGGTCCAGTCCGTGTAGTGGGAGAGCGAGTTGACCGCCTTGATGCTCATCAGCGGGCCCTCGAAGGTCGACATCCCGTAGAAGGCGACCGAGACGACGAGGAGGCGCACGACCGGATCGGTCCGCAGCTTGTCCCAGGCGCCCGACAGCGTCATCAGGCCGTTGATCATGCCGCCCCAGGACGGCATCCACAGCATGACCGAGAAGGTCATGCCGAGGGTCTGCGCCCAGTCGGGAAGCGCGGTGTAGTGCAGATGGTGGGGACCCGCCCAGATGTAGAGGAAGATCAGCGTCCAGAAGTGCACGATCGAGAGCCGGTAGGAGTAGACCGGCCGCTCCACGCGCTTGGGGATGAAATAGTACATGATGCCGAGGAAGCCCGCGGTCAGGAAGAAGCCGACGGCGTTGTGCCCGTACCACCACTGCGTCATCGCATCCTGGACGCCGGCATAGAGGATATAGCTCTTGGTGCCGGTGAAGCTGACGGGGATGGTAGCGTTGTTGACGAGATGCAGCATCGCCACGGTGACGATGAAGGCGAGGTAGAACCAGTTGGCGACATAGATGTGGGGCTCCTTGCGGCGCATCAGCGTGCCGAGAAAGACGAGCAGATAGGTGACCCACACGACCGTCAGCAGCAGGTCCGCGTACCACTCGGGCTCGGCATACTCCTTGCCCTGGGTGACGCCGAGCAGATAGCCGGTACCGGCAATCGCGATGAAGAGCTGATAGCCCCAGACCACGAACCAGGGCGACCAGCGGCCGACGAGGCGCGCATGACATGTGCGCTGCACCACGTAGAGCGAGGTCGCCAGCAGCACATTGCCGCCGAAGGCGAAGATCACGGCCGAGGTGTGAAGCGGGCGCAGGCGCCCGAAGCTCGTCCAGGGCAGGTCGAGATTCAATGCCGGGAACGCCAACTGCCAGGCGAGAATGTCGCCGACCAGAAAACCCGCGATCCCCCAGATGATGGCGGCGATCGTCGCCACCTTGATCGGGCCGTCGAAATATTCCGTAGATGCGGCGATCTGCGGGCCGCTGGTGAAATGGCCGATCAGATAGAGCCCGGCTGCAACGGCTGCGATGGTCATCAGTCCGCCGTGGAACACCATGGCCGGCTCGTTGGATCCCAGCGACAGCATGAGTCCGAGGCCGGCCAGCACGACAGCCACCAGCATGGTCATCGCGACGCCGAGCGCGTGGCGTTCGGCTGTGGTGTCGGTCATGGTTCCCCCGGGCCCGAAAACGTCGTCGCGCCTGAGCCCATTGCAGCGCGAGCTCAGGCGGGGAGACTGATATTGCGTCGGCGTACGGTCGCCTTGATCCAGGTCAATTGCATCGACGCCATTGCCGCCTACACGACTGATCACTCGTCGCAAGCCCGTCCTGCTCGGGCGGCGAGCCAATTCGCTGTAGCGGCGGATGCAGAGATTAGAGAACCGGACCGCAAGATGGTTGCAGCCCAACCGGCCGTCAGGGTTCGACCACGCGGCAACGCTCGAGGAATGTGGCGGGTGGCCCAAGCAGCAAAGGCGATCGTGGATTGGAATGGGTGACCGATCGCTTTGTCCGTCGAGCGTTGATCGTGATCGCGCTGACAGGCCTCGTCCTTGGGATCTTTTTTTGGCTCGCAGGCCGGTCGCAGCTCGCCAGCTGGGTCTGGGCAGCCGGTACGGTTCCCGTCGTCGGCGGCCTCGCGGTATCGATGGCTCGCGACTTGCTGGCGGGGCGATTGGGAGTCGATGCGGTCGCCTTTGTCTCCATGTCGGCGGCCCTTCTCCTGGGTGAGCCACTGGCCGGCGTGGTCGTGGCGGTCATGTATGCCGGTGGCAACCTGCTCGAGGATTTTGCGATCGCGCGCGCCGAGCGTGACCTCAAATCCCTTGTCGACCGAGCCCCGCGCATCGCTCACCGGCGTGTCGATGCAAGAATCGAGGACGTGCCGATCGATGCGGTCGCTGTCGGCGATCTGATCCTGGTGCGCGCGGGCGAGGTCATTCCCGTCGACGGCGTCATCCTGGCAGCGGGCGCCACCATCGACGAGGCCGCATTGACGGGTGAGCCGATCCCCGTGACACGGGGCAAGGGCGATCCGGTCCACAGCGGCACCATCAACGCGGGCGAGACCTTCGAGTTGAAGGCAAGCGCCAGCGCCGGCGAAAGCACCTATGCGGGTATCGTTCGGATGGTGACGGCCGCGCAAACGGCCAAGGCTCCGTTCATTCGTCTCGCCGATCGCTTCGCCCTGATCCTGCTGCCAGTGACGTTGCTGCTGGCAGCGGCAGCCTGGCTGCTGTCAGGAGACCCCATTCGAGGATTGGCCGTGCTCGTGGCCTCGACGCCATGTCCGCTGATCCTCGCGGCCCCTGTCGCCTTCATTGCCGGCGTCTCGCGCGCTGCCCGCCTTGGTATCCTCATCAAAGGCGGCGGTCCGCTCGAGGCGCTTGCCAGAACCCACACCGTGATGTTCGACAAGACCGGAACGCTGACGGTCGGTGGCGCTCGACTGGTCGCTGTCGAAACGGCGCCGGGCGAAAGCGCGGATGTGGTGCTGCGGCTCGCAGCCTCGCTCGAGCAGGCCTCGCACCACGTCGTCGCCGCCGCGATCGTCGCGGCCGCCGTTGCTCGAGGCCTGTCACTCGACACGCCCACCGACGTGCGGGAAACCATGGGCTCCGGGATCGAGGGGCGCGTCGGCGGGAAGCTCGTCAAAGCTGGCGCGCATCAACTCGTTTGCGGCGCGGGTCAGCAGGCCGCATGGGCGACGCGGGCGCTCAGGCGTGCATCCTGGCGTTCTGCCCTGAGTGTTTTCGTATCCGTCGACGGGCAGCCGATGGGAGCTATCCTGCTGGCCGACGAGTTGAGGAGGGAGACACCTCGCGCAGTGCAGGCGCTGCGGGTGGCAGGCGTCAAGCGAATCGTCATGGTCACCGGCGACCGCGCCGAGTCCGCCGAGACGATCGCAGCCGTGCTCGACCTCGACGCGGTGTTGGCGGACCGGGTCCCATCCGACAAGGTCGAGGCCGTCGTGTTCGAGCAGCGGCTGCATCCGACTCTCATGGTGGGCGACGGAATCAATGATGCCCCTGCGCTGGCTGCTGCCGGCGTCGGTATTGCGATGGGCGTGCGCGGTGCCAGTGCATCATCAGAAGCCGCCGACGTCGTCATCCTGGTCGATCGGCTCGATCGGGTTTCGGATGCCGTCTCGATCGCACGCCGCGCGCGAGGCATTGCGCTCCAGAGCATTGCTGTGGGTATGGCGCTCTCCGCTGCGGCCATGCTCGCAGCGGCCCTTGGCTGGCTGACGCCGGTTGCCGGCGCGCTGACACAGGAAGCGATCGACGTTGCAGTCATCCTGAACGCTCTGCGGGCGCTGACGCCGGGGTGGAACCTTTGGCGACAAACCATGCAGCCCGCTGCGGCACGGGCGCTGCAGTCCGATCACCACGATCTCGTGTCCTCTCTCGATCGACTACGGGAGATCGCCGATGCCTTGGACGATGCGCCGCCGGAATCGGCGGTCACACTGATCGGGGAAGCCAACAGCCTGGTTGCCCTGCGGATCGTCGAGCACGAGCGCGACGACGAGAACCACGTCTATCCGCGGCTTGCGAAATTCCTGCATGATGCGCATGGCCTCACCGCGATGAGCCGTGCGCATCGCGAAATCCTGCATTTGGCACGGCTACTGGCCAGACTTTCCAACGGGCTACGCACCGAGGACGCCGACCGGTATCTGATACGCGATGGCCAACGCGTCATCGAGTCGATCGAGTCCCTCGTGCGTATCCACAACGCTCAGGAAGAGGACATCTACGAGCTTGCTGCGACGGAGTAGTCCACCGGCTATGCCAAGCACGCGGACGCCGTCATCGTCACCAACGACCTCGACCACGGCGGCTCTCTTGTCTTGCTCCCCGGTCGGGGATCAGCCGACAGCTACGAGGCAGCCCTGCCGCCGAGACGCATCGTCACGCCGGAGCCGGGACAATCGCTCGTCGACATCCCCGCCCTGGGCGTGTCGACCATAGGCCGCCGCAGCACGATTGCGAAGTGGCCGGGGCCGTGTACTCTCGCCGGACCGAACCTGCCGCGGAGGTCGCCATTGATCGCCAGTTCAGCCATCGCCGAGCTCGAGGCGGCAACCGGAGGCCGCAACCTGCTCGTGGCGAGCGACCTCGCGTCGCTCGACCCGGGCATCCATCCCGACAATCTGGGGGCTGGCCTGGCGGTGCTGCCAGCGACCACGCTGGAGGTTGCCCGCGTGCTCGCGATCTGCAGCGCCCTTCGCATTGCCGTCGTGCCGCAGGGCGGGCGCACCGGGCTCGCGGCGGGCGCCACGTCCGCGCCGGGCGAGCTGATCCTGTCGCTCTCCCGCATGCGCCGGATCGAAGCGCTGGACGCCGCCGGCGGAACGGCCATCGTCGAGGCCGGCGTGCCGCTCCAGCTGCTGAACGAGGCCGCCAGCGTCCACGGCCTCTCCGCCGGCATCGACCTCGGCGCGCGCGGCTCCTGCACCATCGGGGGAATGATCTCGACCAATGCCGGGGGGATGGAAGCCTTCCGCCACGGCAGCATGCGCCAGCGCGTGCTGGGCCTCGAAGCCGTGCTCGCCGACGGCCGCATACTTTCGGATCTGACGCAGGTGCTGAAGGCCAACCAGGGCTATGACGTGAAGCAGCTCTTCATCGGCGCGGAAGGCACGCTCGGCGTCGTCACGCGGGCGGTCGTGAAGCTCGAGACGATGCCCGGTCTGCCGGCGACGGCGCTGGCTGTCCTCGGCGGCATGGAGCAGGCCGTCGCGCTGCTGCGCCAGCTGGAGCGGCTCGCAGGCACGCGGCTGACCCACGCCGAGCTGATGAGCCGTAACCAGCTCGACGTGACTGCGGGCGAGCTGTGCTTCGAGCGATTGCTGGCATTGGGAGCCGGCCCGGTGACGGTGCTGGTCGAGGTGGCGGCACGCGAAGCCGGCGCGGCCGGCGCTGCACTGGAGTTGGCCCTGGGTGCGGCACTGGAAGAAGGCCTCGTCACCGACGCGATCCTTGCCAGCAGCGAGCGCGAGCGGGCCGAGCTCTGGCGCGTGCGCGAGGACTGGGCCGTCGACCGCGTTTTTCCGGGCGGCCTCTGGTACGACGTCTCGGTACCGCTGCCGGCGCTCGGGGCCTATCTGAGCGGCCTGCGGGCACGGCTCGATCCCGCGCTTCAACTCTTCGTCATCGGCCACCTCGCCGACGGCAATCTGCACCTGACGGTCAACGCGGATCGCCCGATCGGCGGCCGTTATGACGAGGTGTCGGCCGTCGTCTACGATGGCCTCGTCGCCCTGGGCGGCGCCTTCTCCGCCGAGCACGGCATCGGCCTCGAGAAGCAGGCGGCGCTGTTGAAATACCTCGACCCCGTGAAGCTCGAGGTCATGCGCGCCGTGAAACGCACGCTCGACCCGCACGGCATCATGAACCCTGGCAAGGTGTTGCCGGTTGGGGGGTAGGCAGGTGTCGTGTGGTCGGCAGATGTTGCGCGTGGCGCCATGCCGCCCCGTGTAGGTTGTGTCGAGCCCATGGCGAAACCCAACAGAAAGAAGTGCAAAGCCCATTCCCGCTTCCACAGCCGCGCGGCAAAGTCATTGGGTGCGCTTCGCGCAATTCTTCGCTGTCGGGTATCGCCGCGCGAAACCGCGCTTGCTCGACCCGACCTACAACGCTTGGCCGTGTCGAGTGATTTCAATGGTTTGGCCTGTTGCACAACAGCTTTGAGAAACATTGGGCAAATCGGGTAGGATTTCCGGCAAAGGAGACGACCATGCTCACACCGACCATCGACGATGCCATTGACGCTTTGCGCAAGTTGCCACCAGACCGCCAGCACGAGCTTGCGAGCACCATCTTCCACTTGGCAACCGACGAGTGCGAACCGGAGGACATCGACCCCGCCGACTTGCCATCCGTGCTCGAAGGGCTCGAGCAGGCCAAGCGCCGTCAGCTCGCATCCCCTGAGCGGGTAGCGGAAGTGCTCAACCGCGCCACGAAATGAAACTTCACCTCACCGACGCCTCGATGTTCGACGGCATCGCCATCATGCAGCGGGTTCACGCCCGTGGTGCAGCTATCAAGGTTCTGGACAAGCCGCACCTCGACCCAACTACCAAAATCGGACAGGGCTTCCTCGCCTTCCTATCCGCGCTTGCGGAGGACGAGCGCGAGCGCATCGTGCGCCGTGCCAAGGATGGCCGACTGGCCGAGAAGCTCGCCGCCGTCCACGGCTTCGGGTGCCGCGTGATGAGCGCCATGCAGTTGTAGCGTTCACGGGGTGTGATGCCGAGCGCATCGACCGCATCGGGGTCATGGGTCTCGATACCGAGTGTGAAGGCCAGCGCCCGCTTCCACGCCATGAACAACGAGAGCCGTTCCCGCACCTCGTTGCGTTCCGCGCCGTCCGGCATGGTGATGGCCAGATGGTAGTCCCATTCCGGCGACGGCGGAGCGGCTTGCCCGCAACCGAAAAATTTCAACACGGGCCGGTCGCTCCGCCCCCTGCCTCGCAACGCTTCCGTTTAGGCGGTGGCGCGCATCGCCGTTGGCGCCTGACGGCTGCATGATCGACGGCTGCGTCAGGATGGCGTATCAGCCGCAAGCTCGCTTGCCTGGATTGGAGACCGACCATGAGCCAGCCTTGGATGCAGGTTGCCGGCCTCGTCATGGATTTTCTCGGCGTCGCCTTGATCGCCGTGGAATGGCTGCTAGCCCAGCGCCAGGAGCGCACGGCGCGCGGGATCGAGGAAGCGGAAGCCCGCCAGCGCGAGAGCATGGCCTATATGCAGCGAGCGCAGGCGAGCATGAGCCCGCATGCCGCCTCCGCCGTCGGGCGCCACCACGAGATGACGAGCGACAGCCAGCGCCGCATCACCCAAGCCAAGCTCGGTGGCGTGCGCCGCCGCTACGGCGGCCTGCGTCATAGCGTGGTGTATGCTGGCATGATCCTCGTCAGCCTGGGCTTCCTCGCCCAGATTCTCGCCGCCTGGCCTGGCTGCTGCCCGCAGCTCGGGATCGTGCCGTCGGGCTGATCGAATCTCGGCCCGGTGTGCTTCAAAGGCCCCGACACATCACCAGGAGATCAGGCATGCCAGCAGCCGATAGTGCCAACCTCTATTGCCTGATCGAGGCGGCCTGCCGGGCGGGGGGCGCGCGCACTGCCATCGTCCGGCGGGACGGATCGCGGCTGACCTATGACGAGCTGGACCACGAGGTCGCGCGCATGGCGGGCGCCCTCATGGCAGCCGGTATCGGGCGCGGCGACCGCGTGATGGCGCAGATCGAGAAGTCGATCGCGAATGTCGTCCTCTATCTCGCCACCGTGAAGGTCGGCGCCATCTTCAATCCGCTGAACACCCAATACACGCTTGCCGAGCTCGACTACTTCATCGGCAATGCCGAGCCCGCCCTGCTGGTCGCGCCAGCTACTCGCATCGTCGAGACCAAGACACTGCCGCACAAGATACCGGCGCGCCTGTCGCTCGAGACAGACGGCTCTGGAACGCTCGTGGAGCTCGCGCGCTCCTCGCCCCCCGTTCGAGAGACGGCCTCGGTCGCGTCCGACGACCTGGCCGCGCTGCTCTATACGTCGGGCACGACCGGGCGCTCCAAGGGCGCAATGCTGACCCACCGCAACCTTGCCTCGAACGCGCTCACACTCAAACAAATCTGGGACTTCACCCCGGCCGACGTGCTGCTGCATGCATTGCCGATCTTCCATGTGCATGGGCTGTTCGTCGCGCTCAACACGGTCTTTGCGAGCGGGGCGAGCGTGCTCTGGCTCGATCGTTTCGAGGCGGGCGAGGTCATGCGGCACTTGCCGCAAGCGACCGTGATGATGGGCGTTCCCACCTTCTACACGCGGTTGCTGGCGGAGCCGGAATTCTCGGTCGGGTCTTGCCGCACCATGCGGCTCGTCATCTCAGGCTCCGCGCCACTTCTCGCCGAGACCCATCGCGCTTTCACGGCGCGCACTGGCCACGCCATCCTCGAGCGCTACGGCATGACGGAAACCGGCATGATCACCTCCAACCCGCTCGAGGGCGAGCGGGTCGCGGGAACCGTGGGCTATGCGCTGCCGGGCGTCTCGGTGCGTGTCACCGATGCCGATGGCCACGAGGTCGCGCGAGGGGAACCCGGCACCGTCGAGCTCAAAGGACCCAATGTGTTCAAAGGCTATTGGCGGATGCCGGAGAGGACGGCCGAGGAGTTCCGCGCCGATGGGTATTTCACCACCGGCGATGTGGGAACGATGGCGGCGGATGGCCGGCTGACGCTGGTCGGACGGGCCAAGGACCTCATCATTTCGGGCGGGCTCAATGTCTATCCGGCCGAGATCGAGGACGCGCTGAATGCGCTGCCGGGCGTAGAGGAATCGGCTGTCGTCGGCGTGCCACACCCCGATTTCGGCGAGGCGGTGATCGCGGTCGTGGCGGCCCGGCAGGGGACCCCGACCCCCGAGGAGGCGAGCTTGCTGGCTGCCATCGCCGGGCGATTTGCCCGCTTCAAGCAGCCCAAACGCATCTTCATCCTCCCCGACCTCCCCCGCAATGCCATGGGCAAGGTGCGGAAAGCGGAGCTGCGGGAGCGGTACGGAGGGATGTTCAGTTCGCGCCGCAATCACGATAAGGACGATAAGTTGGTGTAAGATCCGTCAAACTCGCCTGATTCCAGCCATCTGATGCCTTTCGGCCAACGCCGACACCGACCGTTCGAACGGGAGGTTGCAACTCATGCCAATAGATGCAACCATAAGTTGTAGATTCGCATTGATGCAATCGCATTGCTGCAACCGGGACGCCCAATCCGAATGCGCCGCAGAGGCTTTGGTGCAGACTACCTGCGCAGACGTAGCGAGATCGCCCGCCGGCGCAACAGGCTTGCGCCGGTCGCCGACGTGCTGATCGCGAGCGCAGAATGCCTCGATGCGGTCGTATTGCAGGCCTCGCTCCATCTCGTCTTCGGCTACGATATCTCGATCCGCACGGCCGCAACTCTGGGTGCCGCTATCGAGCGCGTGAGCGAAGCCAAACCCGACCTGCTGCTGCTCGAGCACCGTCTGCCGCCGGCCGCCGACGCGCTCTCGACGCTTGCCATTCTGCGCAGCTGCGGTTGCCGCTGCCCGGTCCTCGTCCTGCGCGACAGCCGCAACCTCGCAGGCGAGCGAGCGTTGCTGGAAGCCGGCGCGAGCGATGTGCTCGATCGCGCAGACATTTCGAGCTCGCGGATCGCCGAAGCCCTGCTCCGCAACCCGGCAGTCCTTGCCGAGGCTGCCGAATAGCCGTGCGCTCCCTTCCCTGACTGCTCCCCCTGGGCTAGAGTGCGCCATATCCTGCGAGGACGGTCCTCGTGGGACTTGGGAGGAAAAATCATGCGAAGCGTTGTCAGGCTTCTCGCAGGTGTGCTTCTCGCCAGCTCGATGCTGGTGGGCGCGGCACAGGCGAAGACCCTCGTCTATTGCTCGGAAGGCAGCCCCGAGAACTTCAATCCGCAGATCAACACCACCGGCACCAGCCTCGATGCGGCGCGCCCGGTCTACAATCAGCTGGTCGAGTTCGAGCGCGGCTCGACCACGGTCACCCCCAGCCTCGCCGAGAGCTGGGAGACGAGCGCCGACGGCAAGACGGTCACCTTCAAGCTGAGGAAGGGCGTCAAGTTCCATTCCAGCAAATCGTTCACGCCGTCACGCGACTTCAATGCCGATGACGTGCTGTTCTCGTTCAACCGCATGTGGAAGGCCGATCACCCCTACAACAAGGTCTCGGGCGGCGCTTACGACTACTTCAACGACATGGATATGCCAGGCATTCTCGACACCATCGAGAAGATCGATGACAACACCGTCGTGTTCAAGCTGAAGCAGCCGAACGCTCCCTTCATCGCCAACATGGCGATGGATTTCGCGACGATCCTGTCGGGCGAGTATGGCGACGCGATGCTGAAGGCCGCCACCCCCGAGAAGGTCGACCAGGAGCCGATCGGCACCGGAGCGTTCACCTTCGTTGCCTACCAGAAGGACGCCGTCATCCGGTTCAAAGCGTTCGATGGCTATTGGCGCGGCAAGGCGCCGATCGATGACCTGGTCTACGCGATCACGCCCGACCCCACGGCGCGCTATTCCAAGCTCAAGGCTGGCGAATGCCACGTCATGATCGCGCCGAACCCGGCCGATCTGCCCGCCATGAAGGCGGATGCGGCGGTCACCGTGCTCGAGCAGGCCGGCCTCAACGTCGGCTATCTGACGATGAATTCCTTGAAGCCGCCGTTCGACAACAAGGACGTGCGCCTCGCGATCGGCATGGCGATCGACCGCGACGCCATCCTGAAGGAGGTCTATCAGGGCGCCGGGCAGAAGGCGAAGAACCTGATCCCGCCGACGATCTGGTCCTATGACGAGACGACGAAGGACTACGAGTACAACCCCGACAAGGCCAAGGAGATGCTGAAGGCCGCGGGTGTGAGCGACCTGAAGACCGACCTCTGGTGGATGCCGGTGCAGCGCCCCTACAATCCCAATGCCAAGCGCATGGCGGAGATGATGCAGGCGGACCTCGCCAAGGTCGGTATCACCGCCGAGCTGAAGAGCTTCGAGTGGGGCGAGTACCGGAAGCGCCTGGGTGCGGGCGAGCATCAGATGGGGCTGCTGGGCTGGACCGGCGACAACGGCGATCCCGACAACTTCTTCTTCCTGATGGGCTGCACCGACGGCAAGGCGGGGAGCAGCAACAATTCCAAGTGGTGCAACAAGGACTTCGACGCCTCCCTCATCGAAGCCCGCAACATTGCCGATCAGGGCAAGCGGACGGAGATCTACAAGAAAATGCAGGCGATCTTCAAAGCCGAGAGCCCGGTGCTGACGATCGCGCATTCGACCGTGTTCGAGCCGATCCGCAAGGAAGTCTCGGGCTACAAGGTGAGCCCCTTCGGCAAGCATGAATTCTACGGCGTCGATATCAATTGAGCGGCGCCGACTGATGCGCAAGGGCCGGGGCGGACGCTGTGCCGTCCCGGCCTTTTGTCAGGAGCGAGTAGTGAGTAGCGAGTAGCGAATAGGGCTCAGTCTCTCTTCCCAATTCGCTATTCGCTACTCGCTCTCTTAGAGTTCCATTCATGTTCCGATTCCTGGCCCGCCGGCTCGCTCTGACGATCCCGACTTTCGTCGCGCTGATGTTCTTGACCTTCATGCTGATCCGCCTCGTTCCTGGCGATCCGATCGAGGTCAGAAAGGGCGAGCGCGGCATCAGCCCGGAGCGGCTCGAGCTGCTGCGCCACGAGATGGGCCTCGATCAGCCGATCTGGCAGCAGTTCCTCGACTATTGCGGCAACCTTCTGCAAGGGGATTTCGGCACCTCCCTGATCAGCCATGAGAAGGTGCTGACCGAGTTTGCGATCCTTTTCCCGGCGACTTTGGAGCTGACGTTCTGTGCCATGCTGTTTGCCGTGCTGATCGGGGTGCCCGCCGGCATCATCGCAGCGGTCAGGCGCGGCACCGTGGTCGACCAGTCGCTGATGGGTCTCGCCTTGACCGGCTACTCGATGCCGATCTTCTGGTGGGGACTGCTGCTGATCATGCTGATGAGCGAGTTCTTTCACCTGACGCCCGTCTCGGGCAGGATCGACCTGATCAAGTACTATTTCGAGCCGGTCACCGGCTTCATGCTGATCGACACGGTGCTGTCGGGCCAGAAGGGGGCGTTCCTGTCCGCGTTGCATCATCTGGTGTTGCCGACGATCGTGCTCGGCACCGTCCCGCTCGCGGTCATCGCCCGGATGACGCGGTCCTCGATGCTCGAGGTGCTCTCGGAGGACTATGTCCGTACCGCCCGTGCCAAGGGTCTTTCGCCGTCGCGGGTGGTGGGGCTGCACGCGCTCCGGAACGCGCTCATTCCGGTCGTCACCTCGATCGGCCTGCAGATCGGCACGCTGCTGGCGGGCGCCGTGCTGACGGAGACGATCTTCTCCTGGCCCGGCGTCGGCAAGTGGCTGATCGAATCGATTGGCCGGCGCGATTACCCCGCGCTCCAGGGTGGCATCATGCTGATCTCGACGCTCGTCATCCTCGTCAATCTGGGGGTCGATCTGCTCTACGGCCTCATCAACCCGCGGATCCGCCATGCCCGCTGACACGACGCTGTCGACCGGCCGATCCTCCCCGCCCTCGCCGATTGCGGAGTTCTGGCGCGACTTCTCCGAGAACCGCGGCGCGGTCGCCGGCCTCATCATTATCGCCACCATCACCATCGTCGCGCTGTTCGCCGACGTGTTCGCGCCCCATTCACCGATCGAGCAGTTCCGCGAGGCGACGAGAATGCCGCCCGCCTTCCTGGGCGGCGAATGGCGCTTTCCGCTCGGCACCGATGCGGTCGGGCGCGATCTGCTGTCGCGCATCATCCATGGCGGCCGCATCTCCCTCTTCATCGGCCTCTCGGTGATGCTGGTCTCGGCCATCGTCGGCGTGTCGCTCGGCCTGGCTGCCGCCTTTGCCGGTGGCGCGGTCGATATCGTCATCTCGCGGGTGATGGACCTGATCGTCGCCATCCCCTCGCTCGTGCTCGCGATCCTCATCATCGCGGTGATCGGCCCCAACCTCACCAACACCATCATCGCTGTCACGATCGTCTATCTGCCGCGCTACGTGCGCCTCGTCAGGGCGTCCGCCCTCGCCGAGCTCACCAAGGACTACGTCACGAGCGCGCGTGTGGCGGGAGCGGGACCCAGGCGCCTGATGCTGGTGACGGTGCTGCCGAATTGCCTCGCGCCGCTGATCGTGCAGGCAGCGCTCGGCATCTCGGACGCGATCCTGGAAGCCGCCGCGCTGGGCTTCCTCGGGCTCGGCGCCCAGCCCCCGACCGCGGAATGGGGCGCGATGCTCGCCGACAGCCGCGAGTTCATCCGCGCCGCGCCCTGGATCGTCACCATCCCCGGCCTCGCCATCCTGGTGACGGTGCTCGCCATCAACCTGACGGGCGATGGTCTGCGTGATGCGCTCGACCCCAAGCTCCGGCGGAGCTGAGTGATGCGCGACGCCATCATCAGCGCCGGCGGCACGGTCGTCGCAGCCTTTGTCGGCGTCTTGACGTGGTACCTGGCCTCTGGCGCCGACCGGCGCCGCGAGCAGAACGAGCGGGAGGTCGCCCGCAAGCTCGAGGAAGCGCAACGCGAGCAGCGCGTGCTCGACATCGTGGTCGCGCTGCACTCGGAGATCCTCGCTGGCATTCTCGCCAACCGCCGCCAGCTGACCGCGGAGGAGGTCGACTATGCCATCCGCCAGGAGACGCCCTTTGCGACCGCGGACGAAACCGATTTCGTGTTCGATTCCGTCAAGACCGACATCTCGATCCTGCCAGCGGAGGTCATCCACTCCGTGGTGCAGTACTATCGCACCGCCCAACAATCGAATCTGCTGACGAAGGATCTGAGGGACCCCAATTTCCTGACCCAGAGCGCGGACGAGAAACGCCGCATCCTGGCGTCGCTGCTGCAAATCGTCGAGTTGCAGAAGATGTTGGGCGAGGCCGCCATATCCGACCTCGCTGCCTATGGCCGCACGCGCGGCCTCGACCTGTCGTCGAGCGAGGCCCGAGCAACCAAACTCGTCGAGGACGCCCGCGATGAGCTGCGTCTCGTCTTCAAGAAATCGGTACGATAGGTCCGGTCATGGCATCTTTCGTCGGCAGGCGCAAACGTCGGAGTCGTCACACGAGTGGTCGAGCCGGGCCGCGCATGGTCAGTATCACAATACGCAGTATATAGTGCCAAATGACCAATGAGTGAAGACCCCATGCCCTTGCTCGACGTCAGAAACCTTTCGGTCGATTTCGCCACCTCCCGCGGGGCTTTCCGTGCGGTCGATGCCTGTGATTTCGCCGTCGATCCGGGCGACCGGCTCGCGATCGTGGGCGAATCGGGCTCGGGCAAGTCGGTTGCCATGCTGGCGGTGATGGGGCTGCTGCCGTGGACGGCGACCGTCACCGCCGACCAGATGAACTTCAACGGCCACGACCTGGTGAAGCTCGGAGCCGCCGAGCGCCGGCGGATCATCGGCAAGGACATGGCGATGATCTTCCAGGAGCCGGTGGCGAGCCTCAATCCCTGCTTCACCGTCGGCTTCCAGCTCGAGGAGAGCCTGCGCACGCATCTGGGGCTCGACAAGCGCGCCAGCCGGGCGCGCGCGATCGAGCTGCTCGATGCCGTCGGCATCCCCGAGCCCGAGCGCCGGCTGCGCCAGTACCCGCATCAGCTTTCGGGCGGCACCTGCCAGCGGGTGATGATCGCGATCGCCATCGCCTGCGAGCCCAAGCTGCTGATCGCCGACGAGCCGACCACCGCCCTCGATGTGACGATCCAGGCCCAGATCCTCGACCTGCTGATCGATCTGCAGCGCCGCACCGGCATGGCGCTCGTTCTCATCACGCACGATATGGGGGTCGTCGCGGAGACCGCCGAGCGGGTGATCGTGGCCTACGCGGGCCAGCAGGTGGAGCGGCAGGGGGTCGATGGCCTGTTTGCCTCCCCGCGCCACCCCTACACGGCGGCGCTGCTCTCGGCACTCCCCGAGCGCTCGACGGGCAAGCGCCTCGCCTCGATCCCGGGCGTCGTGCCGGGCCAGCACGACCGGCCGGGCGGTTGCCTCTTCAATCCCCGCTGCGAACGCGCAAGCGAAGCCTGTCGCTCGGTGCTGCCGCCGCGCATGGGCAAGGATGCGGGCGAAGCGCTCTGTCACTACCCGCTGGCTGCCGCTCCCCTGCTTCCAATCCAGTCCGCGAGCGGGGTCCGTCCATGAGCCCTCCATTGATCGAGGCGCGCAGCCTCAGCAAGATCTACGACGTGAGCCGCGGCATGTTCGCAAAGCCCGCCGCGCTGACTGCGGTGTCGGAGGCTAGCTTCGAGCTGAGGCCGGGCCGGACACTGGCGATCGTCGGCGAATCGGGCTCGGGCAAGTCGACGCTCGCCCGCCTCGTCAGCATGATCGAGGAGCCTTCCGCCGGCCAGCTCGGCATCGGTGGCATCGATGTCGGTGGCGCGAGCCCAGCCGACCGCCGCAAGCTGCGGCGGATGGTGCAGATGGTGTTCCAGAACCCCTACGGCTCGCTCAATCCACGCCACAAGATCGGGGCGATCCTGGAGGAGCCGCTCGTCATCAACACCGATCAGACCGCGTCCGAGCGGCGCGAGCGGGCGCATCGCATCCTGAAGCAGGTGGGCTTGCGCCCCGAGCACTACGACCGCTATCCGCACATGTTCTCAGGGGGGCAACGCCAGCGCATTGCGATCGCGCGGGCGCTGATCCTGGAGCCGAAAATCATCGTGCTCGACGAGCCGGTGTCCGCGCTCGACCTCTCGATCCAGGCGCAGATCCTGAACCTGCTCGCCGAGCTCCAGGAGCAATACGGCCTCACCTACCTCTTCATCAGTCACGCACTGTCGGTCGTACGCCACGTCGCCAGCGAGGTGATGGTGATGTATCTGGGCCGCGTCGTCGAGATGGGGCCGGCGGCGGCGCTGTTCGCTTCACCTCAGCACCCCTATACGCAGGCGTTGCTGTCCGCGACCCCCGTCGCCGACCCGCGCGCGCGCCGCGACCGGGTGCGGCTCGAAGGCGAGGTGCCCTCGCCCGTCAACCCACCGTCGGGCTGCGCCTTCCATCCCCGCTGCCGCTACGCTTTCGATCGCTGCAAGGTGGAGCGACCGGCACTGATCGGGGCGAGGGGAACGAGCGCGGCGTGCCATGCCGTCGAGGAGGGGCGGATGAGGGTGAAGGCGGGCGCGGTGGTCGGCTACCGGTAGCCGCGTCGTCGGACAATGCTCGAGGCAAC
>JANPDA010000113.1:0-14220 GCA_031431235.1 Hyphomicrobiaceae bacterium
CGACGCGCGCTCCTTGTCCGCCGACAGCACCCAGTCGATCAGGCTTTCGGGACCGCCAGGCGCCTCCTGGGCGACGATGCCGATGCGGGCGTGCTTCGAGGTGGTGATCGAGCCGTCGTCCAGGTGCAGCTCGCCCGAGACGAGCCGGAGCAGCGTCGTCTTGCCCGCGCCGTTGCGGCCGACCAGCCCGACTTTCCAGCCGGTCGGGATGCCCGCGGTCGCCCGGTCGAAGATCGGCTTGCCTTCGATGCGATAGGTGAGGTCGTTGAGGTGCAGCATGGCATGCCGATAGCCCAGTGGCGGGCGGCGGGCAATGGAGGCTGCGACCAATTCGATCCATCTCGACAATTCGCCGCGAACAGCGATGCCGCCAACGCCACGGGCAAGAGATGCACGCTTGCGAGCTGAGCGACGAATTCGCGAGAGCTTCCCGTTGCTGCCCTCTCCCCTATCGCCCCGTCAGCGCGTAGCGCAGCACGATCTCGGCGGCGGCGACGCTGGGCGAGGAGGCGGGCGGCGACATCAGCTCCGCGATGCCGGCCAAGGCCTCGCGCTGGCGCAACCGCGTGTCGCGATCGGTCAAGGAGCGGGCGAGCGCGTCGGCCAATCGTGCAGGATTGCACTCCTCCTGAATGAGCTCGGGGAACACGTTCTTGCCCAGCACCAGATTGGCGAGCACGATCGAAGGCACCTTGACGAGAAAGCGCAGCCGCGCCGCCAGCGGATCGACCCGGTAGCCCACCACCATCGGCGTGCCCGCGACCGCGAGCTCGAGCGTCACCGTGCCCGACGCGGCAAGCGCCACGTCGGCGAGCCGGAAGGCGGTGAACTTCTCCTCGTCTCCCGTGACCAGATGGGGCCGGTGCGGCCAGGCGGCGAGCGCCTGCTCGATCAGCGGCCTGACGCTCGGGACCACCGGCAGCACCACTTCCACCGGCCCGATCGCCTGCTCCAACAAACGGATCGCCTCACCAAAGGGCTGCATCAGTCGCCGGACCTCGTTGGGCCGGCTGCCCGGCAACACCGCGACCACCGGCCGCCCCGCCGCCAACCCGAGCCGGCGCGCGAGCGCTTCCCCATCGAGCCCCTGCATCCAGGCGAGCCGCTCGACCATGGGATGGCCCACATAGGTGCAGGCCGGCCCGCCGAGCCGCTGGTGGGCCTCCGGCTCGAACGGCAGCAGCGCCAGCACATGATCGACATAGGCCGCCATCCTGGCGGCCCGCCCCGGCCGCCACGCCCAGACGGTCGGCGACACGTAGTCGATGATCGGGATCTCCGGGCGCTGCCGGCGGATGCGCCTGGCGATCCGGTGGGTGAACTCGGGCGCATCGATGATGACGACCGCATGCGGCTCATAGGCGATCGCGGCCGCGACCGTCTCGCGGATCCGCCGGTAGAGCAGCGGCAGCCGCTTCAGGATCGCGGCCGGCCCCATCACCGCCACGTCCGACATCGGAAACAGCGAGCTCAACCCCTCGTTGTCCATGTCGACGTCGCCGACGCCGCGCAGCTCGATCGGACGCGGCGACAGGCGCAACAGCGAGGCGATCAGCTTGCCGCCGAGCAGGTCGCCCGAATGCTCGCCGGCGACGATGAACAACCGTAGCGGCTCGACGCGCGCACCCCTCGAGCGTTTCACAGCCGGCTTTCTCATGCGGCCGTGTCCTCGACGCCCGCGATGAAGATGCGCTCGGCGTCGGCGATGCGCACGATCTCGGCCCGCTCGGCGATCAGCACGCCGTGGGCCATCACCGCGACGCCCGCAAGGCCTGCCTGCGCGGCCAGCTCGACCGTGCGCGGCCCCATCGCCGGCATGTCGACGCGCAGCTCCTGGCGCGGTTTCGGCCGCTTTACCAGCACACCCATGCGCTTGCCCCGGCGCCGGCCCCATTGCCGCAGCTCGGCCGCACGTATCAGCATCTGATCGGTGCCTTCCGCTGCCTCGACCGCGATTACATGGCCGCGCGTCACTACCGCTGCCTGGCCGACGTCGAGAACGCCGAGCGCACGAACGACCGTGAGGCCCTGGCGGATGTCTTTCTCGTCGTCGGCGGATGGGTGCTCGCGGCCGAGCGGCCCAAGACCCACGACGAGGCTCGGCGCGATCTCGTGGGCGCCACGCACCACGAGGCCCTTGGCCTCGAAGAACCGCACCACGCTCGAGAGCACGCTGTCGTCGCCCCCGATCATCAACGAAAGGACGAGGGGCAGATTACGGATCGCGCCGAGGTCGAGGCGGACCTGGTCGAGGTCGGGTCGCGTGACACCGCCGATGATGACGAGCTCGCCGCTGCCCATGCGTTTCAGCTCACCGAGCAAACGGCCGATCTCACCCCATTTGATCCAGCTATGGGAGAACCTTTCGATCGCCGGCTCGGCTTCCCCGACGATGCCCAGGATGTGGACCTCGCGGCCCGCGGCCACCGCCTCGCGCGCAACGGCAACCGGGAACGCGCCCCCGCCCGCGATAATCCCGACCCGGCCGCCTGCCGCCACCGTCATACCGATCCGCGCCCCTGGCGTGGTGCTCTCAGCTCGAATTGCCGACGCGGGGAACGCATAGCGCGCGATCCTTGCTCGCGCGGATGAACGACACGATCCGCTGCACCCCGGGATCGGAGCCGAACATCTTCTCCACGTCGTCGAGCCGCTCCAGCAGCGTTCCCTCGTTGGAGAACAATTGCCGGTAAGCCCGCCGCAGACTGTGGATCTGGTCGCGCGAAAAACCCTGCCGCTTCAGCCCGACGATGTTGAGGCCACTGAGGCCGGCGCGGCTGCCGAGCGCCATGCCGAAGGGGATCACATCGTTCTCCACGCCGGTCATGCCGCCGATGAAGGCATGGGCTCCGATGCGCACGAATTGGTGCACGCCGGAAAGGCCGCCGAGGATGGCATAGTCCTCGATCGTGCAATGGCCGGCGAGTGTCGCATTGTTGGCGAGGATGACGTGGTTGCCGACAATGCAGTCGTGCGCGACGTGGGTGGCGACCATGAACAGACAGTGCGAGCCGACACGGGTCAACCCGCCGCCCCCCTCGGTGCCGGGGTTCATGGTCACGTGCTCGCGGATCTGGTTGTCCTCGCCGATCTCGAGCGAGGTCTTCTCGCCCCTGTATTTGAGGTCCTGGGGTTGATGGCCGATCGAGGCGAACGGAAAGATCTGGGTGCGGGCGCCGATCTTGGTGCGGCCGGCGACGACGACGTGGGAATGAATGCGCACGCTGGCGCCCAGCACGGCCTGCGCGCCGATCACGGCATAGGCGCCGATCTCGACGTCCTTGCCGAGCTTTGCACCCTTCTCGACGATCGCCGTTGGATGGATCTTGCTCATTTTGCCTCGGTGTCGACGATCATCGCCATGATCTCGGCGGCCTCCGCAACCAGGGTCCCATCGACCTTGGCCTCGCCGCGGAACCGCCAGGCGCGGCCGCGGCTGCGGGTTTTCGTGACGTGATAGCGCACCGTGTCGCCCGGCACGACGGGCCGGCGGAACTTCACGCCGTCGATGCCCATGAAGTAGACCAGCGCGGGCCTCGACTCGGCACCGAGCGAATGCACACAGAGCGCGCCCGCAGTCTGGGCCATGCCTTCGATCAGCAGCACGCCCGGCATGATCGGATGGCCGGGGAAATGACCCTGGAAAAACGGCTCGTTGGCTGTCACGTTCTTGATGCCGATAGCGGAGCGGTCGCCGTCCATCTCGATGATGCGATCGACGAGCAGGAACGGATAGCGGTGCGGCAACAGCCGCATCACGCGATCGATGTCGGCTGAGGCCAACTCCTTCTTGTCGGTCTTATCGGTCATCGCTGTCTTCTCTTCCGGCGCCTGGCCGTCGGCTGGATGGCCCCTAGGTTGCAGGTGCTGCGGGCACTACTTCTAACGGCCACCCTTGCGTTTCGCCAGTAGCCTCACCATCGCCAACTCGCGCATCCATTCGCCGGTCTGCCGGGCCGGACTGCCACCCACCCTGGAACCAGGCGGCAGACTGTCCTTGATGCCGCTCTGGGCCGCGGACTGCGTCCCCGTGCCGATGCGGGAATGGCCGTTGACGCCGGTCTGCCCACCGAGCACCACGAAATCCTCGATCACGGCACTGCCGGCAATGCCCACGAGCGCGCACAGCACGCAATGCCGACCGATCACCACATTGTGGGCAATCTGCACCAGGTTGTCGATTTTGGTGCCCTCGCCGATGATCGTGTCCTTCAGCGCGCCGCGGTCGATTGCAGAGTTCGCGCCGATCTCGACGTCGTCCTGGATGATGACGCGGCCGACCTGGGGCACTTTCAAGTGGCCCTTGGCGCCCATGGCGAAGCCGAAGCCGTCCTGGCCGATGCGGGCGCCAGCGTGGATGATGACGCGGTCACCCACGAGGGCATGCGTGAGCGAGGCGCCAGGTCCCACGAACCCGTCGCGACCGATGCTGACACGATAGCCGATGACGGCACCGGCAGCGATCCGAGTTCCACGGCCAATCCTGGCCTCGCGCCCCACCACAGCGCCCGGCTCTACGACCGCATCCTCCTCGATCAGCGCGCTCGGATGGATCAAGCCCGCCTGCTCGGTCGCCGAGGCCTCGGCGACACGGGGGTGCATGGCACCCGGGTAGAAGGCCGTGAGCGCGCGCGCAAAGGCGCGATAGGGCTCCGGTGTGACGAGGGCGACAACGCCGTCTGGCACCCGATCACGCAACGCCGGGGCAACGAGGCAGGCGCCTGCCCGCGTCGTCGCGAGCTGGGGCAGGTACTTCCGGTTATCGATGAAGGCGACGTCGTCGGGCCCTGCCAGATCGAGCGGGCGGACATCGACGACGAGTGCCTGGGGAGCGGCATCGGTTGCGACCTCTGCACCGGCGAGCCTAGCGAGCGCCGCGAGCGGCATGGGCGCGGCGCGCTCGAAAAAGCCCGGATGCTCCATCACAGATCCGATCGAGGGAAACGGTTGCTCGTGTGCTGCGGTGGCACTCGACGATGGCGCTGTCGCACCATGTCCGGCGGCCGGAGTCAAGCTTGGCTGCGCCCGATCGGGCCCGCGACCCCAAAGGAGTTGTTGGCAAATCGGCGGAGCACCCGGGTACGGACCGATGGCGAGTGGCAGCCAACGCCAACCCCTGAAGACCTACAACACCACACGTCCCACCAGTCTCGAGCTGAAAGCTCGCGAAACCGAGGTCGTCTTTCGCTGGGAAACGGATGTCTGTCGGCTCAGAACTTGGTGCTGGCGCCAAACCGGAAGGCCTGCTCGTCGTCGAAGGCTTCCTTCGACAAAACGAACGCGTAGTCGGCCCGCAGCGGTCCGAGCGGCGAGTTCCATATCAGGCTGGCGCCGACGGAGGAGCGAATGCTCGCCTCGTCGACCAGCTTGATTTTGCCCGACGCGTCCAGCTCCTGGGCGCGATCAGAGACGCCGAACACCGAGCCCGCGTCGGCGAACACCGCGCCGCTCAACCCGAGCTCCTCAGGCAACAGCGGTAGCGGGAAGCGCACTTCGGCGGTCGCGGCGTAGAACATGGTCGCGCCGATCGCATCGCCCGTCAGCAGGTCACGCGGTCCGAAACCACCGCGATCGAAACCACGAACGGTCTCGCCGCCCTTGTAGAACAGATCGTTGACCCGAAGCTCCTCGCCGCCCCAACCTTCGATGTTGCCGCCGGTCACCCGTCCGACGAAAATGATCTTCTCGGTGATGGGATAATAGCCTCTCCCCTCGGCAACGGTGCGCACATAGAAAACGTCGCCGCCAAGGCCTGCTACATCCTGCGCCAGCTCGAGATAGACACCGCGGGTTGGATTGCCCCTGATGTTGCGGGTGTCATAGGCGAGCGTGTAGCCCAGAGCCGAGAGCAGCGTCACGCCCTCCTGCTCTTTCACCAGCTCGCTCGCATCGTCCTGGACGCTGTAGATCTCCTCACGGGCAAGGGTGTAGCGCGTTGTCAGCCACGCCTCGTCGGTGAGTGGGAAACCGAGCCGGAGCCCACCGCCGGTACGGCGGCTCTTGTAGCCGGCTTCCTTGCCGAAATCGACCTCCTTGTGAAAGAGATCGAAACCTGCGGAGATGTTCTGGTCGAGAAAGCGCGGCTCGGTGAAGCTGAAATCGACCTGAATGCGCTCGAGGCTGCCGCCGAGCTTCAACTGCACGAACTGGCCTTTGCCGAGGAGGTTGCGCTCCTTCAGGGTGATGTCCGCGATCACGCCTTCCGAGGTGGAGTAGCCGCCGCCAAACGACAGCTCCCCGGTCGAGTCCTCCTGCAGAACGACGTTCAGCACAACCCGATCCGCCGCGCTGCCTTGCTCGACGTTGACCTCGACAGTCTTGAAGAACCCGAGCGCCTGCAGCCGTTTCTTGGCCCGGTTGACCAGCAGCTTGTTGTAGGCATCGCCTTCCGCCAGACGGAACTCGCGTCGGATTACATAGTCCTGAGTTCGCAGATTGCCGACGACGTTGATACGCTCGATATAGATGTGGGGGCCATCCTCGACCACGTAGCTGATGCTGATGGTCCGGGCGACCGGATCGCGATCGACCTGCGGGCGGATCTGCACGAAGGCATGCCCTTGCTCGGCGACCATCAGCGTCAACTTCTCGATCGACTTCTCGATCAAGGTCGCGTCGTAGACCTCGCCTGTCTCCACCAGCTGCTGGCCGAGCAGCTCGTTGGCATCGACCTCGGGGATCGACGATTCGACCCGAACGTCGCCGAACGTGTAGAGCTCGCCTTCCTCGATCGTGAAGGTCAAGAAGAAGCCATCGCCGCCACGATCGAGATCGGCCACACCCGACACGATCTGGGCATCCGCGTAGCCATTCTTCAGGTAGAATTGGCGAAGCAGCTCACGGTCGAGATTGAGCCGGTCCGCATCATAGATGTCGGTCGATTTCCAGAAACTGAACAGGCTCTTCTCGGTCGTCGTGATGACTTCCTTCAAATCGGAGTCGGAGAAGGCGCGATTTCCGATAAAATTGATATTGAGGACCTTGGTGGTCGGTCCTTCGTTGATCTCGAACACGAGGTCGACGCGATTGCTCTCCAGCTCGATGATCTTCGGCTCGACGGTCGCCGCATACAGACCCTGGCTCTGGTAAACGTCGAGAACCCGCTGCAAATCGGCCTGAACCCGGGCGCGCGTATAGACCGAGCGCGGCTTCAGCTGCACCTCGGCCTCGAGCGTTGCGTCCTCGATCTCGCTGTTACCCTCGAACACCACCCGGTTGACGACCGGGTTCTCGACGACCGTCACCACCAGCACGCTGCCGGAGCGCTCGATCCGGACGTCGGCGAACAGGCCAGTTGCGAACAGCGCCTTCAGCGATTGATCCACGAGGAACGAATCGTAGGCATCGCCGGGCGAAATCTGCATGTAGGAGCGAACGGTCTCGGGCTCGACGCGACGGTTCCCTTCGACGCGGATCTCGCTGATTGCGGCCTGCGCATGCGCCGCTCCCGGCGCGGAAACGATCCCGGCCGTGCTCGCAACGCCCGCCAATGCCATGCTCACGACGAGCAGGCGTATGGCGCGATTTGCTCTTCGCAAAATGCTGAGCATCCGGTATCTGCCCCTCGTCTCTGCCGATCCCCCTGTGGAGGCGCTCCTCGGCACCGAGCACCCCACGACGCACTGGCCAACGCTTTTTGTTAACAGATTCCCCGGCCAAAGGGAGTGCGACCGTTAGCGCCTACTAAACGCCTCAGCCGACGCATTTTTTACCGAACCCGATCCAGGTGGACCAGACATCGTTCATCGTTACGAAAATCATTAACATGCCGAGCAAGCCCAAGCCAACCCTGAAAGCGAATGCCTGGGCTCGATCGCTCAAGGGGTGTCCCCTAATTGCCTCTATCGCGTAAAAGAGCAAGCTTCCCCCATCGAGAATGGGGATCGGGAAGAGGTTGAAGAGCCCGATCGAGACCGACATGATGGCCAGCAGGCGGACCAGGGACTCGAACCCCAGCGAGGCCACCTGACCCGCGACCGTTGCGATCTTGATCGGCCCACCAAGCTGATCGGCGGCTTCCCGTCCCAGCACGATGTCGCCGAGCATGCCGAGGGTGCGCGTGACGATGAAGACCGACTCTTCCACGCCCCGCACGAGCCCACTCACGGGATTGTAGGAAATGAACGTCCGATCCTCGGGCCTGGTCGATTGCTGGATCCCGATCATGCCGATGCGGAATTTGTTGCAGAAGCGATCGGTCTGCTCCTTGCGGGCGGGCGTCACCTTCAGCGGCACGCGCTGACCGCCACGTTTGACCACAACCGCCAGCTCGCGGTCGGCGCTGCCCATGACGATGCGCTGCATGTCCGTGAAACTCTCGATGGCCGTGCCATCGATCTCGACGACGAGGTCTCCCGGCTCGAATCCCGCCTTTGCTGCAGCTCCCTCGGGCTGCACCAGATCGACTCTTGGGTCAGTGACGTACTCGCCGCTGATGGTGTAGAGCGCCGCGAACACCACGAACGCCAGCAGGAAGTTCGCGACCGGCCCCGCCACGACGACGGCTGCCCGCTTCCAGAGCGGCTTCGTATGGAAACGGCCGTCATCGACAATGCCGGTCCCGGGCTCGGTATCGGTCTGGGCCCGCCCCTGGGTTGCAACGCTCGTTGCACTCCCCTCGCCAGCATTACTGCCGTCAGATCGGCCGATTTCGGCGCCAACGGTCTCCAACTCGGCTCTGGCCCCCGTGGGAACGCTCGCCACGTTCTCGTCGTCGACGAACTTGACATAGCCCCCGAGCGGCAACCAGGCGACCCGCCAGCGCGTACCATGGCGATCGAGAAAGCCGAAGATCTCGGGCCCGAATCCGATCGAGAACGTCTCGACCTTCACGCCACACCAGCGCGCGACCAGAAAATGTCCGAGCTCGTGAATGAAAATGACGACGGTCAGCACGAACAAAAAGGCAACGAGCGTCAGCCCGAGCGAGCTGACCTGGCCCGACAGATAAGCCATCACATCCATGATCCGTGTCCGCTCATGCCGTACCCTACGGCGTTCCGTATTGCTGACGGCCTGCCAGATGCGCTGTGCAATCCGACGTGCCGCCCGACCCTGCTCAGTCTGCCCTGGCCAGATCCAAAACGGGGCTGAACCAAAAGCGACCTTCGAACTCCGCTAGTGTTCCGGCTCATTCATCTGTTACCCCAAATGAATGGCCAGCCCACTAGCCAACCCTTTGTTTGTGTTCCCTCTTTCCATTCATCGATCCTGCCTCGCCGGAATCGAATGAATGGGAGGGAACACTAGCGCCTCCCGGTGGCGCCAAAGTGACGAAGCCGCGCATCGGCGAGCCGCCTGCCGAGCGCATCGGTCGCGAGCACATCCTCGATGCTCGCTTGCGACTGCGGCAGGCGCATGCATTCGCTATCACCGAGCACAGCCTCGACGACACCGACTATGTCAAGGAAACCGATTCGCTGCTCGAGAAAAGCCCCGACAGCAATCTCATTGGCCGCATTGAGCAGCGCACAGGCCGTGCTGCCAGCTTCCAGCGCGGCCCTGGCGACGGCGAGCGAGCGGAACCGCACCTCGTCGGGAGCCTCGAATGTGAGGCTGCCCAGTGCCACCAGATCGAGCCGTCGGGTCGGCGCAGCCATGCGCGCCGGCCATGCCAGGCTCAATGCGATCGGCGTGCGCATGTCGGGCTCCGATAGTTGCGCCAGCACCGAGCCGTCGCGATAGGCGACGAGACAGTGCACGATCGATTGCGGATGGACGACAACCCGGAGCTGGTCGGGCGTGACCGGAAACAAATGATAGGCCTCGATCAGCTCGAGCCCTTTGTTCATCATGGTCGCGGAATCGATGGTGACCTTGGCGCCCATGCTCCAATTGGGATGGCGCAATGCCTGCTCGGGCGTGGCCTGGCCGAGCTCGGCGAGCGACCAGGAACGGAACGGGCCGCCGGAAGCGGTCAGCGTGATGCTCTCGATCGCCTCGGGAGCAGCTCCCGCCAACGCCTGGAACGCAGCCGAATGCTCCGAATCGACCGGCAGCAGCTCGACACGGGATTGGGCGCAGGCGCGCATGAAGAGGTCGCCGGCGGCAACGAGGCATTCCTTGTTGGCGAGCGCGAGCCGGCCACCCCGGCGCACCGCCTCGAGCGTCGGCACGAGCCCTGCGGCGCCCACGATCGCGGCCATGGTCCAGTCGACGCGAACTCCCGCGGCTTCCCGCACGGCAGCCGCCCCGGCCGCGGCCTTGGTTGCCGAGCCTGCAAGTGCGGCTTTCAGCTCGCCATAGGCTGCCGGATCGGCAACGACCGCAAGCTCGGCCCGATGCTGCAGAGCGAGCTCGGCAAGCTGGCCCGCATTGCCATTGGCCGTCAGCGCGACCACCCGGTAGCGCCCGGGCTCGCGGCCGATCAGATCGAGTGTGCTTCTGCCGATCGAGCCGGTCGCGCCGAGAATCGTGACGGTGCGCGGCAAGCCAACCGATCCTGATGGCGTGGGCTCGCGTTTCATGCCGCCGACCTGGTTCGAGCGTCGATGCTCTCGCTTCACCATGCGAGCAACGCGCTCGCCGGATGGGAAAAGTCACGTACGAGCGCGATCAGGCCGGCGACGATCGCCGCCAGCATCAGCCCGTCGACGCGGTCGAAAATGCCGCCATGGCCCGGGACCAGATTGCTCGCATCCTTGCGGCCGGCGCGCCGCTTCAGCGCGGATTCACCCAGATCGCCGAGTTGGGCGGCGATTGAAAGCACGAAACCGACCGGCACGAGCGTTATCGGATCGATCCCGCCCACGCCCCAGGCGAACAATGCCCCCGCGATCATGCCGGCAACCGCTCCCCCGACCGCTCCCGCCCAGGTCTTGCCGGGCGAGACCGCCGGCCACAGTTTGGGGCCCCCGATCAACCGGCCGGCCAGGAAGGCGAATGTATCGGTCGACCACACCACCACGAACACGAACAGCACGGCGAGCACGCCGAGCAGGGGGTCGGCACGGAACCAGACGAGTGCCAGCGCCGGCAGGCCCACATAGAGCACGCCCAGACCCGTCAGCCAGCCGCCCTTGCCCAGCCGCAGCACCACCAGCACCGGCGCGACGACCAGCAGTAAAATCAACCCGAGCGCGCCAAGCCCGAATGCTCCCAGCCCCGTCGCACCCACGACAGCAAATCCATGCGCCAGCAGATAGATGTCGCGCTCGCTGCCACGCACCAGCCGTCCCCATTCCCAGGCGACAATGGTCGCGAACACGGCCAGCAGCAGAGCGAAAGTCTGCACACCCGCCCACAACGACCACAGCGAGAGAGCTGCCAACAGCACGGCGGAGGCCACCCGCCGCCCGATGTCGAAGGGGGCTTCTCCAGCTTCCGGCGGGCCAGCCTGGGGGGCCGTCGTCTTGGCCTGTTCGCTCGCGCCCATCACGCTGAGGACCGGGCGGAAAGACCGCCGAACCGGCGCTCGCGACTCTGGTAGGTGGTAATCGCGCTGGCGAGATGGTCGCGGTCGAAATCGGGCCAGAGCACGTCGGTGAACACCAACTCGGCATAGGCGAGCTGCCACAGCAGGAAGTTGGAAAGCCGTTGCTCGCCGCTGGTGCGGATGAGCAGGTCGGGATCAGGCGTGCCGCCGGTATCGAGGGCGGCGGCGAACCGTTCCTCGGTGATGTCGCCGGGCTCGATCTCGCCCGCCCGGACCTGGCCCGCGAGCTTTGCCGCGGCGCGCGCGATCTCGGCGCGGGCGCCGTAGTTGAAGGCGACTGTCAGCTCGAGCCGTGTGTTCGCGCGGGTCAGCTGCTCGGCTTCCTCCAGCAGCAGTACGACGTCCTCCTCCACACCCGTTCGCTCGCCGATGATACGGATCCTAACGCCATTGCGATGCAGCTCAGCCAGATCGCGCCGGATGAAGCGCTTCAGCAGCCCCATCAGAGCGCTGATCTCGGCAGCCGGCCGCGACCAGTTCTCCGAGGAGAAGCTGAACAGAGTGAGGTGGGGTATCCCCTGCTCGATCGCGCCCTCGACGGCGAGCCGCACGGCCTCAACGCCGCGACGATGGCCTTCGGCCCTGGGAAGTCCCCGGCTCTCTGCCCAACGGCCATTGCCATCCATGATGATGGCGATATGTCTCGGCTTCGGCCGCACCGAACTCTCCTCCGCCCCCATGCCGTCCGCTGGTCCCGGCCCAATCCTGCCTGCCCATCGCACGGGGCCCGGAGGGGCCCCGATCTCAAGGCATTGCTCGCATCGCCCCACAGGTCTTGGACGCCAATTGTGTCTGATGCCGCGCGCCCGTCGATCCCCGCTTGATGTCGCACCCCACGCCGGACGTGGCGCCAATCGCCTTCGATCGTATCCTGCTCGCCGCCCCGACCATCGCGTCATTGCGGCACTATGACATGGCCGAGGTCGGCACGGCAGGCCGCAACCTGTCGCGCGCTCCCGCTGACCGAGCCGCCGAGCGAGCCCGTTCCTCGATCGGGCTCGAGCACGAAGAATTGGCTCGGCATCTGATCAGGCTCGCGCATTCACGCATAGATTGAGCTCTCCCGATCATTGGAATGGACCACTAGACCTGCAGAATCTCCGCCTCTTTGGTCGCGAGCAAGGCGTCGACATCCTTGATCATCTTGTCGGTCAGCTCCTGCACTTTCTGGCTCTGCTTCCTGTGCTCGTCCTCGCTGATCACGTGATCCTTCTCGGATTTCTTCAAGAGCTCGTTGCCATCGCGGCGCACGTTGCGCACCGCAATGCGGGCGGCCTCGGTGTATTTGTGGGCGATCTTCACGAGCTCCTTGCGGCGCTCCTGGTTGGGCTCGGGCATCCGGAGGCGGATGATCTGGCCGTCGACCACCGGGTTGATGCCCAGGCTCGAATCACGGATCGCGCGCTCGACCGCCGACACCATGGCGCGGTCCCAGACTTGCACGGCGATGGTGCGCGGCTCGGGCACCGTGACCGATCCCACCTGGTTCAACGGCATCCGCGAGCCGTAGGCTTCGACCGTGATCGGATCGAGGAGGCTCGCATTGGCGCGCCCCGTGCGAAGCCCGGAGAACTCGGTCTTCAGGGTCGCGATCGCGCCCTGCATCCGCTTCTCCAGATCAGTGATCTTGAAGATTGCCGTTGCCATCGCAGTCTCTCCTCCTTTGCGTGGCCCGTCCTGTCGACCTCGGCGCCATACCGGCCGGCTCTGCCGCTCGTGGACCGATCGGGTCGCATCGAACCCGCGGCGTCAGCCCGGCTCGCGCGGCGATCCCTTGCTTCGACGTTCGATAATGGGCTCTAGTGTTCTGACTCATTCATTCGGTACCCCAAATGAATGGCCAGCCCACTAGCCAACTTTTTGTTTGTGTTCCGTCTTTCCATTCATTGATCCAGCTTCGCCGGAATCGAATGAATGGGACGGAACACTAGCGGACCGTGGTGCAGCGCCCCTCGCCTCGCAGGACGCGGGCCAGATTGCCCTCTTCCTGGATCGAGAGCACAATTATCGGAATCCTGTTGTCGCGGGCAAGCGCGATTGCGGCGCCGTCCATCACTTTCAGGTCCTTGGCCAGCACCTCGTCATAGGTGATGGTATCGTAGCGCCGGGCGGCGGGGTCGCGCCTGGGGTCGGCCGAGTAGATGCCGTCCACCTGGGTTGCCTTGGCGAGCGCATCGCAGCCCATCTCGGCTGCCCTCAGGGCGGCTGCCGTATCGGTCGTGAAGTAGGGATTGCCGGTGCCGCCGGCAAAGATCACGACCCGCCCCTTCGCCAGATGCCGGTGTGCGCGCTCCGCGACGAAGGCCTCGCACACCGTTGGCATCGGGATCGCCGAGAGCACACGGGCGTGGACGCCGACCGCCTCGATCGCGCCACGCAACGCGAGCGCATTCATCACCGTGGCGAGCATGCCCATGTAGTCGGCGGTGCCGCGCTCGAGACCCTTGGCGACACCTTCAACGCCACGGAAGATGTTGCCGCCGCCGACGACGAGGCAGATCTCGGTGCCGAGCTCGCGCGCTGCTAGCACGTCACGCGCGATGCGGGCGATCGTGGCCATGTCGATGCCGTGGGACAGGGGACCCATCAGCGCCTCGCCCGACAGCTTCAGCAGCAGGCGCTTGTATCTCGGGGGGGGCTTGGACATCGTGGCGGCTCCGCTCAATCGGCAATCGGCAGGTCGGCAGTCGGACCATATCCAATCGATTGCCGACTGCCGGCCCTTACGAGCCCTTCGCCATCGCCGCCACCGCGGCGGCGAAGGCGCCCTGGCCTGTGTCGATGCC
>JANPDA010000114.1:0-1503 GCA_031431235.1 Hyphomicrobiaceae bacterium
GGCGAGCGGGGCAGGTGCGCGCGAGACGCCGCGCTTCTCGAAGCGGTCGGAGGCGATCTCGATTTTTCCCGAACGGGTGGGGAATTGCAGGTCGGCAAAGGCGATTCGAGGCTCCGCTCCGCATTCCACGGTGCCGCGCTCGGCGAGCTCCTCGAAGCCGAGCCCGAGGCCCATTTGCCCCATCGAGCTCGCCAGGACCGCCTCGTCGCTCTCATGCAGCTCGGGATCATCGAGCCCCATCGCGGCCGCGATACGCCGGAAAATCTCCTGGTTGGGCAGCGCCTCGCCGGGCGGCTCGAGCGCCTTCACCTGCGCCGAGGCCGTGTGATGGAAATAGGAGAGCACGAGATCGTCGAACTCGAGGAAGCTCGCCGCCGGCAGCACCAGATCGGCGAAATCCGCCGTGTCGGTCTGGAACAGATCGAGCGTCACCTGGAACAGGTTTTCGCGCCGGAGCGCCTCGCGCAAGGAGAGCTGGTCTGGGCTCGATGCGGCAATGTTGGTGTTCCAGGTGAAAAGCGCTTTGGTTGCCGGCGAGGCGAGCCGCTCGGCGATCTCCATGTGGCTGACCGCTCGCGGTCCGCGCGCGAGCTTGGCGCCGGACAGGTAATCACCGTCGATGCCGCGGAAATCGCTGCCGTTGAGATAGAGAAAGCCCGTGCCCGGCCGGCCGATCTGGCCCGTCGCCACCGGCAGGAGCGCCGCCGCCCGCATGGCGTTGCCCCCGTTCCTCTGCCGCTGGAACCCTTGCCCGAGCCAGAGCAGCGACGGGCCTTCCGCATAGAGCCGCGCCGCCTCCTCGATCCGGGCGGCGGGGACGCCGGTCGCCTCGGCCGCCCACGCGACCGTCGTGCGATCGAGCCCGGCCTCGACCTCCTCCCAGCCCAGCGCATGGGCCTTCAGGAACTCGCGGTCGAGCCGGCCGGCCGCCCGGATCGCATGCAGCAGCCCGAAGGCGAGCGCTGCGTCGGTGCCGGGGCGGAGCTGCAGGTGGATATCGGCGCGCTCCGCCGTGGCGTGCCGGATCGGATCGACCACGATCGTCCGCAGATGCGGCAATTTATCGACGCGCGTGCCCGGCCGGTGTGCGCTCGGGGCCAATTCATTGCAGGAGCATTCGATGACCCCGGACTTCAGTGCGCCCTATGCACCGCCGGACGAGCAGATCGCGGCCGCCTTGCTGGCCCAGACGCCCCGCACCGAGGACGCGGAGCGGCGGATCGACGACCGCGCCCGTCGGCTCATTGCGGGGATCCGGGCGCACGCGGGCGGGCTGGGCGGCATCGAGGACTTCCTGCACGTCTATTCGCTCTCCACCAAGGAGGGGCTCGCCCTCATGGTGCTGGCGGAGGCGCTGCTGCGCGTGCCCGACGCGACCACCGCCGACCAGCTGATCGAGGACAAGCTCGGCGCCGGCAACTGGGACTCGGCGGAGCTGAAATCGGACGCCTTCCTGGTGTCCGCCTCGGCCTGGACGCTCGGCGTCACCGCGCGGATCATCCA
>JANPDA010000115.1:0-11521 GCA_031431235.1 Hyphomicrobiaceae bacterium
CTCGGTGCGACCCCTCATCCGACCTTCGCCAGGGCGAAGGCCACCTTCTCCCGCAAGGGGAGAAGGTAAAGTCACGCGCATTCTTCCCCCACCTTGCTCTCTCCCCCCGCTTGCTGTAATGCACCGCCTTCGAATTCACACCGACCGATGATCGCGCCTGAGGCGTGAGGAGTTTTGCGCCATGAAAGCCGATATCCATCCCGACTATCACTTCATCACCCTCGTGCTGCCATCGGGCACCGAATACGTGACCCGCTCGACCTACGGCAAGGAAGGCGACAAGCTCTCCCTCGACATCGATCCGACCACGCACCCGGCCTGGACCGGCGGCAATCAGCAGCTGCTCGACCGTGCCGGCCGCGTCAGCAAGTTCAAGAAGAAGTTCGAAGGCCTGTTCTGAGCGAGCGCGGGCGGCTGCGCATCGGGACGGGGAGCCGGTTGCTGGCGCGCCTGCCCGCGATCGAGTAGACAGCCTCAGCCCTCGGAGGCAGACCGACTTTTTTTAAGGTTGGGTCGACGAAGGAGACCCGACATTTCCGCGGATGATCTGGCGTCGGGTCTCGACAAGTGCTCGACCCAACCTACGACACTGGGCCCCCGATGACCACCCGCGGCCGTCTCCGGGGAAACGGGACAGATCAGTGCTGCTCACCCCTGCGCACCCAACGCCACATAGGGGCCGTTGCCGAAACCCGGCTTGGCATAGCGGAAGACTTCGCCCTCGGGCGTCTGCATGCGCCCGCCGGCGGCCCGCAGCACGGCATCGCCGGCCGCCGTGTCCCACTCGTTCGTCCGCCCGAACCGGGGATAGATGTCGGCCTCGCCGGCTGCGATCAGGCAGAACTTCAGCGACGAGCCGGCCGAGATTTCGCCGGCGATCCGGAAGGCCTGCAGGTAGTCGGTCGTGGCGGCGTCCAGATGCGAGCGGCTGACCGCGGCGATCATGCCCGCGGCTGGCGCTATCCGGGCCCTGATCGCCCGCCGGACGCCGCCGCGCTCCTCGAAGCTGCCGCCTTCGGCCGCTGTCCAGAACAATCGCCCGACCGCCGGGGCGAGCACCACGCCCAGCACCGGCACGCCCGCCTCGATCAACGCGATGTTGACGGTGAACTCACCATTGCGGCTCACGAACTCTTTCGTCCCGTCGAGCGGATCGACCAGGAAGAAGCGCTCGGGCGGGGCGAGCCGATGGGAAGCGGCGTTCTCCTCCGACACCACCGGGATCGCCGGGAACGCCGCATGCAGATGCCGCAGGATCACCGCCTCCGCCGCCAGATCGGCCGCAGTCACCGGCGAGCCGTCACCCTTCTGCTCGGCGGCGAAGGGGGACCGGTAGATCGCCATGATGCGGCTGCCCGCCTCGCTGGCCGCCCTGAGCATGACCTCGACCATCCGCTCGCGCGTTGCGATTGCCATGCGGCCTCCTGCCCGTTCCAATCCGAGCAGGGTGTCGCGGACCGGCGCGGTGCTGTCAAGGTGAGCTGGCATGAGCTCGGGTTCCGTCCCATTCATTCGATTCCGGCGAAGTTGGATCAATGAATGGAAAGACGGAACACAAACAAAGAGTTGGCTAGTGGGCTGGCCATTCATTTGGGGTACCGGATGAATGCGTCAGAACACTCGCGGCTCGTCGGCGGCTTCGCGCACGTTCGAGAGATTGCCCGCGATCGCGCAGGTCAGCTCGGCGCTTGCCAGACGCGCGATCTCGAACGCCCGGCGGGCCTGCGGGCTCGAATGGCGCACGCGCTCGGCGAGCTGTCCCACGCGGGTCAACGCCATGCCGACGCGGTGGAGCTCGATCCAGCGGTCCGTCCACAGATCGAGGCGTGCGCTCGCGAGCGGTGGAAAGCGGAACGTCGCGAGCCCGCTTTCGACCGCTCGGCGCAAGGTCCAGGTGATGAGCAGGTCGGCCGGGCCATGCGTACAGGCTTCGCCCTCGGCAAGCGACAGGTGCAGACCGGCGTAGGTGTCATGCTCGACCGCGCCGAGCATCACCGACAGCAGCTTGCCGTTGCATTCGAGTGCGGTCAGCCAGGCCTGCGGCCCCTGATCGATGCCATCGAGCGCGGCGATGCGCTCGACGACACGCGAGCAGGCGATCTGGCCGAGGGGTTTCAGGCATTCGCCGCCACCTTTGATGCAGGTGCGCTGGCCCAGCAACTCCCTGACAAAGGACGCCCGCTCCGCTGCCGTTGCCGCCACCCGGAAGCGCAAGAGGCCGCGCTCGGCCAGCTGGCGCTCGCGGCGATGCTCCTTGCGGCGCGTCTTGCAGCCGCGATGGCGCGCGTCGAACCGGTGCCATGGCTGGCAGAGCTGTGAAACCGCGATCGCCCGGTCGGCGGGTGCAGCGTCATCGCCGATGAATGGGTTGGCGATCCCGCCGAGCAGCGTTGTCTGATCGGGCAGCCGGATCAGATCGGCGCCGCCGGCTGCGGCCGCGAGATCGACGATCAGGGCTCTGGCGGCAGCCGGGTCGAGCGACCGGGCGAAGGCCGGCGAGACCAGCATCGCCCGGACGGGCGAAACGTCGCCACCGACCGGCTCGAGCACCGTGAGCGGACCGACCCGACGGCGCTCGAGCGCGAGCAGCATGCCCGCACGCCCATCGGGCTCGTGCACCGTGAGGAGCGTCCGTCTCGGCTGGTCGGGCGCCTGCAAAGCGTCGTCGAGCCAGCAGCGCCACCAAAGCGGACCAGCGAGCGGATCGGCCGGCATTTCGGCCGCGAGCGAGCGCCAGTCGGATGCCGCAGCCTGGAAGCACGCATGCTGTTTGATGAGCATGGCGATTTCACCTCGGGAGTTGCGCGTCCTGGGCCAACCGCCCCGGGATGACGTCACGCAAATGTGAACTACGCAACCAACACAGCAAGAAGCTTGCCAAGCATGCCCGCAGCGCATGGCAATGCAGGGGGCATTGGGCTAGACTCGATGCACGTCCAGTGTCGCCCGCCGAGCCCTCAGACCGGAGCACCCCCATGAGCGCCACCAGCCTCGCCGCCGTCCGCCCGAACATGGATCACTGGGAGGAGCGGTGCGATCTCGCCTGCGCTTTCCGCTGGACGGCGAAGCTCAACATGCACGAGGCGGTGGCGAACCACCTCTCGCTCGCGGTCTCCGACGACGGCAGGCAATTCCTGATGAATCCCAATGGCCGCCATTTCTCGCGGATCAAGGCGAGCGACCTCCTGCTGCTCGATGCCGACGATGCGACCATCATGGACCGGCCGAATGCGCCCGATCCGACGGCGTGGGACCTGCACGGCGCGATCCATCGGAACGTGAAAGGCGCGAAGTGCGTGCTGCACGTGCATTCGAAGTATGCGCTGGCGCTCGCCTGCCTCGCGGATTCGACCTTGCCGCCGATCGACCAGAACTCCATGCGCTTCTATGACCGCGTCATCGTCGACGACGGCTTCGACGGCATGGGGCTGGGAGAGGAAGCCGAGCGGGTCAGCCACGCCTTCCGCGACGAGCCGGGCAAGCCCATCATGGTCATGGGCAACCATGGCGTGATGATCACCGGGCCTTCGGTCGCCTTCGCCTTCGACGAGCTCTACTACTTCGAGCGGTCCTGCGAGACGTACATTACGGCGCTGTCGACGGGCAAACCCCTGCGTGTCGCCTCCCACGAGGTCGCCAAGAAGACGTGCGAGCAGTGGTTCTCCTATCCGGGCATGGGCGATCTGCACCTGAAGGAGCTGAAGGCGATGCTGGACGCGGAAGGGTCGGACTACAGACGTTGAGCGCGAGCGCATCTGGTTTGGGGCGAGCGCCGCCTCGCCGCTGCGGGCGCGAGCATCCAACGTTCAAACGCACCGTCCCCCGTCGACCTCGATTGCGACGCCGGTGACGAAGCCGGCGTCGTCGGAGGCGAGGAACACGGCGACCTTGGCGATGTCCTCGGGTGTCGACATGCGGCCCATCGGGATGGTCGCGATGAACTTCGCGCGGTTCGAAGGTGTGTCGGGCACGCCCATGAAGCGCTCGAGCATGCCGGTGTCGCCGATCACGGGATTGATGGCGCAGACGCGAATCCCTTTCGGCGCCAGCTCGACCGCCATCGACTTCGTCAGCGTGATCGCCGCGCCCTTCGAGCCGTTGTACCAGGTCAGGCCGGGGCGCGGACGCAAGCCGGCGGTCGAGGCCGTATTGACGATCACCCCGCCGCCGCGCGCCTCCATCACAGGGACGGCTGCGAGCGCGGCGAGGTAGATCGCCTTCACATTGACCGCGTAGACCCGGTCGAACTCCTCTTCCGGCACGGTCAGCATCGACTGGTTGACGTGGGTGTAGCCCGCATTGTTGACGAGAATGTCGAGCCCGCCGAAAGTGTCGACTGCCGCCTGGACCATCGCCTCGACATCGATGCGCCTGGTCACGTCGGTCGCAATCGCGACCGCAGCCTTGCCGAGGTCGCGCGCGACCAGCTCGGCGCCCTCTGCGTTCAGGTCTGCGATCACGACCTTGGCGCCTTCCCGCGCGAATGCCATCGCAATACCGCGACCGAACCCCGAAGCGGCGCCTGTCACGATCGCTATTTTGTTCTCGAGGCGCATGCCGCCCTCCAGTGCTCGAGCCTTCGGAGCCCCCACCTTGCGCTGCCACCGGCGAGCCTGCAATGCCGGGCGTTGCGGATGTGGGTTGCGGCAAATGTCTGGAGCGGGCACCAATCACCGCACCCCCAACGAGGTGGCACGGCCATGCGAGTTCTCTTCATCTGCACCATGAACATCGATCGCAGCCCGACCGCGGAAGCCCTCGTTGTGGGCTGCCAAGGCCACGAGGCGCGCTCGGCCGGCACGGATCCCCACGCTCGCGTGCCGATCTCGGGCGAGCTGATCGATTGGGCCGACGTGATCGCCGTGATGGAGGACGCGCACGCGAGTGCAGTCAGGGCTCGCTTCGCGGCCGAATTGGCGGGGCGGCGCCTCGTCGTGCTCCAGATCCCCGACATCTATCAGCGCGGCGAGCCGGCGCTCGTCGTCATCCTCACCGAGCGCATCGACGAATTGCTCGGGTTGCCGAAAGCCTGACGTCGCGTGCGGGTCAGGGCTCGTCGCGCGCGCGCAGCCGATCGGTGTCGCGGCGCTGCTTCTTGGTGGGGCGGCCGGAGCCGGGGTCGCGGTTGATCGTGGTTTTCTCGGCAACCGCGGCCGGCACCGGCGGGGGCGTCAGATCCTCATAGAGGGATTGCCCTTCGCTCGCCGGGCCGCGGCGCACGCCGAGCGCGACGACCTTCAGGATCCGCAAGCGGTCATTGACGCTCGCCGTCACCACGTCGCCGATTTCAACGGCATGGCTCGGCTTGGTGATCTTCTCGCGATTGATGCGGACGCGGCCGTCCTCGACCAATCCTGCCGCAAGGGTGCGCGATTTGATTGCCCGCGTGTACCAGAGCCATTTGTCGATGCGCTGAGCCCTGCCCCGGCCTGCCGGAGCACCGCTATCGGCTCTGCCGTCAGACGTCACGTGCGCCAGCTCTCCTTCACGACGGGGTCTGCTCCTTACGGCGGCTCTCGAGCTCCTGCTTGAGGGCGCCGAGCTTGGCAAACGGGGAATCCGGATCGTAGGTCTGACGGCGCTCCTCGCGCGGGGGACGATCCTGGCGCGGCGGGCGCTCGGTACGATCGCGGTCCCGACTGCGATCACGATCCCTGCCGCGATCGGGCCGCGGTCCGTCAGCCTGGCGGTCCGGCTGGCCGCCGCCTTTGCCTCGAGCGTGGCGGCGTTGCTCGTTGCGGGCGTGCTTGGGGCGCTGCTGCTCGCCGGCCTCTGCTTGGGCACTCGGGCCTTCGGGCACGATCGCGGCAGGCGCGACCATTGCGTCGGCAGGTGTGGCTGCAACTGCAGCCGCCGGCTGATCCGGTTGCCGCGGTCGGTCGTCCCGGCTGCCACGGCCTCGCCGGCGACGGCCACCTGAACGATCCTGCTCTTGCCCTTCATCGGGTCTGCGCTGCGGGCGGTCGCCGCCATCGTACCGGCGCCGGCGCGGACGCCAGACCTCGATCATGACCGGCTCTGCCGGTGCGGCCGGCATGGCTGGCTCGACGGGTGCGGCCGCCACAGCCTCGGCAACAGCCTCCACAGCTGGCTCGGCTGCACTGACAGCGAAGGCCACGTCCTCGGTCGGGATCGAAGCGGTTGCGTCTTGGAGCGCAGGCGGCGCTTCGGCGCTCGGGTCGACCGCGGCAACGGGCTCGGCAGGCTGCACGATCACCGGCGCGGGTTTCCGCTCGACCCAGAACCCGAGCGCCTTCAAGACCTCGGCTAGCTCGGCCTGCGAGCAGCCCAGGATCGACATCATCTCCGGGATCACCGTGAATCCGCCATCGCCAGTCGCGCCCTTGGGCGGAGCGATTGGATTGGCCTCGCTGGCACGCCAGGCGGTCAACGGCCGGATCATGTCCGACAGCCGCTCCAGCATGTCGACGCGGACGGCGCGCGGGCCGCAGTGCTGGAAGCCCGCGATACGGACCGTGTCGTCGGGCATGGCGGGATCGTAGGGGATCGAGGTCAGGCCCGGGCGCGGCGCCTCGGTCACGCTCTCGATGCCATTGCCGCCGCGCTCGGTTCGTGACAGCGCGGCAAGCGTCAGCAGCAGCTCGCAGGGACCCGGTTTCAGCAGCAGCGGGAAATAGATGTTGAAGGCACCGAACCGCACGCCATATTTGCGCAGCTGCGCGCGCGCCTCCTGATCGAGCCCACGCACCTCCTCGGCGACCGTCTCGCGCCGCAGGATGCCGAAGCCTTCCTTCAGGCGGAACGCGATGCCGCGGGCCATGCCTGACACGTCCTCTGCCCGCGACAGCTCGACGAGCTGCTTCAGGCGCTCCTCGATCAGCTCGCTCACATACGTCTGCAACCGCTCCTGCACCCGCTCGCGATCGGGCGAGACCAAGTGCTCGTCGGCCAGCAGCAGCACTTGCGGCTTCAACGGATCGTCCGACCGCTCGATTCTGCCGATGACGTCGCCGCGCCACTCGATCCGGCCGAGCCGGGTGAGCTTGAAGGCGTCGTTCTTGGCGGAGGCGAGCCGGCGCGCCCGCATGCCGAGCTCCTTGCCGAGCACCTGGGCGGAGGCCTGTCGCGCGGCCTTGCCTTCCAAGCCCTCGGTTGCGCCATCGATCGCGAACTGGAAGCCCTTCAGGCGGCCGACAAAATGCTTCTCCACATGGATCGCACCATCCTCGCCGATCTCGGCGGCAAGCTCCTCCTCGTCCCGCAGCCGCTTCATCAGCACGCTGGTGCGCTGGTCGACGAAGCGCTGGGTCAGGAGATCGTGCAGGGCATCGGAGAGTTGATCCTCGATCGTGCGGGTGCGGGCCTGCCAGTGCTCGGGCTGCTCGAGCCAGTCCGACCGGTTGGCGATGAAAGTGCAGGTGCGGATGTGGGAGATGCGGTTGGCGAGCGTGTCGATGTCGCCGTCTGTCTTGTCGGAGCGGGCGACCTGCTCGGCGAACCAGTCCTCCGGGATCCGGCCATTGTCGCTGGCGATGAAATTGAACAGTGTCACCACCAGCTCGGCATGGCTCGAGCTCGACAGCTTGCGATAGTCGGGGACCTGACAGACCTCCCAAAGCCGCTCGACGGCACGGCGCGATCGGGCAGCACCAAGAACGGTCTCGTCGCGGCTTGCATGCTCGAGCGCATCGACATCCTCGGCGCTGCGGGCGCGGGTCAGCCGCTGATGGGCAGGCACAGTCCGCAGACTCTCCTTCAGCGTATCGATCGAGGAGAAGTCGAGGCTCGCATTGCGCCACTGCAGGACCTTGGCAGGCTCGAACTCGTGCTTCTCCAATCGCTCGACCAGCTCGGGGTCGAACGGCTCGACCTCACCGGTCACGCCGAATGTGCCGTCGCGCAGATGGCGCCCCGCGCGGCCGGCGATCTGGCCGATCTCCCCCGGTGTCAGCGCGCGATGGTGGTGGCCGTCGAACTTGCGGCTCTGGGCGAAGGCGACGTGGTCGAGATCGAGATTGAGGCCCATGCCGATCGCGTCGGTCGCAACCAGATAGTCGACAGCGCCCGACTGGTAGAGGGCGACCTGGGCGTTGCGGGTGCGCGGCGACAGCGCCCCGAGCACGACGGCCGCGCCGCCGCGCTGCCTGCGCAGCAGCTCGGCAATCTCGTAGACTTCGGCAACCGAGAACGCGACGATGGCGGAGCGCCGCGGCAGTCGCGAGATTTTCTTCTGGCCCGCATAGCTGAGCTTGGAGAGGCGGGGACGGGAAACGAAGTTGGCGCCGGGCAGCAGATCCCTGATGGCGTCGCGCATGGTTGCCGCGCCGAGCAGCAGTGTCTCGTGGGTGCCGCGCGCATGGAACAGGCGATCGGTGAAGACGTGGCCCCGCTCCGGGTCGGCGGCGAGCTGGATCTCGTCGACCGCCAGGAAATCGACCTCGATGTCGCGTGGCATCGCCTCGACCGTCGAGACCCAGTAGCGGGCGTGCTCGGGCTTGATCTTCTCCTCGCCGGTCACGAGCGCGACCTTGTCGGCCCCGATCCGTGCCGCGATCCGGTCATAGACCTCGCGAGCGAGCAGGCGCAGCGGCAAGCCGATCATGCCGGACTTGTGGGCGAGCATGCGCTCGATGGCGAGGTGGGTCTTGCCGGTGTTGGTCGGACCGAGCACGGCCGTCACGTTGCGGGCGCGCGGCGCGACCGCGTGGTTTGGCTCGGAAGAGGTGATGGGCATGCTGAAGCGTCCTTGGCATCGGGGCCGGCCGGGCTGAGCCTTCACTAAGCAGAGTTCCCAAGAGTGGCCTAGCTGGTTCTGGGATCGGTCTCTGCGCAAACAGAGGAAACCTGGGCAGGCATTCAGTGGGAGCCCACAGAAGGCCTGGCTGCTGCCGCAAGCCTCACTCGCGGTGATCGCGACCGCGGCTCCCTGGGGCGTGTCTAGTGTCCTGTCTCCGAAATACGCTCACCCTCGCAGTGTCCTCTGAAGCGTATTTCGGAGATGTAAGGACACTGGCAACTCTATGATGCTAGTGTGGTTTCGCCTCGCAAATGCCATCTCCGAGCCAGCCGCGGATGCTGGATGGCATTTGCGAGACACCACACTAGTGTCCTGTCTCCGAAATACGCTCACCCTTGCCGCGTCCTCTGAAGCGTATTTCGGAGATGTAAGGACACTAGCAACTCTATGATTCTAGTGTGGTTTCGCCTCGCAAATGCCATCTCCGAGCCAGCCGCAGATGCTGGATGGCATTTGCGAGACACCACACTAGCCGGTCGCGGTGACCCTGTCATGGCTGAAGCTGAGGCAGGGGATAAGCTGTTTCCCCCAGCCTGGCTCGGAAATTGTCGACGCGGCGCATTGACCCGGGCACGAACGATCAGTTGACGAGGGCGATGCGACCACGGCCGGGCACGTCCATCTGGATCGAGGTCGAGGTCATTTGCGCGTTGCCCCACATGGTCGGCAGCACGACGATGTAGGGCACGAACAGGTTGGCGCGGGCGACCGGCAACATCCAGATCTCGATGCCGTTGGTCGCGGCCATGAACTTGGTCTCCTCGTTCATTTTGTGGCCGGCGATCGGCACATACTTGACCCGGCAGACGATAGCGGTTGTCGCGTTGGCGCCTTCGAGCCGCTCCTTGCGCAAATTGGAGAAGACGAGGTCGAAGCGCTGCTTGCCGTCGAAAATGGGGATGCGACGCTTGCAGGGATTGGTGCCGTCGACCTTGCCGCCGCCTACACTCGAGACCGCCATCACGGCCGTCAGCGGGTCGAGGACATTCTGCAGATGGCTGCGGGTGACAGGTACGCGACCCGGCGAGGTGCCGATCGGGGGATTGGCCTTCACGAACGTGATCTCGTCGCCCTCGAACCGCATGTCGAGGCGTCCCGACTTGGTGCCCTCGTAGGTGAAGGCATAGGCGTCGGGCTTGGGGACTCCGGCCGCGACCGTTCCGCTGCTCTTGGTGATGCCGCGCCACGCGAACACGACCGCCGAGAGGCTGGCGTCGCCGACAAGGCTGTATTTTCCGCCCTTGATGGTCGAGATGAACGAGAACTGGCCGAGCGAAAGCCCATTCCAGGCAATGTCGTAGACGGCCGTCACCTTGGATGGGAAGCCGGACGAGGGCGCAGCAGCTGGCTTTGCCTTCTCCTCGGCGACAGCCGTGCTCGCAGCCAGCACACAGGCGATGGCGAGCAGAGTGGCCCGCATTCTGGGAGCGAGAGCGTCGACGAATTCCATGATCGGCATCAAGCGGCCCCACCAACAACGCATCGCACCCAAGTCCCCGAGCTTCGAACGGCCAAACTGGCCCTAGTGGGCGTTTCCGTCAAATGTATGATTGAGTGCACTGTGACCTGAATGCGTTGAGAAGTCCATGCGCGGTGTCTCGTCGCGGGACGAAGTGGTCAGCCGGGGCTCGGTCTGGACCATCGATCGGCCATTGCGATCGGGCCGACGCCAGCATACATTGCACGAACCTGCGACGAGGAGCGCATCGTCCATGCCCATGAGCGCCGACGACATCGAGCGGCTGATCCGAGCAAAGCTTCCCGACGCCCAGATCACCATCAACGATCTGGCGGGCGATGGCGATCACTATCAGGCCGTGGTCGTGTCACCCGCTTTCGTCGGCAAGTCCCGCGTGCAGCAACATCAGATGGTCTATGATGCGCTTCGCGGGGAGATGGGTGGCGCGCTGCATGCGCTCGCGCTGCAGACATCGGCACCGAAAGCCTGAGCGAGAGAATACCTGAGCGAGACCAGCTCGCGGCGGAACCCCGCAATTCGAATTTTCTTACAGCTAGCCAGGATGAACGACATGAGCGATCAGGCAGTGACCGACTGGATCCGCAAGCAGGTTTCCACCAACGACGTGGTGCTATTCATGAAGGGCACGCGCGACACGCCGCGCTGCGGCTTCTCCAGCCGCGTCGTGCAGATCCTCGATCATCTGGGCGTCGAGTACGAGGATATCGACGTGCTTGCCGACGTGGCGATCCGCGATGGCGTCAAGCAGTTCTCGAATTGGCCGACCATCCCGCAGGTTTATGTGAAGGGCGAGTTCGTCGGCGGCTGCGACATCACCACCGAGATGTTCCAGTCGGGCGAGCTGAAGGACCTCTTCGACCAGAAGGGCGTGAAGCACGCGTCGACGACGCAGGTCGCTTGAAGGACAAAAGCCAAAGCAGTATGGCGAGGCTCGGTGGGGGCGACCTGCTCGGAATGCCCCTACGCTCCATTGCGCTGGTCTGACCTGAAAGGTGCATCCGCACCCTTTGCCGCCTTGCCCGCCGCATCAGCCTTGATGGCCGTGCTCATGATCATGCCCGCACCCCGGCCCATGCACGTGGTCGTGCTCGTGCTGGCCCGGGAACACCAGCGCCCGCTGCATGATCTTCTCGCTCGCACGGGCGTCCGTCTCCATCACCAGACCCATGATCTCGGCGCCCAGGATCATGTCGTCGGGGTGGCCGAAATAGTGGCGCCGCAGCCTGCCCTCGCGGTCGAAAATCAGGAGCGTCGGCGTGCCGCGCATCTCGTAGGCAGCCATG
>JANPDA010000116.1:0-6052 GCA_031431235.1 Hyphomicrobiaceae bacterium
TCGTTCCGCCGTCCTGGCGGGTCCTGGCTGGTGCGCTCGCGGCTGCTGGCCGCAGCGGTCTCGAATGTCGGGTCCGGTCAACCAATTCCTCAGCGCCACCAAGCCCCAGCCGACCATTGTGCACGATCGCCCTTGACACAGTCCTAAAGCACGAAGCATGCCGATCATTGGGCACTAGTGGCCCAAATCCGACAGTTGCATCACCTGGCAGCACGCGCCCGAGCAAAGGTCGGATTTATGAGGACCACTAGCAACCTTATGATTCTAGTGGAGCTTTTGAATCTGACATTTGAGTACGAGCCTGGCGGCAACCGGGACTCAAATGTCAAATTCGCTCCACTAGGGCACTTGCCGCAGTCCCAATGCGCTCAACATGCCGGGATCGAGCGTCTTGCCTTCAGGCTCGACAGCGAGGCCGAAGGACGAATGATACTCCCAGAGCGCCCAGCCGAGCCCGAGCTCCTGCGCCGCGCCGCTGACGGCCTGCAGATAGCGCTCCCGGCTGCCATCGTCGCCGATGCCGCTCGCGGGAGCGGGACGCAGCGCGCCGAACTCGCCGACGATCAGCCGCTCGCGCGCTAAGCCGGCCTCGTCGGCCCACTCGGCCGCCTGCGCCAGCTCGAGCCGGATCGAGGTCCCGTCAGCGCCCTCGCGCAGATAGCTGTCGATGAGATCGAGCGTGGCGGCGAAATCATGGGTGCGCTCAGGCGTATCCTCCGCTCGCAGGGCCAGCAGGAGCCGCGTGCTGGCAGCCTCCGCCACCGCCCGGTCGGTGCGCACGGCTGGAAAGGCGAGCCCTGCCATGTAGCGCAGTCCTGGCAGGGTCCAGTCGGCCCCCTGATGGGTGAAGGCAAATGGCCGGTAGGAGTGCACGTCGATCATCACATTGGGATCGTAGCCGGCGAGATCCAGCGAGGCGAGCCCGGCGATGTCCGACCAGCAGCCGGTCGTCAGCACCACCGTAAGGCCGGCTGCGACCGCGCGAACTCGCCCGTACAGGTCGCGTTGATGCTCGATCCAGTCGATGCCTTGCGGATTGCGGCAATCGGCCTGGGGCTCGTTCATCAGCCCGAGCGCGATGCCCTCGGTGCCGAGCGCTGAGAGCGTAGTTGCCAACCGCTCGAGCCAAGCCGCGTAGGCCCGATAGAGGGGGCCATTCCGGTCGGCCAGGATGAGCCGCTGACTCCAGTCGTCGCGATCGGGGCGGGGATGGGGCGAGACGATGACGGCAAGGCCTGCGCGCCTCGCTTGCCCGATGACCGCAACGAGGCGGTCCATGAGTGCGCCCACCCGCTGCTCGGGTTGGTCGAGGAATGGACCGGGCTCGACCGGCACGCGCACGAACGTGAAGCCGGCGGCGGCGAGCCGCTGGAACTCATGATCGGTCGGATTGGCCTCGGGGCCGCGGAAGAGCGGCCATTCGCGGTCGGAGGGGTAGGCCAGCACGTCGCGCAGATTGATGCCGCGCGCGTAGAGCCCCTCAGCCATCGCGACAGTGCCGGGCAAGGCCGCCATGAGAACGGCGAAAAGTGCGGTCGCGGCGAGCTTTCGCTTGCCGCAACCTGTGACGGCGACTACCCATGGTGCCAGCAACAACGCCGCCACCGAGAGCCCGGACGAGCAATGAAAACCGACCCGCCGCATCCGATCAACCTCAAAGACTACGAGCCCTCGAACTACCTGATCGACACGGTCGAGCTCGATGTCGCCCTCGCACCGGGCGCAACCCGCATCGTATCCCGTCTCGCGATCCGACCCAATCCTGCCTATCGAGGCAAGGACAAGTCGCTCCGCCTCGATGGCGAAGGTATCGAGCTGATCGAGGTCAGGCTCCCCGATCGGGTGCTGGCAAAGGCGGAGTTGAAGCTCGCCGACGACAGCCTCACCATTGCCAGGCCGCCTGCCGGCCCGTTCACACTCGAGATCACGACGCTCTGCAATCCGGAGGCCAACAAGTCCCTCTCGGGCCTCTACCGCTCGCGCGGCATCTATTGCACGCAGTGCGAGGCGGAGGGATTCAGGCGGATCACTTATTTTCTGGATCGGCCGGACGTGCTTGCGGTCTATACCACCCGGCTCGAAGCGGATGTGGCAGAGACGCCGGTGCTGCTCGGTAACGGCAACATGATCAAGGCCGGCAAGCTGAAAGGCGGCCGGCATTTCGCGGTCTGGCACGACCCGCACAGGAAGCCGAGCTACCTGTTCGCCATGGTTGGCGGCAAGCTCGGCTGCGTCACCGACGGCTTCACCACCATGAGCGGCCGCAAGGTCGAGCTCAGGATCTATGTGGAGCCTGGCAAGGAGGATCGCTGCAGCTGGGCGATGGACAGCCTGAAGCGGTCCATGCGCTGGGACGAGAAGCGGTTCGGGTGCGAGTACGACCTGGACATCTTCATGATCGTCGCCGTCTCCGACTTCAACATGGGGGCGATGGAGAACAAGGGCCTCAACGTCTTCAACGACAAGCTGGTGCTGGCCTCCCCCGACACCGCGACCGACGGCAACTACGAGGCGATCGAGAGTGTGATCGCGCACGAATACTTCCACAACTGGACCGGCAACCGCATCACCTGCCGCGACTGGTTCCAGCTCTGCCTGAAGGAAGGGCTGACCGTCTTCCGCGATCAGGAGTTCTCATCCGACGAGCGGTCGCGGACCGTGCAGCGCATCGCCGACGTGCGGGGCCTCAGGGCGCATCAGTTCCCCGAGGATGCAGGCCCTCTCGCCCATCCGGTCCGGCCCGAAACCTATATCGAGATCAACAACTTCTACACCTCGACCGTCTACGAGAAGGGCGCCGAGCTCTGCCGCATGATCATGACGCTGGTCGGCAAGGACGGCTTCCGCAAGGGGCTCGACCTCTACTTCGCGCGCCATGACGGGCAAGCCGCGACCGTCGATCAGTTCGCCAAGTGCTTCGAGGAGGCCAATGCCCGCGACCTCTCCCAGTTCATGCTCTGGTACAGCCAATCGGGCACGCCCGAGCTCGTCTGCAAGCTCGACTGGGACGCGCGCACGAGGACGGCCGAGCTGACCGTCGATCAGGTGCTGCCACCCACGCCCGGTCAGCCCAAGAAGAAGCCCTTCCATATTCCCCTGAAGATGGGACTGCTCGGGGGCAATGGCGAGGCGATCGAGCTGAAGCTCGAGGGCAGCGGCCGCGTCAAGGACGGCCTGGTCGAGGTCAGGGAGGCAAAGCAGGTGTTCCGCTTCGTCGATGTGCCGTCCAAGCCCGTGCCCTCGCTGCTGCGTGGCTTCTCGGCACCCGTCAACCTCTCGATCGACCTCTCCGACCGCGATCTCGAGTTCCTCATCGTCCACGACAGCGATCTCTATAATCGCTGGCAGGCCATGCAGACGCTGGCGACACGGACCATCATCGAGATCGTCGAGGCGAACCGCAATGGCCGCACCGTGCGGGCCGGCGGCAAGCTCGCCAAGGCGATGGGCGCCGCGTTGGGCGACGGCCGGCTCGAGCCCGCCTATCGCGCCCAGCTCCTGCAGCTGCCGGGCGAAGCCGACATCGCCCGCGAGATTCGCAAGGACGTCGACCCGCAGGCGATCCATGCCGCGCGCACCCAGCTGCTGCGCCTGATCAGCCGCACCATCCGCAGCGAGCTGATCGACGCCTACGAGACCAGCCGTCCGAAGGGCCGCTATCGCCCCGACGCCAACAGCGTCGGCTTGCGGTCCCTGAGCAACAGTGCGCTTGGCCTCATTGCCGAGCGTGGCCAGCCCGAGGACATTGCACTGGCGACAAAGCACTACTGGTCGGCCAAGAACATGACCGACGCCATGGCCGCGATCGCGATCCTCTCCGACATCGATTGCCCGGAGCGGCGCCAAGCCCTCGCTCATTTCGAGGAGCGCTGGCAGGGCGATCTGCTGGTGATGGACAAGTGGTTCACCATCCAGGCCATGTCGTCGCTGCCCGATACGCTCGAGCGGGTCGACGAGCTGACGCGCCACCCACTGTTCTCGCTGCAGAACCCCAACAAGGTGCGTGCCTTGATCGGCGTATTCGCCGGCTTCAACCAACTCCAGTTCAACCGGCCGGACGGGCGCGGCTATCAGCTCGTTGCCGGCAAGGTCGGCGAGATCGACGGCTTCAACCCGCAGGTGGCGGCGCGCCTGCTCGGCGCCTTCAGAAGCTGGCGCACGCTCGAGGCCGGACGGCGCAAGCAAGCCAAGAAGGCTTTGAAGCAAGTGGCAGCCCGCGAAGGGATCTCGCGCGATCTCTACGAGATTGTAACCAAGACACTCGAGGCCTGAAACAATAATTCTCTGCCCTGAATGGCTTTAATCGCGCTTTACTCAAATGGGCCGCTGCATTCCAATGGGCATGGGCCGGGCGATTCGTCTGGCACAGGCGCTGGTGTGGCGTCTCGCAATTGCCGATCAGCGCATGTTGCAAGTGCGTCGGCAATTCGGAGGCGGGACACTAGGCGGGGGCGCCGGGGCGGCTGAAGGACGGGGCACAGCATGAATCGACAGTTGATCGACCGCGCCGTATTACGGCGCGGCGCGGGATTGGTGTTGGCTTTGGCGGGGTTCATGGCGGTCGCGGGCAACGGCAGTGCGATCGCCGCGGGCGAATTGCCCGAGACCGGCGCCGTGTCGGCACTGTTGATGCCGATGCTCGTCGCTGCACTCATTGGCCTTGCGATCGGCTGGTTGGTACAGCCGGCGGTCCTCATCGACATTCCCCACGCAGGCCATGCCGGGAGCCGGCCCCAAGCCGCCACGAGCCCGAGATCCACCGATCGTGGCGCCTCGCAGGATCCCATGAACGACCAGTCGAGCCGGCTTTGCGAGCTCAGTCACGCGCTGCGCACGCCACTCAATTCCGTGATCGGCTTCTCCGAGCTGATGCGCGGCGAGGTGTTCGGACCGCTCGGCAGCCAGAAGTACCGCGATTATGCCGACCACATCCAGGACGGCGCCCAGGTGCTGCTTTCCCGCGTCGACGACATCATCCAGGTGGCCAATGCCAGCCACGGCAGCCGTCATGATGGCACCGTCTCGCAGCCGGCCTCGCACGAAATCCAGCGGGCCGCCTGAGCGCCAGCACGCACACCTACAACCACCATCAATCGGCTTGCGGGCCACCCTCGGGGCCATCGCCGCCATGGCCATGCCCCCGTCGGCCGAACCAGCCGCGCTGCAGGCCCCGCAACGCCCGCTGCCGTTCCTCGTGAGTGAGCTTTGCACCGATCTCGCCCATCATCGTGGTGACGGAGGAGCGCATCGCCAGCTCGGCCGCGTTCATCCGTGCAATCGCCGCCTCGAAGGCAGCGCGATCATAGGGCTCGGCCTCGAACAGCCGCATGGCGTCCTTGCGCGCCTCGCCCGAGCGCTGCCAGGCTTGCTCGGTCGCCGGCCGGTTGCGATCGAGAATCGCCTTCACCTCGGCCTGCCTCTCCTCGGGCAGCTCGCGCAGCAGCCGTCCCCCGAAGAAGAAGCCGTGGCCGCCACCACCCCAGCCGCCATGACGCCAGGCAAAGCCGGCTAGCGAGCCAACGACGGCCAAGTTCAGCGCGAGCGATCCGACCAGCACGGCCCAAAGCCAGCGCGGCGCGCGGCGTTCCGGCGGCGTGACTGGCAATTGTCCCGACGTTGCGGTCATAGCAGCTCCTCGAGCGAGGTCGCGGTATCCAAAGAGAATGCTTCCCAGCCATCGCCTGTTGCGGCGTCGGCATCGGCGCTGGTTGCAGCAAGCCCGGCGATCTCGAAGATGCCGCTCAACGCCGGCTCACCGATCGAGGAAGCGCCACCCAGAACCCCGAGCACGAGCGAAGCCGCGAGCGCGACCGCGGCCGGCCATACGCCCGAGCTTGCCACCTTCGGGATCGGGCCCGGCCGAGGCCGCATCGGCACGACATTGCCGGGTGCCGCGCCCGCACCCTCGAGGCCAGGCGGAGGGCCTTCGGACTTCGCGGCGCCGACGATCCTACTGAGGAGCGCCGATGGCTCGATCGCGCCTTCGCGCGGCGCCAGGGCGAGCAAGCGATCGAGCGCTGCTTCCTCCGCAACAAAACGCCCGCTGCGGCGG
>JANPDA010000117.1:0-7542 GCA_031431235.1 Hyphomicrobiaceae bacterium
GTGACAGTTGTCGAGCCCTCACTCAGAGCATTGAGACGGCGCAGCGCCAGCCGGTCGATCCCAGTCGCCGCCGCCAGATCGTCGTACAGCAGCTCCTGCATGATGGCGGCCTGCGGCACGCCGAAGCCCCGGAACGCCCCCGAGACGGGCCCGTTGGTGTGGATCGCTCGCGCGCTCGCCTGGTAGTTGGGTGTCAGATAGGGGCCGGAGGCATGGACGGGAACACGATTGGCGACGGTCGGTCCCCAGCTCGCATACGCGCCGGTGTCGAACACGCCATCGAACCGCATGCCCGTGACGCGGCCATCACGATCGGCGGCGATCTCGGCCTGCATGCGGGCCGGATGGCGCTTGGTGGTGGCGGCCATCGATTCGGGGCGCGAATAGACCATGGTGGCGGGCCGGCCTGTCCTCAACGCCACGAGACCGATCAGCGGCTGCAACGAGATGTCGAGCTTGGCGCCAAATCCGCCACCTGTTGCAGTGGGGATCACGCGGACCTTGTCGCGTGGCAGCGCGAGGATCGCGGCGATACCGTCATGGTCCAGGTGCGGCGCCTGCGTGCAGGCCTGCACGACGAGGATGTCGCCATCCATGCGGGCAAACCCGGCTTCGGGCTCGATATAGGCATGCTCGACGAAGGAGGTCTCGATCTGGCCAGAGACCCTGTAGGCCGCCGTGGCCAACGCCGCCGCGGCGTCGCCACGCTGCACGAGGCCGCGGACCAGCACGTTTCCGGTACGGCTTGCGTGAACGAGGGGAGCCGAGAGTGCTTCGGCCGCGATCGGGTCGAGCAGCGCCGGTAGCTGCGACCAGGTGAGGGGAAAGTCGGCGAGGTCGAGGGCTTCGATGATGGAGGGCTCGCCCGCCACGATCGCCACCGCCTCGCCGCGAAAACGGGCCTCCCGTTCAGCGAGTGCGGGCTGATCGGCGAATGCAGGGATGACCCCGAACGCGTTCCGACCGGGAATGTCGGCTGCCGTGAAAATGGCGACGATGCCGGGATGGCGCCTCCTGTATCCCTCGAGGTCACCGAGCTCGAAGCGTGCGTGGTGATGGGGCGAGCGGATGGCGCGCACGAGCAGCGCGCCTTCGGGACGCTCATCCGCGCCGAAACACTCGGAACCTCTGACCTTCGCCACGCCATCGAGGCGCACCGGCGAGCGACCGACGGCGCAACCGGCGGGAGGCGCGTCGGTGCTGCCGGGCTCGGGCAGCTCGTCCTCGCGCCAGGCATTCATCACGGCGGCAATGATCTTGCGATAGCCGGTGCAGCGGCAGAGCACGCCGGAAAGCGCTGCCTCGACCTCCAGGCCGGTTGGTCGCGCCACCCGGTCGATGAGGGCCGTTGCTGCCATCAACATGCCGGGCGTGCAGATGCCGCACTGCGCCGCACCGTGGCGCAGGAAGGATCGTTGAAGATTTCCGAGCCTGCCATCCCACAGCCCCTCGATGGTGATCACCGTCCGGCCAGCGATACCGGCGGCCGGCGTGAGGCAAGCGCAAACGGCCTCGCCATCGATCAACACGGTGCAGGCGCCGCAATCGCCGGCATCGCACCCGACCTTGGTGCCGGTCAGCCGCAGATCGTCGCGCAGCACGGCGGAGAGGCGCGTGAGCGGAGCTGCCCGCACCTCGACCGGGCGGCCATTCAGCGTGAACGCAAGGGCCATGCGTGCCATGGTCATGCCGCCTCCAGGGCAGCTGCGAGACAGCGGCCCAGCGCGCGGCGCACCAGCTCCAATGCCGCCGACCGGCGATAGTCCGCGCTCGCCCGCACATCGCTGATGGGCTGCAGCGGGATCATGTGCTCAGGCGCTGCCAGCCCCGCCAAGTCCCGGTCGGCGCGCCGGCCGAGCAGCGCACCCTCGAGGCGCCCGAGCCGGACGGCGACCGCCGAGCACGAGCCGACCGCAACCGCCGCATCCTCGACCCTGCCGCTGGCATCGACGGCCAGACGCGCGGCCACCATGACGATCGAAATGACGAGGTATTTTCGGGAGCCGAGCTTCAAGAAGCTCGATCGGCCGTTGGCGGACGCTTTGGGAATGCGGATCGCAGTCACGATCTCGTCCTTGCGTCGTGCTGTCCGCCGGTTGCCGAGCACGAACGAGGCGAGCGGCAGGCTGCGCTCGCCCGCCCTCGACCGCAACACCACCTCGGGATCGAGGATCATCAGCGCCGGTACGCCGTCGGCGGCGGGCGAGGCGTTGCACAGGTTGCCGCCGATGGTGCCGGCGTTCTGGATCTGGATCGAGCCGATCTCGCGTGCGGCGAGCTTCAGGCCGTCGAACGCCGGCGGCAGCTCGGCCGCCACGATGTCGCCCCAGGTCGTGCGGGCTCCCAGTCGCCAATGGGATCCGTCGTCGGCGATCCCGCGCAGGCCCGCGATCCCGTTCAGATCGAGCACCTTGGAGGGCAGCGGCCGATCGACATGGGCCGGATAGACGTCCGTGCCGCCGGCCAGCAGCCGCCAGTCGCCCTGCGCGAGCAGCGCGACCGCCTCTTCGAGCGTGGCCGGTTTCGCATAGCGCATCGGGCAGGTTCCAGCTTGGGCCAGCAGCCGTGACAACTATGGATTCGAGGATGCGAGTGCGGCAAGCGAGGGGAGGGCACGAGCCGTATCCGAGCGGGTCGCCAGCTCCCGCTCGATGGCGAGCGCGGTCTCGAGCACGAGCGCGTCCGACCCCTTGGGGCCGACCACCTGGATGCCGAACGGCAGCCCCTTTTCGTCGCGCCCGCACGGAATGCAGCAGGAGGTGCCCAGCATCATGGTCACGCAATAGCTGAGGGCGAGCCAGCGCGTGTAGGAATCCATCTCCACACCGTTGATGTGCGTGACATATCGCTCCTTGTGGGGAAACGGCGAGACCGCTGCCGCCGGGCAGATCAGGATGTCGATATCATCGAACAGATCGAGGAATTTCCGATAGAGGCCGGTTTGGACGAGGTGGGCGCGCGCCACATCGGCGAGCGAGTACTCGAGCCCCCGCTCGGTGTTGTCGATCACATTGGGGCCGAGCAGATCGCGCTTGCTCGCCAACGGTTCGGCGAACGCCGCCACGAAGCCGATGGCCCGTAGCACCTCGAACGTCTCGTGGATGCCCGCCATTTCGGGATTGCGGTCGACCGCCTCGCGGAAGACGTGGCGGAAGAGGCCGGTGCGAGCGCGAAAAATGCGTCGGATGCCGTTGTCGACCGGTGCCGCACCCAGATCCTCCGAGATCGCAACGCGCATGGAGGAGAGGTCCGCGCCGCTCAGTCGCTCGGGAATGTCGAGCGCATCGAGGCTCGAATAGGGGTCGCGCCTGTCGACGGCGATCTGGGCCTTCAGCAGCAGATGCGCATCCTCGACCGTGCGCGCCATCGGTCCGAGCACCGAGAATGGCGCCAGCGATGGCGAGGAAAGGGCGTCGGGCACGATGCCCGGCGATGGCCGGAAGCCGACGACGCCGCAGAAGGCGGCGGGCGTCCTGAGGCTGCCGCCCATGTCGGAGCCGGTCGCGAGCGGCAGCATGCCGGTTGCGAGTGCAACCGCCGAGCCGCCCGAGGAGCCAGCGCACGTCAAATCCGGGGCGAACGGATTGCCGGTCGCGCCATAGACGCGGTTGAAGGTATTGGCGCCGGCCCCGAACTCGGGCGTGTTGGTCTTGGCGAAGATGATCCCGCCCGCCGCCCGCACGCGCGCAACGCTCGCCTCGTCCTCGGCTGGCACATGATCCTTGAAGAGGAGTGAGCCGTGCGTGGTTCTGAGCCCGCCCGTCTCCTCCAGATCCTTGATGCCGACGGGCAATCCATGCAGCAGGTCCAGCTCCTCGCCCGCCATCACGGCTTCCTCGGCCCGTTTTGCCCCGGCTATCCCCGCCGCTGCATCGAGCGCCACGATCGCATTGAGTTTGGGATTGACCGCTTCGATCCGCTGCAGGCAGCTGCGCATCAGCTCGACCGGCGAGAGCGCCTTGGTGCCAATCAGGCGGCGGGCCTCGATGGCTGAGAGGTCGCATGGCTCGGTCATGGTGGCGTGGCTCCCTGGCGCGATCTCGCCAGAGCGATCAGCTCCGGCCGGTATTCGAAGTGCATGGTGTCGTAGTGGTACCACTTGCCGCCCCAGATGAAACCGTGGCGCTCGAACACGTCCACAATCTCGATTGGAATGGCGTTGCGGTAGGGATAGTGGCCGGCGGAGTCGGGTTTCTCCCAGCGCCAGTAGCTCGCATGCGCCGAGTTGATGTCGATAGCGGCACCGTAGGCATGAACGCTGGTTCGCCCGGTCCCGGCAATGACGCGGCAATTGTAGGTGCCGCTCGAGGGCTTCAGGAACTCGATCAGCGCTTCGGGCAGCGCGTCGAGCTCGGCCGAGACAGCAGCGAGCGCCTTGTCGACGCCGTTGACCGCCGTGACTTCGACCTTGCCACCCTTGTGCTTGGGCAGCCAGGGCACGGATACGAGATGCCGTTGGACGCCGCCCTTGCGGCAATCGCCATACATCCTCTCGAACAGCGGCTCGAAGCGCACGCGGCCAGGATCGACATTCTCGCCGGGAGCGAGCCCATTGTTGCCGAGCGGATAGGGGGAATAGAACTGGTCCTCGAGATCGGGGGAATCCAGCAGCTGCTCGAACGGCTTGCCGGTTCGGCCGTCGTCGATCGGCATCCGGGTTCCGTCCAGCCAGACGAGATCATTGCCCTCTGCGCGCGTGAGAAATCCGGGATAGGCGGCCACCAGCGCTGCCATTTCCGCGGCGCGATCGCGCGCCATATCGTCCGCGCGTCCCAAGCTGGCGCTTGCCAGCGACAGAAGGAAGCAGCACGCAACGCCCGTCGATCGCGGCAACATCGCTCGCACCCTCTCTGCCGGACCGCGCGACCGGCGCCAAGAATTCACCGCAGCCGCTTTACGGCTGGAGCGAAACTGTTACAGTCAATCCAAGAGTGATTCCAGCAAGACGCCTGACGGACTGCGGCAGCAGCGCGCGATGCGTGCCCGACCGCGGCAATCCAGGCGCTGGGGATGGGAATGTGACGCGGCCAGGCGAAAGCTGCGCCGCCGCCGTCGGTGCAATCGACGCAAGCCTCGAGCAGGCAGGCATCGAGACAGGCAACCGGGTTGCGGTGAGCGATGACAAGGGACCCGGCGGTTCCGAGCGACCAGTCAATGGCTGGCGCGACAAAGGGTCGGGCGACACCGGACCCAACGACGATCCCAATGCCGTCTATGCTGCTCTCGACCTCGGCACCAACAATTGCAGGTTGCTGGTCGCGCGGCCATCACGACGCGGCTTTCTCGTGGTCGACGCGTTCTCGCGCATCATTCGCCTGGGCGAAGGCGTGACAGCATCGGGCCGGCTTTCGGACGCCGCCATGAGCCGCACCATCGACGCGCTGCGTGTGTGTGCCGACAAGATGCGCCGCCGCCAGGTCGTGCGCTCGAGGCTGGTGGCGACGCAAGCCTGCCGGATCGCCGACAATGGCGAGGAGTTTCTCGATCGCGTCAAGCGTGATCTCGGCCTCCAGATCGAGATCCTCGACCGCGAGACTGAAGCCCGGCTCGCGGTCGCGGGCTGCGCGTCGCTGATCGACCGGGAGTGTGACTATGCGCTGGTGTTCGATATCGGCGGGGGCTCCTCGGAGCTGGTCTGGCTCGATCTGAACCGGGTGAATGGTGGCATTCCCCGCTCGATCGCCGAGCGGATCGATGTCCAGGATGCCATTCTGGCGTGGACTTCGCTGCCTGTCGGCGTCGTCACGCTGTCGGAGCATTTCGGCGGTCATCACATCGACGCCGTCATTTTCGAGGCCATGGTCGAGCATGTGACGGGGCTGCTCGGTGATTTCGAGCGCGAGGCGGGCATGCGCGAGCGGCTCGACCGCTCACGGGTGCATCTCCTGGGGACGTCGGGGACGGTGACGACGGTTGCCGGCGTGCACCTGGGCCTTGCGGCCTACGACCGCAACCGCATCGATGGCTGCTGGTTGCTGAGCGATGACGTGCGGGCGGTCTCGGGGCGTTTGACGGCGATGAGCTATCGCGAGCGCGTGGCCGAGCCGTGCATCGGCGCCGACCGGGCGGATCTGGTGCTGGCGGGCTGCGCAATTCTGGAGGCGCTGCTCCGGATGTGGCCCTGCAAGCAATTGCGCGTCGCCGACCGCGGCCTGCGCGAAGGCATCCTCGCGACCCTGATGTCGGAAGATGGCGTCTACCGCCAGCGCAAGCGGCGGGGATAGGACATGGCAAAGGCGAGCAAAGGCCCGGGCAGTAGCAGCAAGCCGCCGGGCGCACTCGGCAGCCAGCGACCACTCGCTGCGCGCCTGAAATCCGGGCGCGGCCGCACCGTTTCGTCAAAACGCTGGCTGGAGCGCCAGTTGAACGACCCCTACGTGGCAGCTGCCAAGGCCGAAGGGCTGCGCTCGCGCGCCGCGTTCAAATTCCAGCAGATGGACGAGAAGTACCACCTCCTCGAACCGGGCATGCGGGTGCTCGATCTGGGTGCGGCTCCAGGCGGCTGGTCGCAGATGGCGGCAGCCAAGGTCAAGTCCGGAACCGATACCCGCGGCGGGCGTGTGCTCGCGATCGACATCAACGAGATGGAGCCGCTGCCCGGCGTCGAGGTGATACAACTCGACTTCATGGCAGAGCACGCCGAAGCTTTGATCGAAGCAGCGCTGGGCGGTGAGGCCGATGCCGTCCTCTCGGATATGGCCGAGCCCGCGACCGGCCACCGCATGACCGACCACCTGCGGATCATGGCGTTGTGCGAAGCGGCGCTGGCCTTTTCGCGAAGGGTGCTCGCGCCGGGCGGCTTCTTCGTCTGCAAGGTGTTCCAGGGCGGCACCGAGGGCGAGCTGCTCACCTCGATGAAGCGCGACTTCAAGTCCGTCCGCCACGTCAAACCTCCCGCCAGCCGGACGGATTCCTCCGAGCTCTACGTGCTGGCGACAGGGTTTCGTGGGTGAGTGTAAGGCCAGAGCGTTGGCAAAGTACCGATCTACGTCTCGAAATCGCTCGCTCTGGCACGGAGCAGACGCGGATTGCGCTGCTCGTGGACGGCGAGCACGAGTACGCGATCGCCGCGGACCAAATAGAGCCAACGTGGGGAAACCGGCCGACGCGGACGCGGCGGGGGCCTCGATAGTGTTCAGACTCGTTTACTTGGTGCCTATCTTCCCGGACGCCGTCGTGCCGAAGGTGCGCCTGTGGCGCGACGGCGGTAATCCGGGATCCAGGGGGCAATGGCAAGGCCGTTCTGCGGGACGCCTGGACCCCGGCTCGACCCGTGGTCGGCCGGGGAAGCGGGTAGTTTTTGACTATGCCGGAACAGCGCGGGTCGACTGTCTGTCGGCGCCGATACTGTGTCCGGTCCCAGCGCGACCGCTACTTGACCCCGAGCAGTCTCACGTCTAGCACCTTGCGGTCCTGGCGCTGATGCAGCACCGCCATGACAAGCGGGCCCTCGGCTTCTTTCCGGAAGTAAACAGCATAGGGAAATCGCCGAACCATGGCACGTCGCAAGCCAAGGTACGCGATGGCATACCGCTCAGGCCC
>JANPDA010000118.1:0-3179 GCA_031431235.1 Hyphomicrobiaceae bacterium
AAGACGGAGCACAAACAAAGAGTTGGCTAGTGGGTTGGCCATTCATTTGGGGTACCGAATGAATGAGTCGGAACACTAGTGTTCCGATCCGGTAGAGTCGAACCGGGCGCTCGAGTACCCGGAGTCACGAGTTCCCATACCAAAGCCGTCCTGCCCGCGTCACGGCTAAGCCGTGCTCCGCACGGAAGGCGGGCATCCAGCCATTTCTCCACGCGGCATCAGCTGCTTGTCTGGATTCCCATTCCCGCCCGTGCGGGAAAGACGTGGGAGGAGGTGTGTCGTGACTCGCTCACTGGAGATGGTGCGACCTGGCTGCCTCAGTGCAGCACCAGCCGAGGGCCGGTGCGCGGGCCAGCGCCGGTGTCGAACCAGGCGAAGGTCAGCAGGCCCGCGATGAAGCCACCGAGATGGGCCTCCCAGGCAATCCCGGCGCTCGGATCGAACGGATTACCGGCAAGGCCCGTCAGGAGGTTGATCGCCGCCCAGGCCATGATCGCCAGCAAGATCTGGGGGTCGCGGAACATGGCAGCGAGTGGAGTGCGTGGAATCGCCCGGGGATAGCGGCTGAAGGCTTCGAGCCCACCCATCCGCAGCCCTGAGAACAGGAACCGCAAGACACCGGCGAGCAGGCCCGATACAGCGGCCGAAGCCCCGATCATTGGCACGATCGAGCCCCAGTTCAACGCCAGATAGAGCGCTGCACCGGCGATGCTCGTCGCCACCGAGAACAGGATGAAGTTGCGCCCACCGATGCGCCGCGCGATGGCACCGCCAAAGGCGAGCAGCCAAGCGGAATTGATCGCCAGATGGATCCAGTCGCCGTGCAGCAGCATGTAGGTGACGGGGGAAGCGACGGCCGCACCGATGCCGCCCGGCAAAACGCCGAGGAGCTCGGTGTAGCGCGCGGGGACCAATGCGAGCGTCAGCACAATCTGCTCATCGATCGCCGGGTCGACCACATTGCGGATCGCGTGAACTGCGACGAGCAGACCGATCGCCCAAACGACGGCGTCCGGCACATTGAAGATCGGCTGTCGGTCCGCGCTCATGGTTCCTCCGGGCGAAGATGCTCTGCTGGAGCAACCCATAAAGCATATCCCGGGCGAAGATGAGATTGCGGCGTCAGCCTGCCACCCTACTCGACCAGCACCAGCTCCTTGCCGCGGATATCGACGCGGGAGAGCTTGGAGAGGAACGTCATGCCGAGCAGGGTGATGAACTTCGTTCCCGGCTGGCCGATGGTCGCTTCCACATTGCGGATGATGATGTCACCGATCCGGACTTCATCGAGCGTCACGGGAGCGGCTTTGGCGGAGCCGTTTGCGGTTTTGGCCACGAGCGTGTAGTCGCTGTCCTTGACGTCGAGGCCGATCGCCATCGCATCCTCGTAGCGCAACGCCACATGGGTCGCGCCGGTATCGACCAGCACATCGACCGGCTCGCCGTTCAGATAGATCTGCGCGAAAAAGTGACCGTTGTCTGCGGCGCGCAGATGCACCTCGCGGGGGGCGCTCTCCTCGTCGAGGGATGCGTTGGCAGCAGCGGGCTGCTCGGTGCTGGCACTGCCCGCGCGCCCGAGAAAAGCGGTGGAGGCTTCGCCGAAATTGATGAACAGGGCAATCGCAACAGCGCCGAGCCCTGTCCAGATGGCCAGCTCACGAACCGCGTTGCCTGTGCCCGACGAAAATCCCATGGTGCTGCGCCCGAGCTGATTGCGCTCGCATGCGGCCGGCCGGTCGCCGGCTCAGCCTCTGAGCGTGAGGAAGTCGCCTGAGAACTCATAAGACCGCAGCCTGCTTAAAAAACTCATACCAAGGAGGCTCTCGTGCAAAGCTCCCGGCCGGGCGACGAGAGCTTCCACATTGGTGATGATGACCGGGCCGACGGCAACCGTCTTCAGCCGGACGCGAGCCGCGAAGGTCGAGCCGTTCGCCGTGTTGACGGGAGTTGTATAGGCGAGACTGGCAACATCGATGCCGGCGCGCTCGGCATCGGCCGGGCGGAGGACGATGGTGGAGGCGCCAGTATCGACGATCATGGAGATCGATTCGCCCTCGATCTCGGTACGGGCGAGAAACTGGCCATCAGAATGGCGGCGAATGCGCACGGCGTTCTCGCCCGCCACCGTCTCGACGCCGATCGCCTGGCCGGCGGGCGTCAACTCACCCATCACGCGGTCGGCGACCAGCATGAACTCGTCGCGGAAGCTGTAGCCGGCAACGAGCACGAGTCCGGCGACCGCCCAGACCAGGAAGTCGCGGACGGCGGTGGAGATGCGGCCCTGGTAGCGCGAGAGCAAAGGAATGGCGATGAAGACGACAATGGCAAGGCCGGCAGCCATCATGGCAAAGTCGGCGGTGTCGAAGCCTGCGATGGTGCCGGCATCGTGCTGGACGACGAGAGCAATGGCGGCGATTAGCAGCAAGGCCAAGGCGATCCAGCCGATCATGGTGTGCGTCCTCGCGGGGGCTGAGCTCGGGTCAAGAGGCGGGCCTTGGCTTGCGGCTCGCTTGCAGCCGCTCGATCACCCGGCGCCGCTCGGCGTCAGTCAGGCGCGACCAGGTCGCGATCTCCTGCAGGCTTCGCCCGCAGCCGACGCAGATGTTGGTCGTGCGGTCGATGGTGCAGATATCGATACAGGGCGTTTCCAAGGGACGGCCTCGACAGATTCGTTGTCCCGATATGTAGGATCGCGCCCGGTCGAACGCAACCAAAGGCGCTTCGGGGAAGGTGGAGCAAGATCGGTGCCACGCGATCGGTCGATGGGTTGCACAGTCCCGCCCGCGAGCTCCAGACAGCGCTACGAGCTCGATGGTTGCTACCAGTTGCTGATATGCTGCCTCACCGTGACTATTTTGCCCGTTGCGCCCGATGACAGCCCCGCTCACGACCGCAAGGGCAAGCGCCTCGACCGAAGGCCTATTGCCGTCACTGCACGGAACCGATTGCCTGGCGCACGGAACGCAGTAACGTAGTCTCGGCTGCGGACGGGGGCGGCGTGGCTAGGCACATCGGGCCCGCAACGACGACAGCCCGAAGGGGGAGACGTGGGGGGATTGCTCGCTATCAGCCGGCGGATCGACCGGCTCGGCATTGCCGTCGGGCGCGGTGGACAATGAACCTGTACACGCCTCTGAAGGCTGGCGCCGTCTACTTCGCGATGGTCTTTGGCTGCGGGT
>JANPDA010000119.1:0-2150 GCA_031431235.1 Hyphomicrobiaceae bacterium
AGCGAACGGGCCTCCCGGTCTTCTTCTGCCGAATGGTCGCGCGACCCATCGTGTAGCCGCCCGGCGCCACGTCGTCGACGCGGACGGCGACGACATCGCAGCCGCGCAGCTTGCTGTCGATCGCGAGGTTGAAGAGGGCGAGATCCCTCTTCTTCCGTAAGCCTCCGGTGAGGGCCACCTTGTGCGAGCCTTGTCGATAGTCCCAACTCCTTCCGGTTGATCGCAGCTGGAGATGGGGTGGCACTATGTCTGGAGATAGGACCAGTCCGCGCTACGACGTCGTGGCTACGACGCGTCGGAGCTGGAGCAGGCAGCAGAAGAGGGCGATCGTTGCCGAGGTCGATGTGGCTGGCGCCACGCTTTCGCAGGTGGCGCGTCGGCATGGCATCCACGCGAGTCTCCTGTTCCGTTGGCGCAAGGTGCTCGGAACGGTGAGGGCTGCGTCGCCGGCTGGCACGGGCGCCGCCACGAGCCTGTCGCCGATGCCGAGCTTTGTACCGGTCATGCTGCCGGCTTCGGCGGCGCTGCCCGGCACGCCGGCGAGGGCGGGTGTGATCGAGGTGGTGCTCGATGGCGGTCGCACGGTGCGGGTCGGGCCGGATGTCGACACAGCGGCACTGGTGCGGATCGTCGCTGCTCTGGAGGGTCATGCCGGAGGCGTGCGGGAGAAAGACCGATGATCCCGGTGCCGACGCAGACCCTCGCCAATGGACCGTTGCGCGTATGGCTGGCGACCGGCCACACCGACATGAGGAAGGGCTTCGCCTCGCTCGCCGTGCTGGTCGAGCAGATGCTGAAGCAGGATCCCCATTGCGGACACCTGTTCGTCTTCCGCGGCCGGAGAGGCGACCTTCTGAAGATCATCTGGCACGACGGGCAGGGGGCGTGCCTGTTCGCGAAGCGCCTCGAGCGCGGGCGCTTCATCTGGCCGAGTGCGTCGGAGGGTGCCGTGTCTCTCTCGCCGGCCCAGCTCGGCTACATGCTCGAAGGGATCGACTGGCGGGCACCGCAACAGACTTGGCGACCGCAGGTAGCGGGCTGATCCGGTGCATCGTCGCTGGCGGCCATCGACAGAGTGTGGCTCCCGTGACTCGTCCTCAGGATTATCATCCGGCAGTCGGTCGACAGGGCCGCGAAGCAGCTATGATGGCGGATATGGCGCTTGATCCATCCGAGCTTCCCGACGACACCGCCTCGCTGAAGGCGATGCTGATTGTGGCCAGCAAGCGAGCCGATGATCTCGACGCCGAGATCGAGCACCTGAAGCTCGTCATCGCCAAGCTGCAGCATGCGAGGTTCGGCAACTCCTCCGAGCGCACCTCCGTGCTGATGGACCAGCTCGAGCTGCAGCTCGGCGAGCTGATCGAGCGCCGTGCCGAGGAGACGGCTGCGGCGGAGATCGCATCGGCGCAGAACCCGGCGACCGGCGCGGGCACGACCGAGAAGCCGAGGCCGCGGAAAAAGCCTGCGCGCCGCCCGCTTCCCGATCATCTGCCGCGCGAGCGCGTCGTGCTGCCGGCGCCGTGCGCGTGCGAGCGCTGCGGCGGCAAGCTGAGGAAGCTCGGCGAGGACGTGACCGAGACGCTCGAGCGCGTGCCGGCGCAGTGGAAAGTCATCCAGCACGTGCGCGAGAAGATGACCTGCCGGCAGTGCGAAGCGATCACACAGCCGCCCGCGCCGTCCCATCCGATCGCCCGGGGCCGCGCCGGCCCGCAGCTTCTGGCCGAGGTTCTCGCGGCCAAGTACGGCGCGCACCTGCCGCTCAACCGGCAGAGCCAGATCTTTGCGCGCGAGGGCGTCGATCTCGAGGTCTCCACGCTCGCCGACTGGGTCGGGGCCTGTGCGGCGACGCTGATGCCGCTGCGCGACGCGATCGAGACGCACGCCCATGCCGCCGATCGTCTGCACGTCGACGACACGACCGTCCCCGTCCTCGCCAAAGGCCAGTGCCGCACGGGGCGCCTCTGGACGCATGTGCGCGACGACCGGCCGTTCGGAGGCAGCGCAGCGCCGGCGGCGGTGTTCCATTACTCGGCCACGCGCGAAGGCGAGCACATCGAGCGCCAGCTCGCGGCCTTTACCGGCATCGTGCAGGCCGACGCCTACTCCGGGTTCAACGGCTTGTTCGTTCCGGGCCGCAAGCCAGGCCC
>JANPDA010000120.1:0-3082 GCA_031431235.1 Hyphomicrobiaceae bacterium
CCGCCAGTTCTTCCCCGACAACGCGGTCGAGTATTTCGTCAGCTACTACGACTACTACCAGCCCGAAGCCTACGTCCCCCGGACCGACACCTACATCGAGAAGGACTCCTCGATTAACGAGCAGATCGACCGCATGCGCCACGCCGCCACGCGCTCGCTGCTCGAGCGCGACGACGTCATCATCGTCGCCTCCGTCTCCTGCATCTACGGCATCGGCTCGGTCGAGACCTACTCGGCCATGACCTTCACCGTGCAGGTCGGCGACCGGCTGCCGCAGCGCCGGCTGCTCGCCGATCTGGTCGCGCTCCACTACAAGCGCAACGACCTCTCGTTCGTGCGCGGCGCCTTCCGCGTGCGCGGTGATACGATCGAGGTGTTCCCGGCCCATCTGGACGATCGCGCCTGGCGGATCACGCTGTTCGGTGACGAGGTCGAGAGCATCGTCGAGTTCGATCCGCTGACCGGGCAGAAGGTGCAGGCGCTGCAACTCGTGAAGCTCTACGCCAACTCGCACTACGTGACGCCCAAGCCCACGCTGCAGCAGGCGATCGGGCTGATCCAGGTCGAATTGCAGCAACGCCTGAAGGAGTTGACCGAGGCCGGCCGGCTGCTGGAAGCGCAACGGCTCGAGCAGCGCACCCAGTTCGACGTGGAATCGATGGAGGCGACCGGCTCGTGCCCCGGCATCGAGAACTACTCGCGCTATCTGACCGGGCGCAATCCGGGCGAGCCGCCGCCGACCCTGTTCGAGTACCTGCCCGACAATGCGCTCGTGTTCGTCGACGAGAGCCATGTCACCATCGGCCAGGTCGGCGGCATGTTCCGCGGCGACTACCGGCGCAAGTCGACGCTGGCCGAGTACGGCTTCCGGCTGCCCTCCTGCATGGACAACAGGCCGCTGCGCTTCGAGGAATGGAACGCCATGCGGCCGCAGTCGGTCTACGTCTCGGCGACGCCGGGCGGCTGGGAGATCGAGCAGACCGGCGGCGTCTTCGTCGAGCAGGTCATTCGCCCGACGGGGCTGATCGACCCCCCTGTCATCATCCGCTCCGCCAAGACCCAGGTCGACGACCTGATCGACGAGGTGCGCCAGGTGGCGGCCAAGGGCTATCGCTCGCTCGTCACCACGCTCACGAAGCGCATGGCCGAGGACCTGACCGAGTACATGCACGAGCAGGGCATCCGCGTGCGCTACATGCACTCCGACGTGGAGACGCTGGAGCGCATCGAGATCATCCGCGATCTCCGCCTCGGCGCGTTCGACGTGCTGATCGGCATCAACCTCTTGCGCGAGGGCCTCGACATTCCGGAATGCGCTCTCGTCGGCATCCTCGACGCCGACAAGGAAGGGTTTTTGCGCTCGGAGACCTCGCTGATCCAGACCATCGGCCGCGCCGCCCGCAACGTCGACGGCCGGGTGATCCTCTATGCCGACAAAATGACGGGCAGCATGGAGCGCGCGATCGCCGAGACCAGCCGCCGGCGCGAGAAGCAGACGGCCTACAACACCGAGCACGGCATCACCCCGCAGTCGATCAAGCACAACATCGCCGACGTGATGTCGTCGGTTTACGAGCAGGACCACGTGACGGTCGACGCGGGGCTCGGCTTCGGCGAGGACGGCAAGGGCACGGCCGTCGGGCACAATCTGAAGGCCGTGATCGCCGACATGGAGAAACGCATGAAGGCGGCGGCTGCCGACCTGGAGTTCGAGGAGGCGGCCCGCCTGCGCGACGAGCTGAAGCGTCTGCAGGCGGTCGAGCTGGCGATCGCGGAAGACCCGCTCGCGCGCCAGCAGGCGATCGAGGACAAGGCGGGACGCTACAAGAGCGACGGGCGGGGCTCCGATCCGCTCGGCAAGGCGTCGAAGGTCGCCGCCGCCGCGCGTGCCCGGCTGAAGGACCCCTCTAAGTCCGGCGGCAGCTACGGCGAGAACATCCTGGGCGCCCACAAGCCGACGCTCGACGAGATGGGCCCGCACGGCTCGGTCTCGATCCCGCTCGGTGCCGAGCAGGCCGCCCCCAAGCGGCCCACCAAGACCATCGAGGTCATGGACGACGGCGAGGCCCCGAAGACGCGGCGCGGGCGATCGAGGAAAACGGGCCGGCCGGGGGCTTGAGCGCGAAACCGATAGGTCTCCCAATCGACTACGTTGCTCCGAGCCAGACGGACGTGCAGGACGTTGCGGGGACGGGCGCCGATGCAGACCGACGAGTTCGAGTGGGATTACGGCAAGGCTTCAAGTAATCTCGTCAGGCATGGAGTTTCTTTCGAGGAGGCGACTTTTGCATTCGACGACCCTGACGGCTTCGAGGAGATGGACGTGTCCGTCGCCTACGACGAGCATAGGTTCAAGTGGATTGGTTGGAACGGACAGCGGCTGCTGTCCGTGATATACACTGATCGAGGCACCCGGAAACGAATCATCTCTGCCCGTGAGGCCGACAAACATGAGCAAGCAGACTACAATCAAGGTCGATGAGTTGGACGATGCCGAGCATGGCGCCGCTTGGCGGCGAATGCCGCGCTCGTTCAGCACGCGCCGTCGATTGAACCTGTCGATCGAGCAGTTTGCAGAACGCTACCGGATTCCGGCCGACATGCTGCGCGCATGGGAAGCGGGCACCACGACGCCGGATGCAATCGCCGAGGCCTTGATGCTCGCCATCGCGCGCGAACCCGAGTTGCTCGCCCGGGCACTCGCATCGGGAGAGGCGCGGGCCAATGCAGTGACCGGGCGGGAGGCGGCTGAGTAGGAGGGAGTGTTTCGAACCGGGGCCCCTGCCGAAAGGGGTGGCTCCTACGGCGAGAACATCCTCGGCACCCACAAACCGACCCTCGACGAGATGGGACCCCACGGCTCATGGGCCATTCCTCTCGGCAAGGAGGCGCCGGCGAAGCGGCCCACGAAAACCATCGAGGTCATGGACGGCGGCGAGACCCCGAAGACGCGGCGTGGCAGGCCGCGGAAGACAGGGCGGCCGGGGGCTTGAGGTGTCGCAATCGCAGTGACGATAGTGCAACGGTTGCAGGCGTGTTACATTTGCAGCCATGAGCAAACTCGAGCATATCAAGCTCGCCG
>JANPDA010000121.1:0-17192 GCA_031431235.1 Hyphomicrobiaceae bacterium
GCGCTCATCCTCGCCGGCATGGCGGAGGGGCGCACGCGGCTGACGGGGCTGTTGCGGAGCGATGACACCTATTGGTGCGCGGACGCGCTGAAGCGGCTCGGCTGCGGTATCACGTTCGACGGGCTGGACGCGACGATCGAGGGAATCGGCCGGCGCAGGCCGCGCTCCGGCATCGTTCATGTCGGCTCGGCGGGCACGGTCGCACGCTTCCTGCCGCCATTCCTCGCAGCTGGCGAAGCGGGCCGCTGGACCGTGACCGCCAGCCGGCAAATGAGCAAGCGGCCGGTCGCGCCGCTGTTCGAAGCGCTGCGCCAGGGTGGCGCTGGCATCGCTTTCGCAGGCGCTGAAGGATGTTTCCCGGCCATCATCGATGGTGGCAGCTTCGCGGGCGGGCCCATCGCCATGTCGGGCAAGGTGTCGAGCCAGTTCATCAGCGGCCTGCTGCTGGGCGCGCCACAGAGCCGGCTCGGTGTCGACCTCGCGGTCACGGGCGGCATCGTGCAGAGCGACTATGTGCGCATCACGCTCGACGCCATGCGCCATTTCGGGGCCGAGATCGAGGTCGACGACGGGCTATCGCGGTTCATGGTGCAGCCGACCGGCTATCGCGCTGCTGACCTCGCGGTCGAGGCCGACGCTTCGACCGCCACCTATTTCGCCGCGCTCGCCGCCGTCACGGCCGGGCGGATGGAGATGCCCAACCTCTCGGCGGCAACGCGTCAGCCTGACTATCTGTTCCTCGAGATCCTGCAGCGGCTCGGCGCCAGGGTCGAGCGGGGGAGCCATCGGACGATCGTGATCGGTCCCGAGCGCCTGCGCGGCGGCTTCACGGTCGACATGAAGCCGCTGTCGGACGCGACCTTGACGCTGGCGGCGATCGCGCCCTTTGCGGATGCCCCGATCACGATCACCGGCGTCGCTCATATCCGCCACCACGAGAGCGATCGGATCGCGGCCATCTGCCAGTCCCTCGCCAAAGCTGGGGTGCCGGTCGAGGAGCATGCCGACGGGTTGACGGTCAGCCCGGCACAGCCGAGCTTCGCGGTGCTCGACACCTACGAGGATCACCGGGTTGCAATGGCGCTGGCGGTGATGGGGGTCGCCGGGGCGGGCGTCGAGCTGCGCGATCCGGGTTGCGTTTCCAAGACCTGTCCGAGCTTTTTCGAGCTGCTCGCAGCACTGGGTGTCGGTGTCACCAAGATCGCGTGAGGGGGCAGAGCTACTCGACGCCACCTTCGTCGGGACCACCCTCGTCGGGCTCGCCAGCGGTGGCGGTTTCGGGCTCGCCGGCAGCGGGCGCGCTGTTGCCGCTGCTGGGGGGCTCGGCTGGGCCGCCGATCTTGCCATCGAGCTCGACGGTCAAACGCAAGCCCACGGCATGGCTCTCCTCGTTGTCCGCATTCAGGCTGTAGCTGTAGCCTCCCGACAACGACCATTGCTCCCCGGCGAACGAGGCTTCCTCGCCAAAGTCATAGGTCGCGGTCAAATCGAGCTGGTGCTCGAGCGTGTCGGGCGCGCCGGCGATCAGGTTCTCCTGCAGCGAGTAGGTCGCCGCATAGGTCATGGGTCCCCGCTCGAGCGCGGCCGAGAGCGTGCCGGTCAGCGCATCGTCGGCGCCACCCTCGAAATTGCGGAAATAAGCCGCTTCGCCGAGCAGCCGCAGCGTAGTGTCCTCGGACAGTCCAAAGCGGGCGGTGGCAGCCGCAAGGAAGCCGGTCTCGTCGTGCGGCACGAGGCCGGCATCGATCTGGTCCTCGGTCGCAAGGCCCGCACCTTGATGGCGCACGGCCAGCCGGTAGCCGAAATCGCCTTCGGAGTAACAGTTTGCCGCCTCCGCCCCGGCGCAGCCATCGAGAGCGAGAGCGAACGAGGAGAGGCCATGCGTGTTTCCAACGCCTCCCGATGCGAGCGTCGTGAGGCCACGGCCGGCGAGCAGCGCGCCGCCCAGTCGCGTCCGATCCATGGTGAAGAGGCTCGCGGTCATGGCTTGTGAGAGGCCGAGCGCCTCGAACGTGACAGACATCTCGCCACCCAGCCGCTCGTTGAGGTCATAGTTGCCGACGAGGTCGGTCGCGTGCAGGCCGGTCAGCTCGCCGGTGGCGAGCCCGAACACCGGGTCGAATTTGCCGATGCGCCATTTCAGCGGCTCGAACTCGATCTCGGCGTAGAGTTGGGTGGTGTAGAGCCCGAAGTCCGAGAGACGCGGGAGCGCTCCGGGAGGCCGGTCGAGCACCGGCTCGTGCGTTATCGAGCCAAAGAGCTTCAAATGGTCGATCGGCGCGACGAAGATATCGGCGTCGATGACTGGATTCAGGTCGTTGTAGCGTCGGCCTGCGGCATCTGATTTCAACACGAAATCGTCCTGGATATCGCCAGTGATCGTATAGCCGATGCACGGTGCCGCGCAATCCTCGGCCGCGGCAACGGACGGGCCGCAGGCAAGAGCCAGCACAGCCATTCCCCAGAGCAAGATCCGCATGATGCGCTTCCCCCGCAATTGCCCACGGACCGGCAGAAATCGGTGGCTCGAACCACTCTCGGTGGACATCGTTCCCCTGATGCCTGTCCCAGTATCGCCAGATCACGCCTGCAGGCAATACGTGATCGCACACGGTTTCTTTCAGGCGGACGCGAATTTCCTCAGGACAGACCAAGTCGCGGCTGGCTCCGGAACGCGAGGGGCGATCCGGAGCCGCACTCCAGCGTGTTAGCCGCCGTTCTCGATCTTTACCAGCTCGTCCCGGATGCCTTCGGCAACGTCGAGCTCCAGGGCCTGGCCGCCGATCTCACGGCAATAGAACTTGCTCTCGAGCACCTTCGGCTCGAGCGGCGTCGTGTTGTCGGTCTTGATACAGTTCTCGAACGTCCCGAGTGGCGTCTCGACCGTCTCGCTTACGGAAACGACCTTGGCCATGTCCTCCGCCTTGCCGGCGTAGTACTCCTCCTTGTAGGTCTCACCGACTTTCGGGTCGGCCTTCATCCAGATGCCGGGTTGCGCGCCGTCGACACCGGCGAGCCAGGCGCCATGGTGGTCCTTCAGCTTGCCGTCCTCGTAGTTGTCGACCTCCTCGCCGAAGTACCAGACATCGCCATTACGGTGCTGGGCGAGGAAGTCGCGCGTCTCCTCCTTCAGCTTGCCGTTCAGGTAGACCCGATCCCAGTAGACGACCGTCTCGACGCCCATCAACGTGCGCTTCTCGTTGGTGACGACGATCTCCGTCGTCTCGACGCCGTCCTCGGTCTTGGCGTTGAAGTGCATGATCTTGCCGACCGGCAGATTGAAGAAGGGATTGTCGATGCTGGTGGAGAAGTCGGCCGGATTGATGACGGGTGCGTATGCTTCGGCCGCCCAGACTGGGGAGCCGGCAAGCAGGGTGGCGCCGAGGATCAGTCCGGCAATCGGGGCTGTGCGGGCGAGGCTCAACGTGATCATTCGTCTCTCCATCCTCTCGGTTCCAGGAAACGGGTGCCACTGCAGCCTCCCGTGCGCGGCACGGTGTCACGTCATCGACTGTTGCCGTGTCGGCAGGGGAGGCGCCGCTCTTGGCGCGACGGGCGAGGGTTCTGTGCGGGATGCACCACCGTCAATCCAGTCTACGCAAGCGCCGACAGTTTCTTTCAAGGGAGGGCATCAACGGCCCATTTAGGCGAACCATCGGGAGCAGGCGCATCGGAACAAGCGTCAGTCCCAGTCTCGCACCGAGCTTGCCTCGAATGCGTCCAATCCCGTCCGCGTGCCATCGATAGCGACGTCCTCGCCTGCTGCGATCACGTCGGCTTCCAGCTTTGCGCCGATAATATCGACAGTCCAGACGCGACCATGAAAATCCTGGAGCGTGAGCTCTTTGCCGACTTCGACCGTCAGCAGCCGTCCAGCCAGGAACCCGCCGTCGGGATCGTTCAACCTGCCTTCGCGCGACAAGCTCAGGCGATCGTAAAGCGCGATCCGGTGCTGCAGAAAGCGGTGCGTGAGACTGCCGACATCGAGCAGGTGCAGCAGCCCGCCGATGACGACGCTCGCGAGGATGGCGGCCGACACCACGTGCAGCGTTCGAAAGCGGTAGCCGCGCCGGGTCTGACGTACAGTGTAAAGCGCACTCAGCATGAACAGCGCGAGCGTGGCGATCCAGACATAGGGCACGTAGGCGAGAATGTCGTCGAGCGGGAGCGCATCGAACCCGCGCCCCCCGGTCGCTACGAAATCGGACATGGCATAGATGATGACCGCGACCGCGATCGCGCCCAGGAGCACCGAGATGACAGCCAGCGTCCAGAAAATGGAATTCCTGGCAAGAAAATAGGCGTAGGGCCGGGGCGTCAGCCCGCGCTTCCCGATCGCCTCGATGATTTTCCTGTCGAGCCCGGTCACACCACTGTCCTGCCTAGTTTCAAGCTACAGATCAAGGGCTTCATACGCCTTGCGCAGGCGCTGCTTGCCCCTGCTGACGAGGGTTGCGACCGTTCCCATCGGCAATTGGAGGATGTCGGCGATGTCATCGTAGCTCCGCTCCTCCAGGAACCGAAGCACCAGGACATCGCGATAGCGCTGCTCGAGGGTCGACAAGGCCTGCTTCAACCGCGTCTCATTCCGCGCATCGTCGACCCACTCCTCGGTCGCGTCACGATCCATGATCCGATCGAGCACGCGCTGGCCATCCTCGCCGGTCAACATTTGCGGCATCGAGCGGCGGCGGCGGAACAGACTCATGGTCTCGTTGTGGGCGATCCGGTAGATCCAGGGGCTGAAGGAGCGTTGGCTGTCGTAGTCGTTGAGGTTGACATAGGCCTTCAGGAAGACGTCCTGCAGGATATCCTCGATCTGGGGGTGGCCACGACCGAGCATCCGGGCAATGTAGCGCTGCAACCGTGCCTCGTAGCGCCGCACGATGTGCGCATAGGCATTGGGATCGCGCAGCGCGGCGCGTACCAGATCCTGATCGCTCGGCGGAGAATCGTCGGCCACTGCAGCACCAATCCGTCGGCTGAGCGGGGCACACTAGCTGAAGGGTGTCGTCATGTTTGTCAAAAGTAGGGTGAGCACGCGCTTGCGGCCTCGGCCGGGTTGTCGCTCCCCCGCCGAGTACCTCGAATAGGGGCAACCTCGATCGGAGACTGCGGAACGGCCCGCGCCTGCCGGCCCAGAGCCGAGGCGGATCTTGATTGATCCCTCAATCAACTTCCCCTAGGCTCTCCTCCACCACAAGGAGAGTGCGATGCCGCGGTTGGGGATGGAGCCGGTACGACGCAAGGCGCTGGTGGAGGCGGCGATCGAGGCCATCCACGAGAAGGGCTCGCTCGAGGTCACCGTCAGCCAGATCGCGCGCCGGGCCGGCGTGTCGGCGGCGCTCGCCCACCATTATTTCGGCGGCAAGGACGATCTCATCGTCGCGACCATGCGTCATCTGCTCGGACTGTTCGCGGGCCATGTGCGGGAACGGCTGAAAGCCTCGCGAGGCCCCCGCCAGCGGCTGTCAGCGATCATCGCGGCCAGCTTCACGCCAGATCAGCTTCAGCCCCAGGTCATGTCGTCCTGGCTCGTCTTCTACGCGCTCGCGCAGGCTTCACCCCGGGCGGCACGGCTGCATCGCATCTATGTGCGCCGGCTCGATGCCAATCTGCGCGCGGAGCTGAAACCGCTCACCGGCTCGCCCGAGGACGCCGCGCGAATTGCCATGAGCACGGCCGCCCTCATCGACGGGCTCTATCTTCGGTTGGCGCTCGGCAACGGACCTGATGGCGCCACTGCCGCCCGCGCGATGGTCGAGGATCATGTCGAACGCCAGATCGGGGGGCTTTTCCATGCATGAAGCCGACTTTGTGATCGTGGGGGCGGGGTCGGCGGGCAGCGCAATGGCTTTCCGGCTCGCCGAGGACGGGCGCCACTCGGTGATCGTGATCGAGCATGGCGGCAGCGACGCGGGGCCCTTCATCCAGATGCCGGCCGCCCTCGCCTATCCCATGAGCATGAAATCCTATGACTGGGGCTTCATGAGCGAGCCCGAGCCGCACCTGGGCGGGCGTCGGCTGGTGACGCCGCGGGGCAAGGTGATCGGTGGCTCCTCCTCCATCAACGGCATGGTCTATGTGCGCGGGCACGCCTGCGACTACGACCATTGGGAGGAAAGCGGCGCGGCTGGCTGGGGCTATCGGCACGTGCTGCCCTATTTCAAACGCCTGGAGAACGTCGAAGCAGGCGATGCGGATTGGCGCGGCACCGCCGGGCCACTGCACATCACCCGCGGCAGGCTCAGGAACCCGCTCTACCAGGCCTTCATCGAGGCCGGCCGCGAGGCCGGCTATGCCGTGACCGCCGACTATAACGGCGAGCGCCAGGAAGGCTTCGGCGCCATGGAGATGACGGTCTGGAGGGGGCGCCGCTGGTCGGCCGCGAGCGCCTATCTGAAGCCGGCTCTGAAAGGCGGACGGGTGCGGCTGCTGCGCGGCTTCGCGCGTCGAATCACCATGCAGGGACGGCGTGCGGTCGGTGTCGAGATCGACCGCCACGGCGCGACCGAGACGATCCGCGCGCGGCGCGAGGTCGTGATCGCGGCATCCGCCATCAACTCGCCCAAGCTGCTGCTGCTCTCGGGCATCGGGCCAGCGGCCGAGATCGCGGGACACGGCATCGCCGTCGTCGCCGACCGGCCCGGCGTCGGGGCCAATCTGCAGGACCATCTGGAGATCTACCTGCAGGCCGAGTGCAAGCAACGGATCACCCTCAACCGCCATATGAACCTCGTCTCGAAGGGCCTGATCGGCGCGCAATGGCTGTTCCTGCGTCGCGGGCTCGGCGCGACCAACCATTTCGAGAGCTGCGGGTTCATCCGCTCCAAGCCCGGCGAGCGCTATCCTGACATCCAGTATCATTTCCTGCCGGCAGCCGTTCGCTACGACGGCAGGGCGGCGCTGCCCGGCCACGGCTTCCAGGTTCATGTCGGGCCGATGCGCTCGAAATCGCGCGGGCAGGTGCGCCTCGCCTCGCCCGACCCGGCCGAAGCTCCAAAAATCCTGTTCAACTACATGTCGCATCCCGACGACTGGCCGGAGTTCCGTGCTGCCGTGCGCCTGACGCGCGAGGTCTTTGGCCAACGGGCTCTCGAGCCCTACTACAAGCGGGAGATTCAGCCGGGCAGTGATTGCCAGAGTGATGCCCAGCTCGACGACTTCCTGCGCGAGCACGTGGAAAGCGCCTACCACCCGTGCGGCACCTGCCGCATTGGGGCGCGTGACGACAGATTTGCAGTCGTTGACCCGGAGTGCCGCGTGATCGGCGTCGAGGGCTTGCGGGTTGCCGACTCCTCGATCTTCCCCCGCGTCACCAATGGCAACCTGAACGGGCCCTCGATCATGACCGGCGAGAAGGCTGCCGACCACATTCTGGGCAAGAGCCCGCTCCCGGCATCGAACCTCGTCCCCCACGTGCATCCGCAGTGGCAGACCCGGCAACGCTGAGCAATCGACCGGACGAATGGTTGCTCAGAGGCTCGCTTCGGCGACGACGATCTGGTTGCCGGTCCGCTTCCTCACCACGACGCGCTCCTTGGGATTGGTCACTGCGGTGCAGGTGCCGGCCTCGTCGCACTTCATCCCTTTGCGCTGACGATAGCTGCGCTTGGGTGTGATCTCCTCCTCGAAGCCGCCATCATAGAGGGCGTCGCTGAGGAAGGAGGCGGCGACCCTGCGCGGCGTCATCAGGGCCGCAAGATGTTTGCATTCGGCGCGGAAGCCAATCACGATCTCGGCACTGGTGGTATTGATGACGGCGCCGATACCCTTCTCGCAGCCTGTCTCCTCGCGGCGCGCGATCACCTTGCCGCGCATGCTGCCCTTGCGGGGGTCGGCGGCGAGCGTCTTGCGCTTGGGCTTCTGCTGGCTCGACTTGGTGGCGGCCTTGGCAGTGGCGGCGGCCTCGGAGCGGCCTTCGCATTCGGGCTTGATGCGCACCTCGAAGACGCTCTGGCTGACCTCGACGAGCTTGCCGTACGGCTCGACGCATTCCTTCGCGCTGGCAGCCGCCGGCATCAAGGTGATGGCGGCAAGCAGCAGTATAGAAGCCTTGAAACGCATGATGACCTGCCGGCTTTTTGCCTCGAGCGATACATTGCCAAACTAGCACGATCTTCCTGAAGCGCTGTTTCCAGATTTGCTCGAATTTTATCGAATTGGCTGGAAAGGCCGCAGCGGCTACTCGGCCGGGGCCTGGAGCCTGAGACCCGCCACGCGGCTCGCAACGCCGCCGGCCTGAGGGGTTTGCGCAAGTGCAGCACTCCGAGGTCGCGCACGGATTGCTGCACTTGGAGCGACTGGTCCGCAGTGATGATGATCGCGGGCACCGCGCTTTGGCATCCCCCCGATGCGCGATGAGAAACAGCGCAAGGAGATAGGTGACGGCGGATCCCACCAGCCAGCTATCGATCATCAGATTTGGCTCCGCGCGTGCCGTTTGCGGTTGCAGTTGGCATGGCAACTCCTCTCCCGCTGTGAGAATCGCGGATTGATGGGATGCTGGCAATCTCCTAGTGTTCACTCGCGATTCGCTCTGTCGGCAGAGGATCCGACCCTGCGAAGCGTGCGACGTGGTTGGATTTTTCCAGCGAGCGCGGAACATCTGCGCGCTGGAGTAAAGGGGAGAGCTATGGGCATCATCTCGGAATTCCGTGAGTTCGCAATCAAGGGCAACATGATCGACATGGCCGTCGGCATCATCATGGGTGCAGCCTTCGGTACCGTCATCACTTCGCTCGTCAGCGATGTGATCATGCCACCGATCGGGGCCATGATGGGGGGCGTCGACTTCTCGAGCCTGGCGGTCGCACTGCCGAGCCTGGATCCCTCGAAGCCCGCGACACTCAATTACGGCAAATTCATCAATGCGGTCATCAGCTTCCTGATCATCGCCTGGGCCGTGTTCATGCTGGTCAAGGCCGTCAACAAGGCCAAGACCATGGTCGAGAAGCCCAAGGCCCCGGTTGCGCCCGCCGCGCCAACGCGCTCGGAAGTGCTGCTCGAGGAAATCCGCAACGCGCTCGTCAAGCGCTGATCGGGTCGACACTCTGGTTTGACCGTGAAGGCACGGCTCGCTTGCTCGCGCCTTCACGGTTGCGCGCTTCGGTTGCTCACAGCCGAGCCGAGGCGGCCCGCGCGTTGCCGCGTTGGATCAGCAGCACGCCGGCCAGCGCGCATGCGGCAAATCCTGCGCCAGCCAAGAACGTCGCCTGCGCGTCAATCCAATCCCACAGCGCTCCGGCGATGACGCTGGCGGCGAGCAGCGCGATACCCGTCAGCAGATTGTACATGCCAAACGCGGTTCCGCGCAGCTCGGGCGGCGCCGTGTCGGCGATCAAGGTGGCAAGGAGCCCCTGGGTGAAACCCATGTGCAGACCCCACAGGGCGACACCGGCCAGGACACCCATGACCCCCACTGAAAACGCGAGCACGAGATCGGCGAACACGAGGAAGACGAGCCCGATCACCAAGACACGCATGCGATTGCCGCGGTCGGAAAGAACTCCGGCCGGATAGGCAGCCAGTGCATAGACGATGTTCATCACCACCATCACCGCTGGCACGAGCATGACCTGCAGCCCGACCGACTGCGCCTTCAACAGCAGGAAGGCTTCGCTGAAACGGGCCAGGGTAAAGACGACCGCGAGCGCGACCACGAACCAGTAGTCGGCTCCAAGGCGTGCAAGCTCGCCCCGGCTGAGGGGTGACTCGACTTTGCGCAGTCCCGCTGGCCGCTCCGCCTCCTGCACGCCAAAGATGATGAAGAGCATGGCGATGAACGCTGGGATCACGGCAACCCAGAAGACCACTGTGTAGTCGTTGACGGTGAGCCACATCAGGAGAATGGCGAGCAAGGGCCCGATAAAGGCTCCGATGGTGTCGAGCGACTGACGCAATCCAAAGCTCGCCCCGCGCAGATGCGGCGGGCTGATGTCTGCCATCAAAGCGTCGCGTGGCGCACCGCGAATGCCTTTGCCGACCCGGTCGATGAAGCGAGCCGCGACCAGCCATCCGATCGATGTCGCCAGCGGGAAAATGGGCTTGGTGAAGGCCGCCAGCCCATAGCCGAGCACGGCGAGGAGCTTGCGCCTGCCGAGCCAGTCGCTGAGCGCACCGGAAAATATCTTCACGATCGCTGCCGTCGCCTCGGCGATCCCCTCGATGATGCCGACGGTCAGGGCCGAGGCACCGAGCACGGTGACGAGGTAGATCGGCAACAGGGCGTGGATCATCTCCGATGAGACGTCCATGAACAACGAGACGAAACCGAGCGCCCAGATGCCGGAGGGAATGGCACGCAGGGTGGCAACGTCGAGCCTGGGCTTGGCGAGTTGTGTCATCGACCGACAATAGGCTGTCGCGCCGGCGCGGCAAAGTCTGCTGGCGTTGGCAGGCCGTAGCAACACGCGAGCGGGGCGATCAGAGGCCCGGTTGGCTTGGGGAGCCGAACCCGGTTAGAAGGACGGAGCACGCCGGTTGCCTTGCAGCCGGCACGAACCTCAACGGCACCGCGGAGCCGAGCCCCATGCGCCCGCTCGCGCTCAATCCCCTGTTTGCCTCGGCCCGCGGCCTCGAGGGCGTTGGGCCGCGCATAGAATCGTTCCTGAAGCGCGCGTTGCGCTTGCCGGCGCAGGCGAGCGAGCCACGCGTGATCGATCTCATCTGGCACCTGCCGACCGGTGTCGTCGACCGGCGCGCCCAGCCCAGCGTCGCCGAGGCTGTCGCCGGCACGATCGCCACCTTGAAGGTGCGCGTGCTGAAGCATCGCCCGCCGCCCCGCAACACCAAAGCGCCCTACACGGTCAATTGCGAGGACGAGAGCGGTCGCATCGACATCGTCTTCTTTCACGTCGATCCGCGCTATGTGGAGCGATCGCTTCCCGTGGGCAACGACGTGCACGTGAGCGGACGGGTCGAGCGCTACGGCGAGAAGCTGCAGATGCTCCACCCGGACTACATGGTCGCGCCCGCGGACGTGGCGAGGCTCCCTCTGGTCGAGCCGGTGCATCCGCTGACGGCAGGGCTTTCCGGCAAGGTGCTGCTGAAGATCGTCACCCACGCCCTCGAGCAGGTAGCGGAGCTGCCGGAATGGCTCGATCCCCACCTGATCGAGCGCGAGCTCTGGCAGGGGTTCCGCGCCTCGATCCTCAGCCTGCACCGGCCGCACGACCCCGCCGATGTCTCCACCACCGGTCCGTTCTGGCAGCGCCTCGCCTATGACGAGCTGCTCGCCGGACAATTGGCGCTCGCCCTGATCCGGCGCAGCAACCGCAATGCGCGCGGCCGCGCCATCACGGGCGACGGCAGCGTGCGGGCGCGCATCGAGCGTGCTGTGCCGTTCAATCTCACCGGCTCGCAGCGGCAAGCACTCGAGGAAATCTACGCCGACCTGGGCGCGACGCACCGCATGCTGCGGCTGCTGCAGGGCGATGTCGGCAGTGGCAAGACGGTGGTCGCGCTGCTCGCCATGGGTCTCGCCGTCGAAGCGGGTGCCCAGGCCGCGCTGATGGCTCCGACCGAGGTGCTCGCCCGCCAGCACATGGAGACGATCGGGCCGATCGCCAAGGCCGCGGGCCTGACCGTTGGGCTGCTGACGGGCCGCGAGAAGGGGCGCGCGAGGAAGCAAGTGCTGACGGCGCTCGCCGAAGGCGTGATCGACATCCTGGTCGGCACCCATACGCTGTTCCAGGACGAGGTCGTCTACAAGGATCTGGCGTTTGCCGTGATCGACGAGCAGCACCGGTTCGGCGTGCAGCAGCGCCTCGCGCTGCAGGCCAAGGGCGGGCCGCAGGGGGCCAACGTCCTGTTCATGACGGCGACGCCCATTCCGCGCACGCTGCTGATGACCCACTATGGCGACCTGGAAGTCTCGCGCCTGACCGAGAAGCCGGCGGGCCGCAAGCCGGTGACGACACGCGCCGTCTCCAACGAGCGGATCGAGGAGGTGATCGAGGCCTTGACGCGGGCATTGCAGACGGGCGCGCAGGTCTATTGGGTGTGTCCGCTGATCGAGGGCTCGGACGTGGTCGAGCTGGCGGCGGCCGAGGAGCGTTTCGCCCATCTGCGCCAGCATTTCGGCGATCGCGTCGGCCTGGTGCACGGGCAGATGGCGGGCACGGCCAAGGACGCGGTGATGGCGGCCTTCTCGACGGGGGCGCTCGCGATCCTGGTCTCGACCACGGTGATCGAGGTCGGCGTCAACGTGCCCAACGCCAGCGTGATGGTGATCGAGCATGCCGAGCGTTTCGGCCTCGCCCAGCTCCACCAGCTGCGTGGCCGGGTCGGTCGCGGCGAGCGGCAATCCTCCTGCATCCTGCTCTATCAGGCCCCGCTCGGGGAGACCGCGCGGGCGCGGCTGGAAACGATGCGCGACACCGATGACGGATTTCTCATCGCCGAGATGGACCTGAAGCTGCGGGGCGGGGGCGAGCTGCTCGGCACGCGCCAGAGCGGGGTGCCCGAGTATCGCGTCGCCGAGGTGCCCAACGCGTCCGAGCTCTTGGAGATTGCCCGCGCCGACGCCACCCTGATCCTCGAGCGCGACCCCGAGCTCGCGACGCCGCGCGGCGTGGCGCTGCGCACGCTGCTCTACCTGTTCGAGTGCGACGAGGCGGTGAAGCTGTTCAAGGCGGGGTAGGTCCAGGCTTCCGTACGCCGGTCCCTGTGCGCGCGGATGCGCTCGTGATCGGCCGGCATGTGGAACCCTTCACAGAAGGCGTAGCTTTTCCGCGTTATCAATCCTTCGCTGCTGCATCGGGTCAAAGTGCCGAGTTGTCGAGTCGATACCCTTCGACGACCGCAAAGATCGCCGGAATGACCACGAGCATGAGCACGACGCGGTCGAGCATTCCCATATGCACGTGCACGACGAGCATCACCGGCATGCCCATGTCCCGGGCGATCCTCCCGGCGGGCGCCATTCGCATCTGCACCGGCACGAGCGGATGCGGCACAAGCACCCTCACGTGCCCGACATGCACCACACGCTCCGGCATTGAGGGTGCTTGACCGGATCATGCTGTGTAGTTTGGCAACAGCCATCCCAGCAGAGCAAGACCACGCTCGTCGAAAGGCCGGCGGTTACCCGGTGGCATCCGCGAAGTGACACGCCGCCATTCCGGCTCCGACCAACACGACCGGCGGGTTCGGTCGTGCTGCACACTGCCCTCGCCATCGGGCAGCGGGTGTGGAAGCGGCAGCCTGCAGGCGGGTTGCTCGGGCTCGGCCCGGCCGCATCGGGGCTTACCTGGTAATCCTGCTCGCTTGCTCCCCGAACCCTAACACGCTTTCGACAGTAGCAACAAGGTCGAGCAAAACCAGAAGATCGCAGAGCTTATGGAGGCGCTCAGTCGGACAGCGAGTTAACCAGAGAAACGCGCAGAAATAGAGCGGGCGCCGTGGTGCATGGCTGCGATTGAGATGCGTTAAAGTGGCAGCCACGACATCATTGCTTGGGTCGCTTAGGTCTTCCAAACGGCCTGCAAAACCAGCCTCATACGGCGCGAAAAAGTTGGAATGCCGCCAGATTCGCAAGTAACAACGAGCAGCTAAGCCGATCGGCAATGAAACGATATCTCTGATTCTGCCGCGCTTCTCACAACATCCTGGATACCACATCGACCCTTCTGATCCGCCGGCATCAAGATTTCTTTTTCTTCAGCCACGCGTCGATCATTACGATCTCTTTTTCCTGCGCTGTGATGATAGCTTGGGCCAAAGCTTTTGTTTCGGGGTCCTTGCCATTGGCAAGTTCAACTTTCGCCATATCGATAGCCGCCTGATGATGCGGCTTCATCTGTGTCATGAAATCAACGTCCGCATCACCCGTGTAAGGTGTCACTGGCATCATCATTTTCATCATCGCGGCTTTGTATCCTGCGGTCGACGCAGTATCCGCAGGGTTCGGCATCATCATCGTCATGTCCATCATGCCCTTCATATCCATTCCAGGCATAGGTGCGGCTTGATGAGCCAAGGCGGCGCCACCGATCATGAGGATGGAAGCAGCGGACGCAACGATAAAGCGGTTCATGGTTGAACTCCGAAAGTAACGATTGATGGGGGATGTAGATTTAGTGAGCTTACGACATTATTGTTGGAGTAACCTCTTCATCCGAGCGATTTCTGAGTTCTGTCCGGTAACAATTGACGCGCAAAGAGCTTTGGTGTCAGGAGATTGGAGATTAGCTTCTTCACACATCAAAATTGCACCAGCATGGTGCGGGATCATCGAGCGCAAAAATTGCCGATCGTTGACGAGGACTTGGCTGCGGATCATCAAGAAGAACGCACAGCCGAGGACAGCGGCGGTCAAACCAATGATGATATTAAACTTCTTATCCGGGTACATACTTCCCATCAAAAAAAGTTCAATCAATACCATCGGCGCTGTCATGAGGCCGGCCATGTACAATTGGTTCACGCTGTTGAACACATTGTCGAAGCTGTTCACCATCGCATACATCAACAGGTACATGCTGACGAACGACAGAACAGTCATAGCCGCAAGGCGCGCATAAGTGCCGCGATGCATTGGCAGGTCAACTGCGGTTGCATGGTGTGCTTTTGCAGCTTCTTCGTTGTCTTCTGCGGCTTTGGTTTGGCTCGCCGTCGGCATAGGTGTTCTCCTTGGGGCATGAAGCCCGTATCTCAAACGCTGCAACGCAGGACGGGTTCCCGAGGCAGTTGACGATAATGACTCGGCGCGGCAAGCAGCAGCCTCGGAAACCGCTCAAGGGGCACCTCAAGGTTTGTGCGCGGAGACACGCTAACTCGGACAAAGTGAGAACACGACCTCGTAGCGCTTCCGCAGCTTCACTTTGAGATGCTGCGCCATTTCGAGAGCGGCCTCGTGCTCGAGGCGAAGCGGCCCGAGACGAGGCGGCCGACGCCGAGGAGGACAAGCTGGCCTCAGTGCATTATTGGGACACAGAAACACGGTAGCAAAAAATGTGTTTGTCATCAGTGGGTTGCAGTGCGGGGAGCCGGGCACGGGGAGGCTCGAAATCGTGATCAGCACGCCCCAGATAGCAGAGCTTTGCTAGAACAAACGAGCGATGTTCCTGTTTTGTCCCTGATGTTGGATATTTGCGTCCCAATAATGCACTGAGGCCCTTGAGGTGCCCCCGAGTCGATACCCTTCGACGACCGCATAGATCGCCGGAATGATCACGAGCGTCAGCAGCGTCGATGAGACCATGCCCCCGATATCGGTACGGCGTTGCGTGCATCAGCTCGGAGCCCGCTCCCCTCGACCAGAGGATCGGCAGCAGGCCCGCCATGATGGCGACGACCATCATCATCTTGGGCCGCACGCGCTCGACCGCACCGTGCATGAAGGCCGCATGCAGATCGGCGCGGGTGCGGTCGCGCTGCTCGCTTCGAGCGAGATCACGCCGTGCCTCGAGCGCAGCATCGAGGCAGATCAGCATGATGACGCCGGTCTCGGCGGCGACGCGCTGCGGCTCGATCGCGTGAAGCTGAAGCCGATGGCGACCTGCACGGCGATTCTACAGCCGCGCGAGAGCCGCTTCGAGCTTGCCACGCACCTGAGCCGCCAACGCAACGAGCTTCGGATTGCCGACGCGCGCCATCGCCTCGCTCGGATTGATCGCGGCAACCTCGATCTTGCCGCCGCCGACATCCTGCACGATGACATTGCACGGCAGCATCGTGCCGATCTTGTCCTCGGCCTCGAGGGCCTGAAGGGCCAGCGGCGGGTTGCAGGCTCCGAGAATCCGGTAGGCGCGCCGGTCGACGCCGAGCTTCTTCTTCAGCGTCTCGCGAACATCGATGTCGGTCAGCACGCCGAAACCCTCGGACTCGAGGGCCTCCGCCACCTTTTGGACCACCGCGTCGAAACCGCCTTCGAGAATTTTCGAAATATAGTAAGTCATGCTTCGCCCTTCCCAGAATGTCGCTGCTGCGAGGCAGGTACTCTTCCCGATCGATCTTGCTCTCGGCCTGACGCTCGTCCAACCCCCGGAGTGCGGCCGAGTCGCCGGGATTCTCGTTCCTCTCGCCTCACAAGCGTCTCCGCAGGAATGTCACGAGCCCATAGATGGCGAACCCGATGACGGCGAGCCAAAGCAGGCCGCCGAGCGGCCACCACCAACCCATCCAGCCATCATGCATGCTCCACGGCCCGGTCTGGGCCGAGGCCGAGCCCGGCGACGCTGCAACTGCGACGGCGGCCAGCAACACCAATGTCGTGTTTGTCATAGCATTCACCCACGAGGTTCAGCAGCCCGAGCCTAGGAGCTGATCGGCTTTCGCCTTCTGCTCGTCGGCCAGCACCGCGTAGAGGGCCTCGGTCGCGGGCTTCAGGGCCTGCATGCTCTCGAGCATCGCCTGCATCGCGCTCATGCGCGCGTCCATGCGCTGCACGGGCGTACCGGTCTGCATCGTCGACATCATGGCTTCACGCATGCCCTGCATTTTGGCCATTCGCCCCTCGACTGCTTCGACATAGCCGTTCCAGGCCGCCGACTGGGCCTCGGTGATACCGAGCTCGGCTTTCTTGAAGGCCAGCCGTCCTTTCATCATGGCGGCCATGTTGCCCTGACCGGCCATGCCTTGGTCCATCATGCCTTGGCCCATCATGCCCATCATCGGGCAATCGCCGCCCATCATCCCCATCATGCCTTGACCCATGGGCATCGGCTGCGTGGCCTGGGCAAAGGACACAGGAGCCCATGCCGGGGCCATCAACAGCCCGCCGAGCAGCGCAACACGGTGCAATGCAATCATGATCTTCATCTCCGAGTAAGGGCCACATTCCCCATGGCCGCACTATCCGAGCGCCACGACGTCACTGACAGCATGGCGATTCTGGAAGCGGGCGACATTGATCCGCGTCAATGTCGCTCGGTGCGATCGGTCACGACACTGTGATCAGCGGCACCGGGGGCTCCGATCACCGAGAGATTGGCGGCGCTCGATCAGAGCGATCGCGCTCGGGAACCACCCTTTGCCGTGAGCCATCACGCGACGGCGCGTGCTTCAGACTGCGGCGCCGGCTGGCGCAGGCCATGCCCTTTGACGACCGCATAGATCGCCGGGATCACCACGAGCGTCAGCAGCGTCGATGAGACCATGCCCCCGATCATCGGCACGGCGATGCGTTGCATCAGCTCGGAGCCCGCTCCCCTCGACCAGAGGATCGGCAGCAGGCCCGCCATGATGGC
>JANPDA010000122.1:0-15788 GCA_031431235.1 Hyphomicrobiaceae bacterium
TGGTTGGAGTTCGCCTTGATCGCGTAGCAGACGAGCGTATCGAGCCCGTGGAAAGCTTCGCTGAACACCTTGTAATGCCGCTCGAGCGTCGCGGTCGAATAGCAATAGAAGGGCGTGCCGACCTCGTCGCGGATGCCCCCCCGAGAGACACCCTCGGCGTGCAGCACACCGCGCTTGTAGCTGAAATGATGCATGATCGAGGCTCGCCGGGAAAGTAGGGGATTGGCGCGCACCATAAGCAGGTTCGCAACGCGTGGTCCATGTGGAGACGCGAGGAAAGGCAGGCTCCAGCGCTCCCTCACACCGTGCCCGCGCCAGGCCTGCCGACAGCCATCACGGGCGAGCCCGACGCCGCAATACGCTCGATTGCCGGCATCAGCGGCTCCTCGACCGTTTCCATGTGGAAGGCGTTGGCGTGGAGCAGCCGGCCCGGCGCGCTGACAAGGCCCACGTGCCCCTTCCAGCATACCAGGTCGCCGCGACGCAAACCCTGCCAGTCGAGGCCTGGTGGCACTGGCTCGCCGAAGGCCACGGCCTGCATGTCGCTGTCGCGCGGGCAATCGACACCTGCAGCGCCAAGGGCGAGTTGCACCAGCCCCGAGCAGTCGAGCCCGAGGCTCGTTTTGCCGCCCCAGAGGTAGGGCGTGCCGATGAAGCGCGCGGCGATGGCGACCGGATCGGACGCGATTGTCGCAAGCGAGACGGTGTGGACCGCAGCGACATAGCCACCGTCGGCCAGCCGCAGGAACGGGCCTGCGTCGGCCGCGACGGCGAGCAGGGAGCCGAGCGAGAGCAGCGCCGTGGGAGCGGACTTGATGTCAGGTCTGGGGTAGACGTAGGTTCTCAACGCCGACACCCGATGGGTCGCCTCAGGTCCCGCCATCCCGAGCGCCGCCACCGGCACATAGCCCACATAGCCGTCAGCACCGAGCTGGACCCAGGCCCAGCCGTCCTGCTCCTCGAACACGAGAACCCTCTCACCGAACAGGGCTTCGGTGTCTTGCACTGCATCCGGCGCTGCAGCACGCCGGACCGGCGCCGACGCCACCACCACCTGGCGCGGCACACCATCGACATAGCGCCTCGCCACGACCCTGCCCTCGAGCCGCCTGTCCGCGAGGTCATCACGGTAGGCATCGAGCCGCCGATCGAGCGCGGTCATGCGTGGGCCTTGCGGAACACCTCGAACATGGCACGCGCACCCTGCGGCTCGCCTCCCTTGGGCTTGCCGGCCTTGGCTTCTGGCACCCATCCGAACATATCGAAATGGGCGAAACGCCGGACATCCCTGGCGAAGCGTTTCAAGAACAGCGCCGCCGTGACGGACCCCGCGTGCGAGCCGCCAGAGATGTGGTTGACGTCGGCGATCGGGCTCTTCAGCAGCTTGTCGTAGGGCATCCAGAACGGCATGCGCCAGACTGGATCGCCGACCGCAAAGCCCGCTGCCATCACGTCGCCGGCAAAGGCATCGTCGTCGCAATAGAGCGGCGGCAGATCGGGGCCGAGCGCGACGCGCGCTGCCCCGGTCAGCGTCGCGAAGGTGAGCATCGTGTCGGGCTTCTCCTCCGAGCCGAGCGCGATCGCATCGCCCAGCACGAGCCGGCCTTCCGCATCGGTATTGCCGATCTCGACCGTCATGCCGTTGCGGGTCGCCAGAACGTCCCCCGGCCGGAAAGCGTTGCCCGCAACCGAGTTCTCCGCGATCGCCAGCAGCACACGCAACCGCACCGGTAGCTTTGCGCGCATGATCATGGATGCGAGCGCGAGCGCGGTTGCCGCGCCTCCCATGTCCTTCTTCATCAGCGCCATCGAGTCGCCGGGTTTGATGTTGAGGCCGCCGGTATCGAACACGATGCCTTTGCCGACGAGGGTGATGGTTGGCGCGCCCGGTCGTCCCCACCGCAGATCGACGAGGCGCGGTGGCCGTGTGCTGGCCCGGCCGACCGCATGGATCATCGGGAAATTCTGTTTCAGCAACTCGTCGCCCACGATCGATGAGATCTCGGCCTGGTGAGCCGCAGCGAGCTGGCGGGCGGCTGCCTCCAGCTCCTCGGGGCCCAGATCGCTCGCCGGCGTGTTGATGAGGTCGCGGCCGAGCGCAACGCTTTCGGCAATCGCAAGCACACTGTCGCGGCTTGCCCCTTGCGGCAGAACGAGCCGGCGTGGCTTGGCCGGCTTGGCGGAAAGGTAACGCTCGAAACGATAGGCGCCCATCAGCCAGGCCGCCGCGGCGAGCTCTGGATCGTCGGGCTTGTTGGCAAGCCGATAGCTGCCGGCCGGAGCCGCCGCAGCGAGGCTGCCGAGCGCCAGCGCGGGCACATCGCCTGCCTCCGCCTCGGTGCCGAGCACCATGCCCGCGAGCTTGCCGTCGGCGCCGGGGATGGCCACATGCTTGCCGTGCACAGGCTCGAAGCCCTGTGTCTCCATCCAACCTCGCCCCAGCGCCCCGACACTGCCGCGTACCTCTTCGATCGTCGCCTTCGTCGCCAGCCAGATCGGCACGGCATTGTCGTCGCGCTCGATCAGAAGCTCGGCCATCGGCACGGAACGTTGGCTGGCGGTCATGGGATTCCTCTCGCGCGGTGACTCGGCTTGCAGCCGCCCCCGATTATTGGCACTTGGTGCGGGGAAAGCAAACGGAGGCTCCCATGGCCGGCAACAGCTATCGTCTCGTGATCGGAACCAAGGCTTGGTCGTCCTGGAGCTTGCGGCCCTGGCTGCTGCTGCGCCAGGCCGAGATCCCTTTCGAGGAGGTGCTGATCGATCTGCGCCAGACCGGCACGCGCGATGCAATCCTCAGGCACTCCCCCTCGGGCAAGGTGCCCTACCTGCAGGCGGGCGACATTGCCGTCTGGGACAGCCTCGCAATCGCGGAATATCTCGCCGATAGCCACCGCGAGAAGCGCCTGTGGCCAGCCGACGCGGCGGCTCGGGCGCATGCGCGCAGCATTTCAGCCGAGATGCATTCGGGTTTTTCGGAGCTGCGCAACGCACTCCCGATGGATTTCAATGTGAGCAAGCCGCTGGCTGCGGTCCCAGAAGGCGCAACCATCGATATCCGCCGGGTCGTCGCGATCTGGCGCGAGGCGAGGAGCCGCCATGGCAAGGGTGGGCCGTTCCTCTATGGCGCGTTCTCGGTGGCGGACGCCATGTACGCCCCGGTCTGCTCACGCTTCACCACCTATGCGCCCGACCTGAAGGCCCATGGCGACGACGGCACGGCGGCAGCCTATTGCCAGATGATGATGGGATTGCCGGCGATGCAGGCGTGGGGAAAGGGGGCGCAACGGTGACGCATGTCGATTGCGGGGACCCAATGGGCGGCGCTCGTGACATCGAGACGATCTGGATCACACTGGGCGACGGGACGCGACTGGCGGCCCGCCTCTGGCTGCCGGCGGTTGGCGGCCCGGTCCCGGCGATCCTCGAGTACCTGCCTTATCGCCGGCGCGACCGCCACCGGGTCGATGATTCCCTCACTCATCCCTTCTTTGCCGGGCACGGCTATGCCGCAATCCGGGTCGACATGCGAGGAGCAGGCGATTCCGACGGCATCATGCGCGACGAGTACACGCCGCAGGAGTGGCGCGACGCCGTCGAGGTGATCGAGTGGATCGCGCGGCAGGACTGGTGCTCCGGCGCGGTCGGCATGATCGGACTGTCGTGGAGCGGGTTCAACGCGCTGCAGATCGCGGCGCTCCGGCCAAAGCCCCTCAAGGCGATCGTCACCACCTGCGCGTCCGACGATCGCTTTGCCGACGACATGCACTACATGGGCGGTTGCCTGCTGAACGACAACCTGCAGTATGGCGCGACCTTCTTCACCTGGCTCGCAACGCCGCCCGATCCGGCGATCGTGGGTGAGCGCTGGCGGGAGATGTGGCTCGAGCGGCTGGAAGCGGTCACGCCGCGGGCCGGCGAATGGCTGCGCCACCAGACGCGCGACGACTACTGGAAATCAGGCTCGGTCTGCGAGGACTACCGGCGGATCGAGGCCGCCGTGCTCGCGGTCGGCGGCTGGGCGGATGGCTACAGCAATGCCGTGCTGCGGCTGATGGAGAACCTCGACTGCCCGCGCAAGGCCGTGATCGGACCCTGGGCGCACGCCTATCCGCATCTGGCGACGCCGGGACCGCGCATCGATTTCCTCGGCCTCGTGGTGCGCTGGATGGATCGCTGGCTGAAGGGGATCGACAATGGCATCATGGCGGAGCCCATGGTGACGGCCTGGGTTCAGGAGAGCGAGCCGCCGGCCGCGAGCTATCGGGTACGCGACGGCCGTTTCGTCGCCGAGGACACTTGGCCGAGCCCGCTGGTCGATCGGCTGGCCTGGCAGTTCGCCGGCGGACGGCTGTCGGCCGATCCGCCATCCGGCTCGCCGGTGCAGGTGTCATCGCCCGTCACAACGGGAACCGCCTCGGGCGAGTGGTGCCCCTATGGCTGGGGGCCTGACATGCCGCTCGACCAGCGCGGCGACGACGGCAGCTCGGCCTGCTTCGACAGCCTGCCGCTTGCAGCCGACCTGACATTGCTCGGCGGCACCGAGGTCGAGGTCTTGATCGAGGTGGACCGGCCCGAGGCTCAGATCGCCGTACGGCTCAACGACGTCTCGCCCGACGGTGTCTCGCGACGCATCACATATGGCCTCGCCAACCTTGCGCTCGGCGAGGACAGAACGAGCCGTCGCAGGCTAGCACCAGGACAATTGTTCGCGCGCCGCCTGAAGCTCAACGATGTCGGCTATCGCGTACCGCGCGGGCATCGTCTGCGGCTCGCGATCTCGACCGGCTACTGGCCGCTCGCATGGCCATCGCCGGAGAGAGCAACGGTGACGATCCATCGCGGCACGCTCGTGCTGCCCGCACGCGACGATGCGGCGCCGCGAGGACCGGTGCCCGATCTCGGAACGGCCCGCGAGCCCGCGCCGATGGCGACGGAAATACTCGTCAAGCCCGAGCGCGGCAGACAGCGCGTGACGCGGGATGTGGGAGCGGGGATCACGACCGTGGAGGTAGTGCGCAATCTCGGCGCCATGCGCATACCCGAGGTCGATCTGACGATCGGCGGCCTCGGGCGGGAGAGCTACGTTGCAACCGATGACCGCCCCGAGCTGACGCGCTCGACCGCGATCAGGGAGGCCTCGATCACCCGTGGCGATTGGAGCGTCAAGGTCGCGACGCGAAGCGTGCTCTCGACCGCAGGCCCGGACTTCGTGCTGGCCTCCGACCTGGAGGCATTCGAGGCGGGCCATAGGATCTTTGCCCGGTCATGGAGCGAGCGCTTCCGCCGCGCCACGGCGCCCGACGACCAGGACGCCTGATCTTCAGTCGAGCAGAACCGGAGGCAGGATCGCCCTGCCCCCGGAATGGTTGATAGATCAGGCAAACCACCAGCGCTCGAGCACCTTCCAGCCGTCGAGCTCCCAGTTGGTCGCGACCTTGTCGCCATGGGCGACCTTGTCCGAGCGCGCGTCCACATAGTTCGCGTACATCGGCACGACGGCTCCGCCGTCGTCGCTCACGATCGCCTGCATCTCGTGATACATCGCGCGACGCTTGGGCTCGTCGAGCTCGGCCCGCGCTTCGACCAGCAACTTCATGAACCGGTCGTTGCTCCAGAACGTCTCGTTCCACGAGCCCTTGGCGGCATAGCCGATCGTGAACATCCAGTCCTCGGTCGGACGCCCGCCCCAATAGCTCATGGTCCAGGGCTTCTTCATCCAGACATTCGACCAGTAGCCGTCATCGGGCTCGCGGATCACGTTGATCTCGATGCCGGCCTTGGCAGCATTTGCGGCATAGAGGGTCGCCACGTCGACTGCGCCGGCAAAAGCAGTGTTGGCGGCTGACAGGTCGACCTTCAGGCTGTCGAGCCCGGCCTTCTTCAGATGGAACCTCGCCTTCTCGGGATCATAGGTCCGCTGCTCGAGATCGGCGGCAAAGTAACGATTTGCCGGCGCGATGGGATGATCGTTGCCGACGCGGCCATGACCGAACAGGATGGCCTTGACCATGGCCTCACGGTCGATCGCGTATTTGAGAGCGAGCCGCACATCCACATTGTCGAAGGGTGCGACACCCACGTTCATCGGGATGGTGTAATGCTGGGTGCCGGTCACCTCTTCCAGCACGATGCCCGGATTCTGGCCGAGCAGGCTCGCGGTCTTGAGGTCGACGTGGTTGATGGCATCCACATCGCCCGAGACGAGCGCATTCTGGCGTGCCGCCGCATCGGGGATGCCGATCAGGATGCACTTGTCGAAATGGGCGCGATCCGACTTCCAATAATTGGGGTTGCGGTCGAGCTCGACCGTCACGCCGGGATTGTTCTTGACGAGTTTGTAGCCGCCCGCGCCAATGCCCGACTGCCAGTCGATCTTGCCATCCTTCGAGGGGACGATCGGCAGGTGATAATCGTTCATCAGGAAGGGGAAATCGGCGTTGCCGTCCTTCAGCCTGATGACGACGCTGCCGCCGTCCGCCTTGATCTCCTCGATCGGCTCGAACAGCGACTTCAGCGCCGACTTCGAATCCGCACCACGGTGATGCATGATGGAGGCGATCACGTCGTCGGTCGACAGCGTCTTGCCGTTGTGGAACTCGACGCCCTTGCGCAGCTTGAAGTTCCAGGTCTTGGCATCCTTCGACGCCTCGAAGCTCTCGGCAAGCTCGGGCCGCAGGCTGCCGTCCTCGGCCACTTCCACGAGTTGGTTGTGCACGCCGAACGAGAAGCCGATCTGGGTGAAGGTCGAGATGTAGGTCGCGGGATCGAGCTCATCCGTCGTGCTCGCGCCACCGAGACCGAGGCGGAAAGTTCCACCCTTCTTCGGGGTCGCGGCCAGTGCCGCTGTCACCAGACCGTCGGCCATGGCGACCGTGAGGCCGAGTGCAATCGCCCCTTCCATGAACTGGCGCCGGGAAATCTTGCCGCTGCCGAAGCGGTGTTGCAGTTGATTCAACCTGCGCATCTATTCTCCTCCGATTGGTTCAGTTGCTCTTGCAAGGCAACTCTGTCCACTCTCCGTGGTCAGCTGGAGGCAAAGGTCAAATTTTTCGACACGTTTCATCGGATTCTCGCCCGAATTTGCGCCCTGGGCCAGGTGTCCGCCCCCCGCTGCCAATTCACCCGTTGGCAGCGGGGGGCCTGCTCGCATAGCATCGGCGCTGCGCCATGGAGGGTGCGACCATGCCCACGAGCCAATCCCACGATCACGCGCTCCAAACCGCCAGCAGCCTGCTCGCCCGGCACCGAGCGGGCATGAGCCTGCAGGCGCCCTTCTACACCAGCCAGGAATTGTTCGATCTCGACCTCGACCTGATCCGGGGGAGGCACTGGATCCATGTCGGCGTCGAGCCGGATTTACCAGCGAACGAGAACCAGGTCGAGGCGTTCACGCGGTGGTACCTCGATCGGCTGTGGGATGGTGTACAGCTTGCCGCGCCCCACCGCCTCCCCGCCTGAGCAGAAAGGCATCATGGCACTCGACCCGCGCTTTCAGCCCCTCTTCGAGCCGCTCCGCATCGGGCCAGTGACCGCGCCCAATCGATTCTATCAGGTGCCGCACTGCACCGGCATGGGCAATCTCCACCCACATGCGCTCGCGGCCATGCGGGAGATCAAAGCGGAAGGCGGCTGGGGCGTCGTCAATACCGAGTACTGCTCGATCGATCCATCGTCCGACGATACGCCCTATCCCCATTGCTCGCTCTGGGACGAAGGCGACGTCCGCAACATGGCGGCAATGGCCGACGCCGTGCACCGGCATGGCAGCCTCGCCGGCGTCGAGCTGTGGCACGGAGGCATCCGCTCTTCTAACCTGCTGTCGCGCCGGACGCCGATCGGGCCAGTCAGTCTGCCGACAGCTGGCACGCCGCTGCAATGCCAGCAGATGGACAAGGCCGACATCACTCAGCTGCGTCGCTGGCACCGCGACGCGGCACTGCGGGCGCGCCAAGCCGGCTTCGATATCATCTACGTCTATGCCGCCCATACCTATCTGCTGGCCCAGTTCCTCGATCCGCTCATCAATCAACGCTCGGACGACTATGGCGGCAACCTCACCAACCGGCTCCGGCTGTTGCGTGAGGTGGTCGAGGACACCCGCTCGGCGATCGGGGAGCGCAGCGCGCTCGCCATTCGCATCGAGGTCGACGACGAGACGCGCTCCCACGAGGTCGCCCACGCCGAGCGCTGCGAGATGCTGCGGACGCTCGCCCCGCTCGTCGATCTTTTCGACGTCACCATCGCCGACTACAGCCACGAGATGGGCGTCTCGCGCTTCGTGAAGGAGGCTTCCCTCGAGTCCCACGTCGCACACGTGCGCAAGCTCACAGGCAAGCCCGTCGTCAGCGTCGGCCGGTTCACCTCGCCCGAGACCATGCTGTCGCAACTGCGACGCGGCGTGATCGACCTCATCGGCGCCGCGCGCCCCTCGATCGCCGATCCGTTCCTGCCCGCCAAGATCCGCGAAGGCCAGCTCGACGACATCCGCGAATGCATCGGCTGCAACATCTGCTACGCGCAGGACGGGCTCGGCGTGGCGATCCGCTGCACCCAGAACCCGGCGATGGGCGAGGAATGGCGGCGCGGCTGGCACCCGGAGAGGGTGAATGTGGTCCAGCAGCGCGAGCGGGTGCTCGTGGTCGGCGCTGGACCGGCGGGATTGGAAGCGGCCTTGACACTGGGTCGGCGCGGTTTCGAGGTGATGCTCACAGAGGCGACCCGCATTCTCGGCGGGCGCGTCAATTCCGAGAGCCGCCTGCCCGGCCTGTCGGAATGGGGCCGGGTGCGCGATTGGCGGGCCCACCAATTGGGCAAGCTCGGCAATGTGGAGATCTTCCGCCAGAGCCCGATGACCGCCGACGACGTCCGCGCGACTGGATCGCCTCACGTCCTGATCGCCACTGGCAGTCATTGGCGCAGCAATGGACGCGGCCGGCAATTCCCCGCCGCGATCCCGAGCTATGCTGATCCGCGCACGCTGTCACCCGACGACATTCTCGCCGGAAAACGGCCGGCCAGTCCGGTTGTCGTGTTCGACGACGATCTCTATGTGATGGGCGCCGGCCTCGCCGAGCTGTTGGCGGAGGAAGGCCTCGCCGTCACCTATGTGACGACGGCGGGCATCGTCTCGGCTTGGACCCGCTACACCGCCGAGCAGGAGCTGGTGCAGTCGCGCCTGATCGAGAAAGGCGTCGCCATCGTCGTCTCGCATGCGGTCGCTGCGCTGGAGCAGGGCGTGGCACGGCTTGCCTGCGTCTTCACCGGGCGCACCCGGTCGATCCCCTGCCAAGGCTTCGTGCCGATCACCTCGCGCGAGCCTGACGACAGTCTATGGCACGCGCTTGCAGCCACGCCAGAGCCGCAGTCGATCGAGCGCATCGGCGACTGCAAGGCCCCGGGCCTGATCGTGCACGCCGTCCATGATGGCCACCGCGCAGCGCGCGCCATGTCGAGTGGAGTGGAGGCAATCCGTCGCGAGCGGGTCGTGATCGGGTAGGCCGGATCACTCGCCCCGGAAGTTGGCGCGCACGCCATACCACCAGCGGAACAGCGGCACCTCCATCCGACGCCGCCAGCGGCGCACGAATGGCAGATCGACCGAGAGCACGAGCATACCGAGCGGGATCATCCAGAAACCGAGCACCGGCAGGAAGCCGAGCGTGCCGCCGCTGACGAGCAGGATTCCAACGGCGATCCTGACGCTCGACGAGGCTGGAAGGGCAATGCGCCGGTCGCCGAGCTTCACATGCTTCTTCATCGGTTTCCTTTCCGGGCCCGCCCGCTGCCGGCTCGTACGGGCATCCACTTGCCCGGACATGTGGGTGGAGTCTACGGACAGTTCAAGGTGTCGGATCGCCATACCACTTTCCCTCGGACCCGATTGATGCTTCGTTGGCCTTGGGCGGCCGCTGGTCCGCTCGTTCGCGCTTGGATGGGAGAGAGTTCCAAATGTGGCATGGCGCCCTCGTCCACATCCACGTGGCGCAATCCGCCGGTCAGCCCATGCGCGCGCTCGATCACGCCGTCCTCATCGCCGGTAGCGGCATCGAAGGCGACAGGTATGCGACCGGAGAAGGCAAGTATTCGGAGTTCCCCGACATCCGTGAGGTGACGCTGATCGAAGCCGAGACGCTCCAGGCCTTGCTGCGCGATGAGCAAATCGAGCTGTTGCCCCACGAGCACCGACGCAATCTGACGACAGGGGGCGTGCCACTCAATCATTTGGTGGGACGCCGCTTCCGCGTTGGTGCCACTGTACTCGAAGGCGGCCGCCTCAATTTGCCTTGCCGCTATCTGGAGCTGCTCCTCGGCAAACCGGTCTACGAGCCGCTGCGCAATCGCTCCGGCCTCAACTGCCGCATCATCCAGGGCGGTGCGATCCACGTCGGCGACCGGATCGAGCCAGGGTGAGAAGCATACCCGCGCCCTTGCGCCCGCTTGACCGCGACCGAGCAATCGCCGACAGCATCTCCCATGAGGATTGAAACCGACATTGCCGACCTCGACGAGCCACGCGCTGTCTGGCCCGCACTTGCCAGGGGAGCCCGCGGCCGCTGCCCCGCCTGTGGCAAGGGCCGTATCTTCGGCCGCTATCTGAAGGTCAACGGCGCCTGCCCTGCTTGTGGCGAGGCGCTCCATCATCACCGCGCCGACGACGCGCCGCCCTATGCCGTGATCCTGGTGGTCGGGCATGTGATCGTGGGAGCGGTGCTGGCACTGGAGGTCGCGTTCCAGCCCCCGACCTGGGCGCATCTGGCGCTGTGGCTGCCGCTCACGGTCGTGCTCGCCCTGACACTCCTGCCTGTCGCCAAGGGCGCGCTGATCGCACTGCAATGGGCGCTGCGGATGCACGGGTTCGCTGGCGAGGCGGACGATATCGATGCATTGAGCGCCAAACCGTGAGCGCTGCCGCACCAGCTTCCCTCAGGCACCCCAACATGCGGCCGCGCGATGCCGGGACGCTCATCATCATCGACAGCTCCGCACGGCACCCCCGCATCCTGTTCGGCCAGCGCCGAGCCGACATGCGGTTCGCGCCGGGCAAGTACGTTTTCCCAGGAGGCAGCGTCGATCCAGCCGACAAACGGCTGAGGCTCGGCGACGAGCTCAACGACGCGGAAACCGGCAAGCTGCTTTTCGCCATGAAGGGGCGACCGAGCCGGGCTCGCGCGCGCGCACTCGCACTCGCCGCGGTGCGCGAGACCTTCGAGGAGACGGGCCTCGTGTTCGGCACGGCGCTGCCCGCCGACGTCACCTCCGACCCCACAGCCCCCGCCTGGGACGCCTTCCTCGCCCATGGTCTTGCGCCACGCATCGCCGATCTGCGGCTGCTGGCCCGCGCCATCACGCCGCCGGGGCGACCGCGACGGTTCGATGCCCGATTTTTCGTGGTCGATGCGGAGTCGATCGCCGCCCGGGTCGATGCTGTCGATGCCGAGTTCGACCGCCTCGCCTGGGCGACCCTCGATGAAGCCAGAGCCCTCGAGCTTCATGGCATGACCCGCGCCGTGCTGGACGATCTGGCTGACCGGATCGACGATCGCGGTCGCCTGCGCGAGGGCGGTCCAGTCCCGTTCTACTTCCAGGTGCGCAATATCTTCCGGCGCGTATTGATACCCGATGGCGCGGCTTGACATTATGACAGGCCTCGACCAATGTCCGGCCCGAACGAACATGGGGTCGGCTGGCTACGTGCCGCCGCAGACCCTCAGCTAGAGATGAAACATGGCGAAGCCCGCATCCCTCAAGATCAAGCTGCTCAGCACGGCCGGAACTGGCTTCTTCTATGTAACAAAGAAGAATCCGCGCACGCTGACCGAGAAGCTCGTCATGAAGAAGTACGATCCGGTCGCGCGCAAGCACGTCGATTTCAAAGAAACAAAAATCAAGTAGCCTTGCCTGACCGCAACGGCATCGCCCCGGCCTGGATCGGGCGAGGGTCGGTTCACCTCATTGATGAGTTGTAGAGCGAAGCCGGACCAGCCGGAGCGGAACGGAATTGTGCTGAGGTCGCCGGTTGCACAGGATCATGGAACGATACAGAGGGCGCCGATCTGCTCAATCACATCCCCGCCAGATCGAGGTTACGACGTGCTTGATATGAAGCGCGCAGCCTACACTGCAACGAAGGCGACCATCGCAACAACGGGCGTGCCGTGCAGGGTTGGGGCAATGACGAATTGGGGTCGCAAGGATTATGCGGCTGGTCGGCACCCCCCGGCAGCGGGGTAGATCCGGGAGGCGCCGAACCAGCCTACCCATCTGGACCAAAGAGGGCGTTGGTCCTCAACGGGTTCTTTGGCATACGGAAGCACCGCCCCGCATGCAATTCCAGCTGCGATCTCTTCGATCGCTTGGCACCGGAGCCTGACCCCGCCGCCACCTGTCTGTATCGTGACAAAACCTAAGCACGGACTTTGGTCGATTCAAGGCGGAACGGATTTGCCACGGTCCAGCTCGAACTTCAGTTATCGCCACTTTTATCGACGGTCACGCCCCAATGCAAGCACCAGTTTTGGTGCCCATGCGGGGGCAATGACGTTATCCACAGCCCCAGTGACCATTTTCCGCCGCGGGCTGACTTCTCCAGCGAATCAAGCGGCCTCGGATGCAACCCGGTTTCGCCCCTCGCGCTTGGCCGCATAGAGTGCGAGATCGGCCCGCTTGAACAGGCTCTCGGCCGTCTCAGTCACCGTTTCGAGCGTCGCGACGCCGACGCTCGCCGTCACCGGAATCGAGCGGCCCGACGAGTCGATCTGGAAGGCATCCTGGGCAGTGCAGCGGCGGACGCGCTCGGCGACGTGCAGCGCCGCGGGCAGATCCGTATCCGGCATGATGATCACGAACTCCTCACCGCCGAGCCGACAGGCGAGATCGACGCCGCGCGTGTTTCGCTTCAGGCGCGTCGCGAAATCGCGCAGCACCGTATCCCCGGTATCGTGACCGTAGGTGTCGTTCACGCGCTTGAAGTGGTCGATGTCGGCCACCAGCATGGAAAGTGGCTTGCCGCGCGAGATCGACTCGTCGATCAGCGTCTTCAGATGCCCTTCCATGAAGCGCCGATTGTTGAGGCCGGTCAGCGCATCCGTCACCGCCATCTCGACGCTCTGCTCGATGCGGCTGCGCAGGAAGTCGCCGTAGCGCTTGCGCTTGATCTGGGTGCGCACGCGCGCCAGCATCTCGTTGCGATCGATCGGGCGCATCAGATAGTCGTTGACGCCCATGTCGAGGCCTCGGAGCAAGCGCGGCTCGCTGCCCGGCTCGACCAGCACGATGATTGGCAGGTTGCGGGTGCGCTCGAGCGAGCGGACCTGCGAGCAGAGCCTGAGCCCATCGGAGTTGGCGAGACTGAGACTCACCATCAGCAGGTCGTAGGTCCCGCCGGCGACCCGCATCAGCGCAGCCTGCGGATCGGCCTCGACCTCGGCCTTGTGCTCCTTGACGAGCGTCTCGACAATTCGGGCCGCGGAACGGGGATGATCGTCGACGAGCAGGATATTGCCGCCGACAGCTTCGGCTTTGAGGCGCAGCGAGCTGTCCTCGACGACGCCGAGCTGCTCGCCGGTCGCGGTGCGCATCCGCATCTCGTCGTTCATCACTTTCAGCCGGGCGAGGTTCTTCACTCGCGTGATGAGCGCGATATCGTCGACCGGCTTCGTCAGGAAATCGTCGGCGCCGGCTTCCAACCCTTGCACTTTGTCGCTCGTCTGGTCGAGCGCGGTCACCATGATCACGGGGAGATGCTGGGTCTTTGGGTTCGCCTTGAGCCGCCGGCAGACCTCGAACCCGTCCATGCCGGGCATCATCACATCGAGCAGCACGATGTCGGCGAGGTTGCGACCGCAGATCTCGAGCGCGTCGGCACCACAATTGGCCGACAGCACCTCGAAGTACTCCGCCGTCAGCCGTACCTCCAGCAGCTTCACATTGGCGATGATGTCGTCGACGACCAGGATTCGGGCAGTCATCAGATTACTCTCTGCAGATACGATATCGTCTCAGGGCTGCCCCGCGAAGCGGCGCACGGTTTCGAGGAACATGGGCACGGAGATGGGCTTGGAGATGTAGGCCTCGCAGCCGCCGCGACGGATCCGCTCCTCGTCGCCCTTCATGGCAAATGCAGTGACGGCGACCACGGGGATGCGGCAGAGGTCGTCGTCCTCTTTCAGCCAGCGCGTGACATCGAGGCCAGAGACCTCGGGCAGTTGAATATCCATCAGGATCAGATCGGGGCGATGCGTGCGGGCGATACCGAGCGCTTCCATCCCGCTGCGGGTCTGCAGCGTCGCATAGCCGTGGGCATCGAGCAGGTCGTGGAAGAGCTTCATGTTGAGCTCGTTGTCCTCGACGATCAGAATGGTCTTTGCCATGTGAGCCCGACCTCGTGTCTCGTATGTCCCGGGTGCGAAGTTGCCGAATCGTGATTCCATCCGAGCCCCGTGCCCCTTCAGGCGCTTAACACAAAATCCGCTCTGCCGCTGACGAGCACGCAAAACGAATTGTGCATGGAAGCCGTAAGCAATCATTTAAGATGAAGGTCGAACTCGCCCCTTTGCGGAGCACGAATGCGGAGCCGAGCCATGAAAACGCCCAAGCTGACGCGGGCCGACGCGGAGGAAGTTGCCGTTGGCGCCCTCAGATTCCTGGCCGAGGAGCCCGAGCGGATCGGACGATTTCTCGCGCTGTCGGGCATGACACCAGCCGACCTGCGGGAGGCCGCGGACACGCCCGCGTTCCTGCAGGCGGTGCTCAACCATATGCTGGGCGACGAATCGCTGTTGCTGGTGTTTGCGTCCCAGGCCCGGCTACCCCCAGAGCGAGTTGGGCTCGCCGAGCAATTGCTGGCAACCCACCTTTGATCGGGAGAGCAGCTACTGCGCCGCGCAGGGCGTCGGCTCGTAGAACTCGAGCTCGGCCAGCGTGCCTTTGACCGACAGCGTGCCGTAGTCGATGAGCAGCCGGCGCACCACCCCGTTCTCGTAGAAGCGGAACGACATCTGGTGCAGTGGCATGCCGTCCGTCTGGCTGCTGCCCTGCTCGAAGAAGGCGATGTTGACTGGCCAGGACGGCAGCGCCGACAGTCGCTCGGCGTTCCTCACATGCTCGATCCCGGCCGTATCGCCGCCGGGATGCAGCTTGCCAATCGCTGCCGTCGTCAGGAACACCTTGGCACCCTTGTCGGAGCCGTCATAGAGGTCGGCAACGAGCATGGTCTCGCCCCGCCGTGCCGCCGCCAGCAATGCCAGCGTGTGCTGCACCGGGAACAGCACGCCGCCGGGCAGCGCCAGCTGGGAGGACTGCGGCTTCTCGAGGGCGACCTTCACCTCGGCCCGCCCGTCGCCGCGCGACGCGCTGCCTGCGGTCTGCTCGCTCGACTGCTCATTCTCGTAGTTGTTGACACTGAAGCGGAACTGGCCGCCGTCGGACTGCTCCCAGGTCGAGGAGCGCATATCGCTCACGCTCGAGACGCCATCCCGGTTGGTGATGTTCATCACGAACCGCATGTTCTGGGTAAACCCTTCGCAGGCCGACCCGGTGAACTCGAACACCAGTCGCCCTTTCAACGCTGTGATGCCAGAGGACGATTGGCTATCGCTGAGCTCGACATCATAGACGGCACGGTGCGGAGCGAGGAGCTTGGCCTCGGGCGGCGACAGCGCGAGCGCCGGGCCTGCGAGCCAGGCCAGCGCTCCGGCGACGAGGGCAGCGGATAGTCGAGTGGGCGGCAGCTTCATCATGGCTATCCTGCTAGTGTTCCGTCCCATTCATTCGATTCCGGCGAAGCT
>JANPDA010000123.1:0-7595 GCA_031431235.1 Hyphomicrobiaceae bacterium
AGGGTATCCGCGGCAAGTCCTCGTAGGAGTGGAACGCCGGCGGCGAGGGGAGCGTCCATTCTAGGGTCGTTGCGCCAGCGCCCCAGGGATTGCTCGCCGCCTTCTCCCGCTTGATGAAGGCAAGCGCGACGCAGAGCAGGAACACGCCCACACCAGCAGCCGAAACGTAGGAGCCCAACGAGGAAACATAGTTCCAGTAGGCATAGGCATCGGGATAATCCACATAGCGCCGCGGCATGCCGGCGAGCCCGAGGAAATGCTGCGGGAAGAAGGTCAGGTTCGCGCCGATGAACATGAGCCAGAAGTGCAGCTTGCCCAAGAACTCGGAATAGGTGTAGCCGGTCATCTTCGGGAACCAGTAGTAGAAACCCGCAAAGATAGAGAATACCGCACCCAGCGACAGCACGTAGTGGAAGTGGGCGACGACGTAATAGGTGTCGTGCAATGCGCGGTCGACGCCGGCATTGGCCAGCACCACGCCGGTGACGCCGCCGAGCGTGAACAGGAAGATGAAGCCGATCGCCCACAGCATCGGAGTCTTGAACTCGATCGAGCCGCCCCACATGGTGGCGATCCAGGAGAACACCTTCACGCCGGTCGGCACCGCGATCACCATCGTCGCAAAGATGAAATAGGCCTGCGTATTGACGCTCATGCCCGAGGTGTACATGTGGTGGGCCCACACGATGAATCCGACACCGCCAATGGCGACCATGGCGTAAGCCATGCCGAGATAGCCGAAGACCGGCTTCTTCGAGAAGGTCGAGACGATCTGGCTGATCATGCCGAAGCCGGGTAGGATCAGAATGTAGACTTCCGGATGACCGAAGAACCAGAACAGATGCTGGTAGAGCACCGGATCACCGCCACCGGCCGCATCGAAGAAGGTCGTGCCGAAGTTCCGGTCGGTCAGCAGCATGGTGATCGCGCCCGCCAGCACCGGCAGCGACAGCAGCAGCAGGAACGCGGTCACCAGGATCGACCAGACGAACAGCGGCATCTTGTGCACCGTCATGCCGGGCGCGCGCATGTTGAGGATGGTGGTGATGAAATTGATGGCGCCCAGGATCGAGGACGCGCCGGCGAGATGGATCGACAGGATGGCGAAATCCATCGCCGGCCCCGGCGAGCCCGAGGTCGAGAGCGGCGCATAGAGCGTCCAGCCGCCGCCCACACCATGCCCGCCCGAATCGCCCTCGACGAACAGGCTCATGATCAGCAGCGTGAACGAAGCCGGCAGCAGCCAGAACGAGATGTTGTTCATGCGCGGGAACGCCATGTCGGGCGCCCCGATCATGAGCGGAACGAACCAGTTGCCGAAGCCCCCGATCATCGCCGGCATCACCATGAAGAAGATCATGATGAGGCCGTGGCCGGTGACCAAGACGTTGTACAGGTGCGGGTCGGTCGCGAAGAGCTGCATGCCGGGCTCTTGCAACTCGGCGCGCATGGCGATCGAGAAAAAGCCGCCAACGAGGCCCGCGATCACAGCGAAAATCAGGTAAAGCGTGCCGATGTCCTTGTGGTTGGTCGAGTACAACCACCGGGACACGAAGCTGCCCTCGTAGGTGCCGTCGCCGTGGTCCTCGTGAGCCTTGGTCGCCATCTTTGCCGTCCTCTATCTGCCACGGCGCGCCTCGCAGCCGTCTGTCATCCAGCATCATTATTCGTTTGTGCTCCCTCTTTCCAATCACTGATCCAGCTTCGCCGGCATCGAATGAATGGGAGGGAACGCTAGTTCGTCGCCGCCACCTGCCGGCTCTTGTCCTCGAGCTCGGCCTTGCGGATCAAATCCTTGGCTTTCTCGTCGGCGCCGTCGCCGCCCGCCTTCAACACGGCGACCCACTGCTCGTAGACGGCCTTGTCGACCACCCGCACGGCAATCGGCATGAAGGCATGGTCCTTGCCGCACAGCTCCGAGCACTGGCCGTAGTAGACGCCCTTCTTGGTCGCCTTGAACCAGGTCGACGTCAGGCGACCGGGCACGGCGTCTGCCTTGGAGCCGAATGAGGGGATCGTCCAGGCATGGATCACGTCGCGGGCCGTCAGCAATACGTGCACGACGCCATCGACGGGCACCACCACCTCGTTGTCGACGGCGAGCAGCCGCGGTGCATCGAGCCCCTTGGCAGCGAGTGCAGCACGCTCGGCGTCCTGCAGCATGTAGCTATCGAAGGCGACGCCGCTGTCGGGATACTCATAGGACCAGAACCACTGATTGCCCGTGGCCTTGATGGTCACATCGGCCTTGGGATACTCGTACTGCTTGTAGAGCAGCTTGAACGAAGGGACCGCTAGACCGACGAGAATGAGGATCGGAATCAGCGACCAGGCAACCTCGAGCAGCGTATTGTGCGAATGGTGCGAGGGTTTGGGATTGGCACGCGAGTTGAAACGCACCATCACGATGACGAGGAGCAGCATCACGAACACGGTGATCGCAGTGGTGACTGCGAGCAGCACGTCGTGAAACCATCTGATCTCGCCCATGATCTCGGTCGCGGGCTCCTGTAATCCGAGCTGCTGGGGACTCGGCTGGCCGAGACCCGCGTAGGCAGCGCTCGCTGCGAGCGCCAGGGCGCCCAGGGCAAGCCCAAGGCCGAGACCCAGTCGCGCCGTCCTGCCAACGTCAAATCTCATATCGCTCCTGCTCCAGTTCCGCCCCGGATTGCCGTTGAATGGCGGCTTGCCGCCCAGCTCTCCGTGCTCCTGTCCTCGATCGCATCCCGGATCGCGATCGCTGCTGCCGCACTGTACGCGTTCTTCGCGTGGCAGCTGGTTGCCGCTTCGACTTGCCCGGCTCCGTCAGCCACACCGCCTTCGCCCACATGCGAGCCGGGGTCGCACATGGGGGCGGAGCAGCCTGACGCGATACAGATTGTGCCGAGGCTCGTGCAAGACCTGCGACTTCGCTCGCACAGAACACCATGGCACTATGCCATCACAAGGCTCGTGCGCTGCGGCATAACTTCGCGATGGGGATAGCCGGCCGGAGCCGCGGCATGGATCGTTTGCGGTGTCGTCCAAAATCGGCCCAAATACGGGCCGACTTGAACAGTCGTGGCCGGAGGAACCGCTATCCGGCAGCTTTGCCGCCATTGCGACCGCCGGGATGAGGGGACACACTTGGAACGAGGGAATGGGGCGCGACCGCCCGTCGGAATCATCGGGGGGCGAACCGCAAGGGCATTGCTCGGCGGCTTCATGGCCCTGCTCTGGCCGGCGCTGTCGCTCGCAGCGGGCGATGAAACCGCCATCAAGGCCCAGCATGGCGATTGGCAGATCGTCTGCAAGCAGCCCGCCGGAGCCAAGAACGACGTGTGCGCTCTGGTCCAGGACGTAACGTCGGAATCGAACCCCAATATCGGTCTCTCGGTGCAGTTCCAGAACAATCCCGAAGGCGGGCGGGTGCTGCGCGTGTTCGCCCCGCTCGGCATCCTGTTGCCGCCGGGTCTCGGCCTGCAGATCGACGAGGAGAAGGTCGGCCACGCCCCGTTCGTGCGCTGTCAGGTGGTCGGCTGCGTCGCCCAGGTGACGGTGACCGACGACCTGATGAAGAAGCTCGAGGTGGGCAAGACCGCCTGGTTCATCGTCTATCAATCGAAGGATGAGGGAATCGGCATTCCGGTCTCGCTCGAGGGGTTTCCGGCCGGGATCAGTGCGCTGAAGTAGGGTGGATTAGGCGCTTCAGCGCCGTAATCCGCCGCGAAGAACCACTGTCGGACTCGAATCGATTTGGCGGGATACGCTTCGCTATCCCGCCCTACGCCGCTACGCGACGACCGGCTCCTGCTCCCGCACGATCGCGGCGAAGTTCCGCAGCACCCGGGCAGCCAAAGGCGTATCGGCAAGGCCGGCGCGGGCCGCTGCCACGTCGACGCCGATGCCGCCCAGCTCCTTGGCGTAGCTATCGAACAGCACCCGCATAAATCCGGCGTCGAACTCGGGATGGAACTGCAGACCCCAGATCCGCTCTCCATAGCGCGCCGCCTGCACGCCGTAGCCGTTCTCGGCAAGCCGGATGCCGCCCTTCGGCAGCTCGGCGACACGCTGGGAGTGCGCCGCCTGAGCCATAAAGCTCTTGCCTACGCCTTCGAGCAGCTTATCGCCCGCCGCGGCCGGCAGCGTCTCGATCCGCGCCGTGCCATACTCGGGTCCCTCCGGCGTCCATTCGACCCGCCCGCCGAGTGCATGCGCGATCAGCTGGTTGCCGAAGCAGACGCCGAGCATCGGCACCTGGCTGCGATGGGCCGCGATCCAGGCCGCCGTCCGCTCGGCCCAGGGATGACGATCGGTCACCATGTCGACGGACCCCGTGACCACGACCGCGGCGATGCCCGCGATCTCGGGTGGCCCCTCGCCGTCCCTCACCCGCACCTCGATCACCTGATCGGCCCGCAACCCGAGCGAGCGCGCAAACACCGCGTCGTTGTCACCGCCCAAATAGTCATGGAGACCGTCGGACATGTCGCGAAACGGTCCGGCATTGAAGATGGCGACCGGGCGCATCGAAACCTCGTCAGGTTGGCTGCATGCGTCCGGTTAGGCGCGTGTGCCGCTCCGGTCAAGCTCCCTCGCATTGCCGGCGTTCATGCCTGCGATGATCGCAAGGCCCGTCATCAGGTCGAGATGGGCACCGCCGCCGTTCTTGAAGAGAGTGATGTCGGATGGATCGTGGCGGCCGGAAGCGCCCGTGCAGAGATCGTAGAGGTCGCCGAGCACGTCGCTTTCCTCGATGACGCCAGTCGCAATCGGGATCATCAACTCGCCGATATGGCGGATCGTGGTGCCGCGATAATCGACGAACAGGCGGGCGCGGCGGATGGCGTCGTCATCCACCTCGCGCATGTCGGGCCGGTAGGCGCCGATCAGATCCAGATGAGTGCCCGGCTTCAGCCAGGCGCCTCTGATGAACGGCTCGATCGCCATCGTGGCGGCAGCGACGATGTCCGCCCGGCCGATCGCGGTCGGGAGATCCGTCTCGATCTCGACATTCCGCCCAAGATCGCCGAGCCGACGCTTCAGGCCCTCCGCCCGCGGCGCCGAGCGATTCCACAGGACGATCCGCTCGAGGCTTGGCCTGACGGCGACATGGGCGCGGACGAGTGGCTCGGCCATGGTGCCGGCGCCGACCATCACCAGCGTGCGGCTATCCTCGCGCGAGAGCAGCTTGGAGCCCAGCGCCGAATCGCCGGCCGTCTTCCAGCGCGTCTCGCCCGCCCCGTTGATCGAGGCGAGCACCCGCCCATCACCCTTGTCGTAGATGATCACCTGACCCTGAATGGTCGGCAGCGCCGTGTTGCCGGGAAAGACGGTCATCGCCTTGATCGCCTGGCCGAGCCCATCGATCCAGGCGGCCCGCACCAGCATCGAGTTCGGCCCCTGGCGCAACAGCATGTCGTCGAGTGTCGGCTTGGCCAGGCGATGGCAGGCCTCCATTTGCCCGACGAGCGAGGTCCAATCCATGGCGGCGTCGATCTGCGGCTCGGAGATGATGAGCAACGTCGTTGGTCCTTCAGCTGTCGTGGCGCGTGGCGGGCATCCTTGCGCGCGCGTTGATTGGGTCGCGCTGCACGGCGCGGATGACGAATGGTGTTTTGCGGACGGCATGGACGCGCAGCCCGAGGCGAGGATGCGGTCGCTCGGCAGCAGGGTGATGCGCCAGAAAGTTGTGAATGAGGCCGAAAACCAGGTCGCGCTTCTGGGCGACGACGCGGGCACCGAACGAGGCAACGCCCTGCGCCAGAAGGACGTTCAATTGGTTGATGAAAGTGTTCGAGAGGCGGATATCTCTCATGTCGTCGATTTGAGAGCACCGAGGGGCGCGAGGTAGGCGTCGGTGATGGCACGGGCCTCGGGGAGCGAGTAGGTGCGGCCTGCCTTGAAGTCCTCTTTCGACTGCTCGATGAGCTCGAGCTCGCGGGCTGAGAGCACGCGTGGCAGAACACTGTCTGTGGCAAAGGCGCGAACGACATCGCCGACGCTGACTGGCTGGTTGGTCGCTCGCTCTGACAACTGCTCGGCGAAAACCTCGAGCTCGACGTCGGCAGCTCCGGCCTCGAGCGTTTTGATGATGGTGGCGATGGCTTCGGTTCTGGTCATCGGTAAAGTGTAGCATGAGGATGGCGTTTTCGCACGCGGCTTATCCCCAACCTCGGGAGCTTTGCCGGTACGAGGCGCTCAGCCTTGCCGTCGAGATCGCGCCAGATGGGCCGGCGAGGGTGCCTGACACCTGTCCTCGTATCTATCCACCGATCACGGCCATCTCCCTCGGCGCACGCTTCGTCAGGACCTCGGGCGCGCCGTCGCGGATGACGATGTTCTCCTCGTGCACCAGCATCTTGCCGGGTGCGTACTCGATCGCGGGCTCGATGGTGACGACCATGTTAGGCGCGAGGACATCCGGCGCGCCGGCCATGAAGGAGGGCGGCTCGGTCAGGTGGAGCCCCAAGCCGTGGCCCATGCGGCCTACATTGTTGCCGATCGAGCCAGCGTCGGTCAGCACTTTCGCCATGGCGGCGAACACGTCGGCAAAGCGCACGCCCGGACGCGCCGCTGCGATGCCGGCTTCCGTCGCCTGCCAGCAGGCCGCGTGGGCGCGTTTGGCAGCGTCGCTGATCTTGCCCACGGCGAAATTGCGGTCGAAGTCGCAGAAATAGCCGTCATAGGTGCAGCCGACGTCGAAGAAGAGCACATCGCCCTCTTTCATGGCGGCATCGCCCGGCCCGGCGATGATCTGGGCGTACCCACCCGCGCCGATGGCGGTTGCGATGAAGGGCACGTGGTCGGCGCCCTTCTCCATCAGCCGGATCCGCAGCTTGCGCTCGGCGGTACGCGTGGTGTCAGAGCGCGAGATGAGCTTCGGCACGTCGTCGAAGGCGTCACTCGCAATGCGGCACGCAACACCGATGCGCGCGATCTCGGCCTCGGACTTGACCATCCGCAAGCCCCAGATCGTGGGCGAGCCGTCGGCGAACTCGAGGCCTGACGCCTTGGCCATCGCGTCCACGTCGATACGCGGCGCGCGCACCAGCATCTCGCGCCCGAGCTCCCAGCCGATGCGACCGGATTTGCGCGCCAGGCCTTTCAAGGTCTTGGCCATCAGCGAGACGCCGTCATCGGCGGGTGTCGGCGCCGACCAGGAGCGCACATCCCCGACGGGAGTCGAGGCCAGCAGTGCGGGCTTGCCGACCTCGGGCCAGACCGCGATCACATCCCCATCGCGTGGCACGATCAGATACCAGGGTCGCGTCGGGCTCTCCCAGAACTGGGTCTCGAAGCCGGAGAAGTAGCGGATGTTCTGCGGTGTGGTGACGACCAATGCGTCGAGCTTGGCGGTCGTCATCGCGATGCGGGCACGCTCGTGGCGGGCGTGGAGCTCGGAGTGCGGGAAGCCGTGTTGCGGCGGCGATTTCACAGTGCTCATAGCGACCTCGCGGACCTCGCGGATTGGTGCCTGGAGCGTGGCATTGGCTGGCGGCAACGTCAATGTCGCAAGCTGCAATGCAGGGCGACGTTGCGATCCGGGCTGGGGACCTCTAGTGTCCTGTCTCCGAAATACGCTCGACCTCGCAGTGTCCTCTGAAGCGTATTTC
>JANPDA010000124.1:0-2274 GCA_031431235.1 Hyphomicrobiaceae bacterium
CCCAGCTCCACCGGCGCGGGCTGCTGCTGGTTGCGACCGCCGCTCTGCTCTGGAGCTCGGGCGGGCTGATCGTGCGCTCGCTCGACTCCGCCGACCCCATGACCACCGTGTTCTGGCGCTCGGTCACGGCCTTCGTGTTCCTGATCGGTTTCATGGCCATGCGCGAGGGCCGGGCGCTGCCGCGCCAATTCCTGCAGATGGGGTTCCCCGGCGTCGTGGTCGCGCTCTGCTACGCACTTGCCTCGACCGCGCTCATCATCGCGCTCGACCTCACTTCCGTTGCCAACGTGCTCGTCATCATGTCGAGCGCGCCGCTGTTCTCGGCGCTGCTGGCCTGGCTCGTGCTCGGGGAGCGGATCAGCGCCGTGAGCTGGCTCGCCGTTCTTGCCACCCTGGGCGGCATCACATTGATGGCGTCGGATTCGCTCGGGCGCGGCGCCATCGCCGGCGACCTGGTCGCGCTCACCATAGCGCTCTCCCAAGCGGTCGCTGTCGTCACCATCCGGCGCCATCGTGGCATCGCCATGACGCCAGCGATGAGCCTTGCGACCCTGATCGCAGCCCTTGCGGTGCTGCCCTTTGCCTCGCCGCTGCAGACGAGCCTGCACGACCTCGCGCTGCTGACCGTGTTCGGCGCCGGCCAGCTCGGCCTTGGACTCGCGCTGTTTGCATTCGGCGCTCCTCTGCTGCCGGCGGCACAGACGGCCCTCCTCAATGTGCTCGAGCCGATCTTTGGGCCGATCTGGGTCTGGCTCCTGATCGGCGAGCGGCCGAGCCAAGCGGCCCTCATCGGCGGCGGGATCGTGCTCACCGCGCTCCTCGTCCATATCGGCAACGGCTTGCGGACTACCCGCGCCTAATCCTTCCTCCTGCGCTAACGATGACGGCGAACCTTGCCGCCGACCGGCCCGATGCGGCGGCATCTGGCACGCCTCCTGCTGATCTCCCCTCGCAACAGGCGTGGCCGGCAACTGGCACCGTCACATTTCAGGATTTGTCCGCCCGCGGCGCGATCAGACGCCGCAGCGGGCCAAGGCCGTTCGCCAGCTTCTGGCCGGGTCAAGGGGAGTATGACATGCGAGAGCGAACGAGCCAGTTGCTCTACGCCTACTGGAACGAGGTGCGCGGCGAGCGCATCGCGCCGCGCCGGTTCGAGATCGAGCCGTCGCGGATCGCCCGGTTGTTGCCCGAAACCTTCATTCTCGAGCGGCGGGAGCGCAAGGACTACCTGTTCCGGCTCGCGGGCACCCAGGTCTGCGAGCTGTTCGGCCGCGAGCTGCGTGGCCTCAATCTGGTCGCGCTCTGGAGCCCCGAGGATCAGGAAGCGCTCGTGCGCATTCTGGAGAGCGTCTGCAGGGAGGGCGCTGTCGGTGTGGTCGGGATCGAGGCGCACGAGCCACTGGGCGAGCGCAAGACCCAGCTCGAGATGCTGTTCCTGCCGCTCATCCATTCCGAGCTCGACATCTCCCGCCTGCTCGGTAGCCTGACTGCCCGCGACTCGCCAGCTTGGCTCGGTGCGGCCGGGCCCGCAAGCCTCGCCATCCGCTCGTTCCACCTCGTCTGGCCCGATGGCCGGCCACATGCGGTGCTCGCGCGAACCGCGCGCCAGGCTCCCTTCGTGAAACAGCCGCCCGGCACACGGGTCGTCACTTCGAGCCGGCGGGCCTTCCGGGTCTACCAGGGCGGGCTATCCAAGGATGACACCACCGAGTCATGACCCGGGCCGGCGAGCGCCACCACCATCACAACCATCTCAAAACGGGGCAATTGACACCCCGCTCTTAGCGCTTTGTTAAAGGCCAGGGGCGATAGTCGGCTCGATTGGAATTGCAGATTGCCGGCATCGCTCCGGCAACTGCCATGGCCCGCACCGGATACGAGCCCCGCGATGAGCAACGCACTGACTTACGCCAACGAGGATCCGACCTTTGCCGATCCGCTCGAGCCGGTGATGAATCTCGATCTCGACCGCCGTCGGCACAAGCGTGTGGCGCTCTCCTGCCTCGGCCGCTTCATGCGCGCCGACAAGACCGAGTATCCCTGCCGCCTCGTCGACGTTTCCGCCGGTGGCGCCGCCATCCACAGCCCCGAAGGCGTTCAGATCGGCGAGCACGTGGTCGCCTATTTCGACGAGATCGGCCGGATCGATGGCCCGGTCATGCGCCTCGTCGATGGGGGCTTTGCCATGCAGATCAGCGCGACCGTGCACCGCCGAGAGAAGCTGGTGGCGCAGTTGACCTGGCTGATCAACCGCAAGACGCTCGGCATTCCCGA
>JANPDA010000125.1:0-4421 GCA_031431235.1 Hyphomicrobiaceae bacterium
GGTGGCCTGAAAGGCCGGGAGAGGGGCGTACTCACGGGTCGAGGTTTTTGCGGGTTGGTATCAGCTCAGCAATCCAATCGAGTTGCCCGGCCCTGCCGTCAGGGATAGTTGCGGAATCCACTTTCCCACTCCTGCCCACTGGCATAGCTTGTGCTCCGCATGCGGAAACCGGTGCACTGCGGCCAAGACTCAAAGGGAGCGATCGCGCCATGGCCAGATCGGTCGTTGCCTGGCTCATGCTCGCCGCCTGCCTGCTGGCAGTGCCGGAATACGCGGCTGCCCAACAGCCTGCACCCGGCCGTACCGATATCGTCATCAGCACCGGCGGCCCGACCGGCGTCTATTTCATCGCCGGCCATGCGATCTGCCGGCTGCTCGCGATCGCAACCGAGGAGACCTCCGTCGCCGGCAAACGCGCCGCCTCGGGTCAGGACCAGAAGCCGCCAGGGATGGGATGCTCGGTCATCACCAGCGCCGGATCGCTGCAGAACCTCGCACTCCTGCGCGATGAGGAAATCAACCTTGCCCTGGTCCAGTCAGACTGGCAGTTTCACGCCGCCAACGGCAGCGCCAGCTTCGAGGATCGCAAGATCGACAATCTGCGGGCGCTGTTCTCGATGCACGCCGAGCCGATCCAGCTGATCGTCGCGAGGACGTCCAGCATCTGGAGCTTCGCCGACTTGAAAGGGCGCTCCCTCAACATCGGCAATGCCGGCTCCGGGCAGCGCGCGACCTTCGAGCAATGGCTTGCGGCCAACGGCGTCGACCGGAGCTATTTCGGCCAGACGCTGGAGCTCAGCCAGACCGAGCAGTCGAAAGCCTTTTGCGCCGGGCGGGTGGACGCCATCCTCTATGCGGTGGGTGTCCCCAACGCCGCGGTGAAAGAGGTGATGACCAACTGCGGTGGTCGCATGCTGCCGCTGATGACGGATGGCACCAGAAAGCTGATCGAGCAGAGCCCCTATTATGCTGCCGTGACGATCCCCAAGCAGGCCTACGCCAACATGGCGGGCAGCATCCAGACGTTCGGCGTGGTGGCAACGGTCGTCGCCACCAGCCAGCTCTCCGAGGAGGCAGCCTATCAGCTGGTTCGGGCGGTGTTCGATCGGGTGGATGTGCTGAGAAAGCTCCACCCCGCCTTCGCCCTGCTCGATCCGCGGCAGATGGCAACGGCCGGTCTCTCCGCGCAGCTGCACCCAGGCGCACGCCGCTATTTCGCGGAGAAAGGATTGCTCGCCGTCGTGCGAGCCGACCATTAACGCCGATCGAGGCCGATGCGCAGGCTTCAACGGGTCGCCGCGAGCGGCGTTCCCCGGTAGAGCGCGCGCAGCGTGAAGCGCGCTCCGAGCTCGGGCAGCTCGACCGTGTCGTCGAGCGCGCGCAGGCTCTGGGGCTCCCAGCCCTTGGCACGCGCCGAGACCGTGACCTCGAGCAGATCCTGCGCGACGACGAGGACGTAGAGGTTCTCCGGGTGCTGGATGTAGCGGCTGCGTTTGATCGCGATGTACTCCTCGCTGTTGGATGGCGAGAGCACCTCGGCCGCGAGCAGGAAGCGGTCCTTGTAGGAGCCACCATCGTCGTCGAGCACGACCGCCACGTCCGCGATCGGCCTGAAGCGTGGAACACCGGGGACGAGAAGTCCACGCTCCGTCAATGCGATGAGGTCGGGCCGTGCGGACTCGAGCCCGTTATTGATGAGGTTCGCCAGCCGCAGGCACATCCGCTGGTGGCGATCAGTTGCAGGCGTCATCATGAACGGCACCCCGTCGATCAGCTGCCAGCGCTCCTCCGGCGGACGATATTTCTGCAGAATGACGAAGTGCTCGTCGCTCATCAGCCCGTCGCCCGCCGGGGACGCGGTCGGGGCTGATGCTCTCCTGCCGGGAGCTTCTTTCAGGGACATGGCTCGGCTCATCCTGTTGCGAGCCGCAGTCTCGCATGAAGCGCTCTGTGCCTCAATCGCAATGTCCGCACCTTGCCTTTGCCCCGGCCGCGGTGCTTCTCTTCTCCCATGAGTTGCCGGCGAGTGAGGTCGAGGCAGAGGTGGTGCGCAGTCGCATCAGGCATCTCGCCGCATTCGAGACGATGGTGTGGTGGCGCGACTGCTCAGGACGCGTTGGGGAGAAATCCGAGCTGCGGGGGAGAATTGACGCGTGGGGAGCACGAGGCATGGCTGAGGCCGAAGAGGAGCGCAAGCTCAAGGTCTTCATTTCGTACTCACGCAAGGACGAGGACTTTGCCCAGGAGCTTTTGGCAGGTCTGAATCTCGTTGGCTTCGAGCCCTATCTCGACAAGCATGACATCGCAGCGGGCGAAGACTGGGAGGCTCGGCTTGGCCGCTTGATCGAGGCGGCTGACACTGTGGTATTCGTCATCTCGCCCGATGCTGTCGGCTCCGAGCGTTGCGCATGGGAGGTCGAGCGCACCATTGCGCTGAGGAAGCGGCTGTTGCCGATCGTCTGGCGCCGTGTCGATGAGGCCCAGGTGCCGCCGCGCCTCAAGCAGCTCAACTACATCTTCTTCGATCGCCCACTCATGTCAGTGCCGGCATTGATGGGATTGGCTGGCGCGCTCAGAACCGACCTCGAATGGATCCGCGAGCACACGAGAATCGGCGAGACCGCGCTCAGGTGGGACGCGCGTGGGCGCGCCGAAGCGCTACTCCTTCGCGGCGATGAGCTTGCTACAGCCAAGGCGTGGCTCGCCTCCCAGCCGAAGTACGCGCCAGAGCCGACGCTGCTGCACCACGAGCTCATCAAGGCGGCCGAGGATGCGGAAACGGCCCGCATCAGCTCCGACCAGCGGCGTCTCGATCAGGTGCGCGCCGCGCTCGAACGCGAGCAGGCCGCCCACGGCGAGAGTGAGAAGGCGCTGGCGAGGGAGAGGGCCGCGCTGCGTCGAGGGCAACACACCCTTGCCGTCGCCGCTGGGCTTTTCGCGTGCGTCGTGGTCGGCGCGATCGGCTGGTATAATCAGGCCTACCTGAGGGAGCAGTATCACTGGCGCATGGCGATGGAGCCCACTGTATCGACGGCGGCTGAGGAGGTGGAGAAGGCGAGCAAGCATGGAGCCGGATTCAGGGAGTGCGCCAAGGGCTGTCCGATGATGATCGTCATTCCGGCGGGCAGCTTCCTGATGGGCTCGCCTGAGATCGAGCAGGATCGCAATGCCGACGAAGGCCCCCAGCACGAGGTGACGATCCCCAAGGCGTTCGCAGTGTCGAAATTCGAGGTGACCTTTGCCGAGTGGGACGCCTGTGTCGAAGCCGGTGCATGCCCCCAGGCTTCGGATCGCGGCTGGGGCCGAGACGATCGGCCGGCGATATTCGTGAGCTGGAGCGACGCCAATGTGTACGCCGCTTGGTTGTCGAGGATGACCGGCAGCGAGTACCGGCTACTCTCCGAGGCCGAATGGGAGTATGCCGCCCGGGCAGGCCACCAGATGCGCTTCCCGTTCGGTGACGACCCTGTGCTGCTCGGCGAGTACGCTTGGCATGGAGACCGCGATGGCAAGACGCAACCGGTCGGCCGGAAGACTGCCAACGCCTTCGGGCTCCACGATATGCATGGCAATGTCTGGGAGTGGGTCGTGGACTGCTGGAACGAAGGCTATGCCGGCAAGCCCGACGCCCTGAAGCGGTCGGGCGGGGCATGGGCGAGCGGCGACTGCAGCCGCCGTGTGGTGCGCGGCGGCTCCTGGAACAACGAGCCGAAGAACGTACGCTCCGCCGATCGCAACAGGGTGTCGCTCGGCCTCACCATAAACGACCTCGGCATCCGGTTGGCTAGAACGTTGGGACCTTGATGTTTGCAGCATGGCTGAGATATTGGGCTGCTTGTCGCATCGAGGTCTGGGTTCCCGGCGCCCGGCCGGGGGGGCGGCAGTGGATCGACCGGCTCGAACCGGCATCTCCCGAACCAGTCGAGCCAACGGCACGTGAGGCGTCCGTCGAACCGGGATCACAGTGAGGCGAGCAGCTTCCTAGTGTTCCGTCCCATTCATTCGATTCCGGCGAAGCTGGATCAATGAATGGAAAGAGGGAACACAAACAATGAGTTGGCTAGTGGGCTGGCCATTCGTTTGGGGTACCGAATGAATGAGTCGGAACACTAGGATCGAGCGCCGCCTCGCCCGTCATCGTTCGCCAATCGCCTCGCAGCTGGTGCCGGAACCAGGTCGACTGGCGCTTGGCGTACTGGCGGGTCTCGGCCTTGGCCCGCTCGATCGCTGCGGACAGAGTGCGTTCACCGGCGAGATGGGCGAGCAGGGCCGGAACGCCCAGCGCCCGCATCGCGGGCAACGCCGGGTCGAGGTCGAGCTCCCGGAGCCGGCGCACCTCGTCGAGTGCGCCCATCGCCAGCATCCGTTCGAAACGCCGGTCGATCCGCTCGCGCAAGATCTCGCGCTGGGGTGCAACCAGC
>JANPDA010000126.1:0-13887 GCA_031431235.1 Hyphomicrobiaceae bacterium
CACAGTTTTTGTTCGCAGAAGTCTTGTCGCCCGGGCAGATGCAACCGTTTTCCAACGTCAATTGATTATACAGCAAGATGGTTTCGATCAAAGCATTGGCTATCGTATCATTGCTGACCGCATCCGGGCTGGTGGTAGGTACTGTCAGACATTGCGGCGCCAACACCGGAGCGTCCTTCGGCTCCGCCTTCGGGCACGCCTCCTTGACGACCACCACCTCCTTCACCACGACGACCTGGGGCTTGTGCACTGCGATCGGCCGAGACTTTGCCCGAGGTAGCTGATTCGCGGCGCTCCCTTGTGGCTTCGCCGACAGCTCGACAGCCGCCGGCTCGATTGTCGTGCAGCCGGCGACGAGGCCCATGGCCAGGATCGGCAGCGAGACGGACCTGAGCACGCGCAACATGAAGAACTCCCGGTACTGCTACGAGATTGCTCGCAAGTGGAGAGCAAAGGCCATGTGGCATGGGGACCGTCGTGCGGCTCATTTGCCTCCCGAGACCGCCGACGGGCGGCGTACTGGCCAAGTTGCGGCGAGGCAGCCGCACGGTGTCCGACACCTTTGCCCCGGCGCATCCGAACTCCACTGCCGCCCCGGCAAAGGTGCCAACGGACACCGAGCCCGACTGATCAGTTCCCGCTGTCCCGGCCGAGGGCGGGCGGCCTCTCGCCGGGCGAGCCGGCGCGGGAGCGTCAGGAAAATTCTGTATCGAGCGTGCCATCGGTGACCACGAACCGTGCGGCGAGGCATCCGCTTCAGTGATTGTCCCGCGGCACGCCGTGCTTGCGGGCGATCGATTGGTATTTGACAGCCGGCTTCAGCACCATGCCGCGGTCGAGCTGATCGACGATGCCGCGCTGGATCTCCTGCCAGGGCGTCTGGTGGTCGGGGAAGGGATAGCCGCCTGCAGCTTCGAGCGCCCGCCGCCGGCCCGCCAGCTCGTCATCGGAAAGCAGCATGTCGGCGGTTGCGCGTTTCAGGTCGATGCGGATGCGGTCGCCTGTCCGCAACAGCGCGAGGCCGCCGCCAGCCGCCGCTTCGGGGGAGGCATTGAGGATCGAGGGCGAGCCGGAGGTTCCCGACTGGCGGCCATCGCCGATGCAGGGCAATGACCCGATGCCGCGCGCGATCGAGGCGGCTGGGGGCTGCATGTTGACGACCTCGGCACTGCCTGGATAGCCGATCGGCCCGGCACCGCGCATGACGAGGATGCTGTCCACGCCAATGCCGAGCTCGGGATCCTCGATGCGGCTGTGGTAGTCCTCCGGACCGTCGAACACGACCGCCCGGCCCTCGAACGCTTCCGGATCGTCGGGATTGGACAGATAGCGGGCGCGGAACTCTTGCGAGATGACACTCGTCTTCATGATGGCCGAATCGAACAGATTGCCCTTGAGGTTGATGAAGCCCGCGCGTGCCTTCAGCGGATCGGCGAGCCGACGGATCACGCGCTGATCGAGGATCTCGCGGCCAGCGCAATTGGCGCCGATGGAGGCGCCCGAGACGGTTGGCGCATCGGGGTGGGGCAGCAGGCGCCCCCGGATCAACTCGGCGACGACAGCGGGCACGCCGCCTGCATGATGATAGTCCTCGCCCAGATAGGCGCCCGCCGGTTGCAGGTCGACCAGGAGGGGAATGTCGAGCCCGATCCGCTGCCAGTCGTCGTTGTCGAGCGGCACGCCCAGATGGCGGGCGATGGCGTTCAGATGGATCGGCGCATTGGTCGAGCCGCCGATCGCCGTGTTGACGACAATCGCGTTCTCGAAAGCCGCGCGGGTGAGGATGGCCGATGGGCGCAGGTCCGCCTCGACCATGGCGACAATGCGCTTGCCGGTCGCATAGGCCATCTGGCCGCGCTCGCGGTAGGGCGCAGGGATTGCCGCGCAGCCCGGCAGCGACATGCCGAGCGCCTCGCAGAGCGAGTTCATGGTGGTTGCCGTGCCCATGGTGTTGCAGTAGCCGACCGAGGGCGCCGAGGTCGCGACCAGGTCGATAAAGCCCTCGTAGTCGAGCTTTCCGGCCGCATGCAGCTCGCGGGCCTTCCACACCACGGTGCCCGAGCCCGAGCGCTCGCCCCGGTGCCAACCGTTCAGCATCGGTCCGACCGAGAGCGCGATCGCGGGAATGTCGACGGTCGCCGCACCCATCAGCAGCGCGGGCGTGGTCTTGTCGCAGCCGATCGTCAGCACGACGCCGTCGAGGGGGTAGCCGTAGAGCACCTCGACCAGGCCGAGATAGGCGAGATTGCGGTCGAGCGCCGCCGTCGGGCGCTTGCCCGTCTCCTGGATCGGATGCACCGGGAACTCGAGGGCGACGCCGCCCGCCGCCGTGATGCCGTCGCGCACGCGCTTGGCCAGCTCGATGTGGTGGCGGTTGCAAGGGCTGAGATCGGAGCCCGTCTGCGCGATCCCGATGATGGGTTTGCCCGAGCGCAGCTCCTCGAGTGTCATGCCGTAATTGAGATAGCGCTCCAGATAGAGCGCCGTCATGCCTGGATTGCCCGGATTGTCGAACCAGGCACGCGAGCGGAGTTTTGCGGGCTTGCTGTCCACCATGATCAATCTCCCGAGGCTGCTAGTGTTCCGTCCCATTCACTCGATTCCGGCGAAGCTGGATCAATGAATGTAAAGACGGAACACAAACAAATAGTTGGCTAGTGGGCTGGTTATTCATTTGGGGTACCGAATGAATGAGTCGGAACACTAGCCGCCGATCCGCCCGCCGAGCTCGTCGTCGATGTGGGCTTGCAGGATATCATCGAAGCTCCGGTCGGCGGCGAAACCGAGGGCGGTCGCGCGCTGCGTATCGAAGCGCTGCGGCCAGCCGGCGACGATGCGCTCGATGAAGGGATCGCGCACGTGGCGGATGCGATTGACGACCGCCTCGCCCCCGACGCGGCGCAGGGCTGCGATCTGCTCGCCGACCGTGACCGAAAGCCCCGGCATCGACAGCGACCGCCTCGGGCCCAGTGCTTCGCCAGCGATCGTCGCGGCCCTGAGCAGGAAGCCGATCGCAGCCCGCGGGCTCGCAAGCGTGTGGCGCACGTCCTCGGCGACTGGCAGCACCGCGTCCTGCCCGGCCAGTGGCTCGCGGCAGATGTTGGAGAAGAAGCCGGACGCCGCCTGGTTGGGCCTGCCCGGGCGGACGCAGATGGTTGGCAGGCGAATGCCCACGCCATCGAGGAAACCTTTGCGCGTGTAGTCGGCCAGCAGCAATTCCCCGATCGCCTTCTGCGTGCCGTAGCTCGTCAGCGGCGTCAGATGGAACTCGTCCGCGATGCTGGCGGGGAAGGGTGCGCCGAACACGGCGATCGAGGAGGCGAAAACGACGCGTGGCTGGCGTAACGCGCCCGCATAGGTGTGGCGCACGCCTTCGAGCAGCAGCTGCGTGCCGTGCAGATTGATGCGATAGCCCTTGTCGAACTCCTGCTCGGCCTCGCCCGAGACGATGGCTGCCAGATGCACGATCACGTCCGGCCGGCCCGCGAGCAGGCGGTCGAACTCGCCGGGCGCCGGCAGATCGCCGGTCAGACACTCGACCGGGAAACCTGCCCCGCCAGGTCGCGCCGGCGCGACGACGTCATGCAGAGCGAGACCCGAAATCTCCTGCCCGCCGAGCTGGCCGGTCGCCGCCAGCCGCTCCGCCAGCTTGCGGCCGAGGAACCCCGCCCCGCCAGTGATCGCGACCTTCATCAGGTGATCTCCTTCGTGCCGTGGGGCATCCGCTCGGCGCCCCGCGGCCGGGCGGGTCGATCGATCGCGCAGCTCGCTGATCTCACGGTTGTTTTTGGTGGAGCCGAGGGGGATCGAACCCCTGACCTCTTGAATGCCATTCAAGCGCTCTCCCAGCTGAGCTACGGCCCCATCGTCTGGAGGTCACGGCCGGGTCGCGGTCATGCCATGGTGGCAAGGCGCCTGGGGGCGCGGACGGCGGGCGAGACGCTGCCTCCATAGGACGGCCCAGCCCTCCAATCAAGCAAAACCTTCTGGCGCGACAGGCCGCGGGTGGCGCGGGACCCCGTTGCAAGGCCCCTCCATTGCGTTTAGGCAGCCTCGCACCGACACCGCACTCACAGGGAAGGGCAGGACGCGATGAGCAAGACCAACCCGGGGCATTTCTTCGAGGATTTCCGGCCCGGCCAGCTTCTCGTCCATGCGACGCCGCGCACGATCACCGACGGCGACGTCGCCCTCTACACGGCGATCTATGGCTCGCGCTTTGCCGTGCAATCCTCGCAGGCGTTCGCCAGCGCCCTCGGCTACGAGCAGCGTCCATACGACGATCTGCTCGTCTTCCACGTGGTATTCGGCAAGACCGTGCCCGATATCTCGCTCAACGCCATCGCCAATCTGGGCTACGCCGCGGGACGCTTCGTGCGGCCGGTGCATTGCGGCGATACCCTGAGTGTCGCCTCCGAGGTGATCGGCCGCAAGGAGAACTCCAACCGCCAGACCGGCACCGTCTATGTGCGCTCGACCGGGCGCAACCAGCGCGGCGAGACCGTGCTCGAGTACACGCGTTGGGTGATGGTGAGAAAGCGCGATGCCGCTGCTCCCGCACCCGACCCCGTGGTGCCCGAGCTGCCCGAGCGGGTGGATCCCGCAACGATCGGCACCGGAGTGCCCCCGCTCCGGCGTGCGGCCTATGACTGTGCTCTCGCCGGCGGCCCGCATCTGTGGGGCGACTACGACGTGGGCGAGCGGATCGACCATGTCGACGGCATGACCATCGAGGAAGCCGAGCACCAGCTCGCGACCCGCCTCTATCAGAACACGGCAAAGGTTCACTTCAATCAATTGACCGAGTCGAAGGGCCGGTTCGGCAAGCGCATCGTCTATGGCGGGCATGTGATCTCGATCGCCCGCGCGCTCTCCTTCAACGGCCTCGCCAACGCTTTCCACGTCGCGGCCATCAATGGTGGCCGGCACGTGGCACCCTGTTTTGCGGGCGACACGATCCATGCCTGGAGCGAGGTCTTGGAGAAGGCGGAGCTGCCGGGCCGGAGCGATGTGGGGGCGCTGCGCGTCCGGCTCGTTGCCGTCAAGAACCGGACCTGCGAGGGCTTCCCGCGCTTGCAGCCGGACGGCGAGCATGAGGAAGGCGTGGTGCTCGATCTCGATCTCTGGCTGGTGCTGGCGCGGTGAGGAGCTGATCCGATGCGTCTTCCCTCCAACACCACGCTCCTGCTGATCGACCTGCAGCTCGCGATCGATGATCCGATATGGGGGCCGCGCAACAACCCCGAGGCCGAGGCGCGCATCGCCGAGCTGCTGGCGGCCTGGCGCAAGGCCGCGATGCCGGTCGTGCATGTGCGCCACGATTCACAGGAGGCGCACTCGCCCTATCGGCCGGACACACCCGGCAACGCGTTCAAACCCGCCTTCGAGCCGGCGCCGGGCGAGCAGGTCATCGCGAAATCGACCAATAGCGCCTTCATCGGCACCACGCTCGAAGCCGATCTCGATCGTATTGGCGCGACCGACGTCGTCATGTGCGGCGTGCTGACCAGCAACTCGCTCGAAGCTACGGTGCGCCATGCCGGCAATCTGGGCTATCGGGTGTTCGTGGCGGGCGATGCCTGCTGGGCGGTCGACAAGCGCGACCTGCGCGGGCGGACCTGGCCGGCCGAGGACGTGCATCAATTGTCGCTCGCCAACATGCATGGCGAGTACGCCGAGGTAACGGCGAGCGGTGCGGTGATTGCCGCGCTCGGCTCGATCAGAAGGAGGTGAAATGCGACCGATGCCCGTGACACCGTTCCCGCTGATCGAGGTTGCCGGATGCCCCCACGAGCGGGGCATCGCCTATGGGAAGGCGGCCCGCGAGCGCATTCGTCGCTCGATCGCGCTCTATGGGAAGGCGCTTGCGGGTCTGGGCATGGGAACGGTCGAGTTGCAGGAGCAAGTCACGCGCCTGATGCCGGTGATCGAAGGCTTTGCTCCCTCCTCCATCGCGGAGATGCGCGGCATCGCGGCGGGCGCCGATGTGAGCTTTGCCGAGATCGTGCTGGTGAACGCGCGCACCGAGCTGTTGCAACTCGCCAGCCGCGGCGAGCAAGGCCGCGACCCGGACGGCTGCACCGGCGCCGTGCTGCTGGCGCCTGCGACCGCAGGCGGCGAGGTGATCCACGGCCAGAACTGGGACTGGCGGGCGGAGTGCGTCGAGACGGCGATCGTGCTGCTGGTCCGGCGCGACGATGGCCCCGACATCCTGACCTTCACCGAGGCGGGCGGGCTTGCGCGCAGTGGCCTCAATGGGGCGGGCCTCGCCATCACGGCAAACTACCTCGAAAGCGATCGCGACTATCGCGAGCTCGGCGTGCCGCTGCCCTTCATCCGCCGCCGCGCGCTCGAATGCGAGCACCTCGCCGACATGATCCGGATCGTGGCGACGACACGGAAATCGGCGTCCAACAACATGATGCTCTCCCAACGCGACGGTTTTGCGATCGACCTCGAATGCGCGCCCGACGAGGTGTTCCCACTCTATCCGCGCAACGGCATGCTGGTGCACGCCAACCACTGGAAGAGCCCCGTCGCGCTCGCCAAGCTGAAGGAGACGGGCCTCCTCGACGTGCCCGACAGCCTCTATCGCGACTGGCGCGTCGAGCAGATCCTCGCGCGCGACTGCGGCCGGCTCACGATCGACCACCTGCGGCAGGCGCTGCTGGACGATTTCGGTGCGCCCTATGCAGTCTGCCGGCCACCGGTCGAGGAACGCGCGGGCAACCTGGGCGCCACCGTCGCCATGATCCTGATGCGGCCGGGCTCGGGCCTGATGGAGGTGACACCGATGCCGGCCCGCAACCGCGAGACGGCGCAGTACCGACTATAGTGATCTAATCCGGGGCATTCGCCGCGTTTTCTCATTTTTTGCCTTCGCTCAAGGTCGCAGTTAACTGATCGTTATGCCAAATCCCAATATCGTTGGCCTTTGGACGATGACGGGCCACGATCGATGAAGAACAATTGGCTGGGCGCTGGCTATGCGACCATCGGTGCGCTCGGTGCGGCGGTCGCCTTTGGCGTTCACCTCGATGCCAACCGCAACACCCAGACGGCGTGGCAGCACCATCTGGAGGCCCACCAGGCGGCGGCGTCCGAGCAGGCGCTGCAGGTCGGCAAGGCGATCGGCTCGATCTACGAGAACCTGCGCACCCTCAGCCTGCTCCCGAGCGTGCGCAAGATCGACCGCCACGGCACCATGTTGGGCGATGATGGTCGCGAAACGATTCAGCAGATTTATAACAATCTTGCCAGCAACGTTGATGTGTCTGAAGTTTATATTTTACCAGTTGATTTCGATCCAGCAGCACTCGATCCGGTTACTGGCAAGCTGGAAGAACCAATATTGATGTTCGATCAATTGATCGTCAATGCCGGGCGTTTGTCTCATCAGGCTGATCCATTTGCAGCGAAAGCGACACCGAGAGAAGAAAATATTGATGAACCAGAAGAAGTTGAAATATACGAATACAGATTACTCCAAAAACAACTCAATTGGCTCAAACATCGCTATTCGGATCAAAACATCATTGTCGGCTTGAGCGTACCGATGATCAGCGGTGGCGAAGTCATTACCTGCGACAACACCGAGTACATAACCGATCGCACTGACGCCAGTCGCTCTGGCTTGATTTTTTCGATACCGTTCTACGGCCAAGATCGCAAGCTGAAAGGCAGCATCTCGGCCATCATCCTCAGCAGTGCGCTTCGTAACTTGCTGCCGAGCAGCCAGTATTCGCTGAGCAGCCCGCACCGGGAATTCGCGACCTCCGACGCAGCCGCCCTGCGCGGCCAACAGCTATCGGAATCGCCAGATGTCGGCCTCGTCAGCGCCGGCTCGATCTTCTTCGAGAGCATCGCCATTGCGACCAGCGATCCCCGCGGCACATGGACCTTGCGCGCCGAGTATGCCGCTGCCGATTTCTTCGCTGGCACCGAGTTCCATTCCATCGTGACGTTCGAGCGCACCGCGCTCGGCACGCTTGCACTCTTGACGCTCGCCGGCCTCGGCTGGCTCACCATGCTGCACCGGTGGAACAGGCAGATGCTGCACAGCGCTACGCACGACGCCCTGACCGGCCTACCCAACAAGGCCCTGTTGCTGGAGCGGATCGCGGAATCGATCGCACGCAGTGCTCGCGGCGAGCAAGCCGGACTGCTCTATCTGGACCTCGACCGGTTCAAGATCGTGAACGACACGCTCGGTCATCCCGCTGGCGACGCCCTGCTGGTCCTCGTGGCCGAGCGCATGCGCAATTGCCTGCGCAGAGGCGACACCCTGGCGCGGATCGGTGGCGACGAGTTCGTCATTCTGCAGCGCGATCTCGAGCGGCCCGAGGATGCCTCCAAGCTTGCCCAGCGCATCATCGAGAGCATCGCCCTGCCCTTCGACGTCAAGGGACAATCGGTCTCGATTGGAACGAGCGCTGGCATCTCGCTGATCGCCGCCGATGGGAACGATGCCGATACGTTGCTGCGCAACGCGGATCTGGCTCTGTTCCGGGCCAAGGCCAATGAGCGCGGCTCATGGCGCTACTTCGAGCCCGCCATGGATGCCCAGCAACGCGAGCGCCGCCAGCTCGAGCTGGATCTCAGGAATGCGGTCGCCCGCGACCAATTGGTCCTGCACTATCAGCCCTTCGTCGACCTGAGCACGGAAGAGGTCATCGGCTTCGAGGCGCTCGTGCGCTGGAACCATCCCGAGAAGGGAATGGTGCCGCCGCTGAAATTCATCGACATTGCCGAGGACATCGGCGCAATCGGCCTGATCGGGGAATGGGTGATCCGGCGGGCGTGCCTGGATGCCATGGCGTGGCCCGACCACATCAAGGTCGCCGTGAACATCTCGGCTGCGCAATTCAAGAACGACACCCTCACGAGGATCATTACGTCCGCGCTCGACGAGACCGGCCTCGCGCCCGAGCGGCTGGAGCTGGAGATCACCGAATCGGTGCTGCTCGCAGCCGATGGCACCACGATGAAAATCCTCACCGAGCTGCGCGCCCTCGGCGTCAACATCGCGCTTGACGATTTCGGCACGGGCTACGCCTCGCTCAGCTATCTGCGCTCGTTCAGCTTCGACAAGATCAAGGTCGACCGCTCGTTCGTGTCGGACACGGGCGACACGGGCACCGACATGGCGATCCTGACCGCCATCGGCTCGCTCGGCTCGAGCCTGGGCATGACCATCACGGCCGAGGGCGTCGAAACCGAGGAGCAGCTTCGCAAGATCCGCGCTCACGGCTACACACAGGTCCAGGGCTACTATTTCAGCCGCCCGGTGCCGATGGCGAGCACCATCGCGTTGATTTCCGAGCCGCGACTGGCGTTGGCGGTCGCCTGACCAGGCTTCATGCTCGATCTGGCGCAGCCGTGCTCGACGTCTCCGGTGCGTGGCCGAAGATGAGCCGCTGATAGACGAGGCCGATGGCGACCAGAGCCAGACCCAGCCCGATGAAGGACAGCGCCCGCCAGATGCCTTCGACGCCTGACAAATCGAAAACGAACACTTTGATGACCGCCAGCACGATGATGACGGCGGAGGCAATGCGGGCCGCGAGCGCTCCCCGCCAGAGCCCGTAGCCGAGCAGGCCGCACCCGAGCAACACCCAGGCGATCGAGGTGGCGACGCGCTCGGTGTCCCCGGTCGGATGCTCGGACAGACCGATTTGCGGCCCCTGGAAGATATGGCGCACCTCGAGCGTGACAAAGCCGAAGGCGAGCGCGGCCGCGAACCCGCCGACAGCGATGGCGTACCACGCCGGACCCGTTTTGCGGACCTCGCTGGCAACGAACGCTGCAAAGACAGCGGGGAGTGCATAGGCCAGCAGCAGCGAGCTGATGATGGGTCCGCCAGTCACCGGCTCGTCCGTCAGCAACGGATTGAACCCGAGCCCGAGGCCGATCGCCGCGGCAAGGCCGGAAAGCCCGCTGAAGATCAACGCAGCGACCTGAAAGACCGGATTGAAGCGGGCGAGATCGAGCCGCCTCAACCCATAGGCAAAGCCCAGGCCCGTCAGCGCGAAGAGCCCCTGCTCGACATGGCCCGAATCCGCCAGCAAGGGATCGCCGGCATTGAGGCCGTGGCGGATCTGGAAGAACACGAGCAGCGCCGCGAACAGCACGGCGAGCGACTCGCAAATGCGCACCGCCACGTCGTCCGCGCGCACACGCAACTGATCGGCTGCCGCCCAGAAGCAAGCTGCCGGCACGCCATAGCCGAACAACAGCCAATTCAGGATGGGCACCCGCCCGAGCTCGCTCCCCATGATCCGCGGGTCCCAGGCGAGGCGGGCCGCCACGACCAAGCCGAGCCCGATCACGGCAAAGCGCAGGCTCGGGATGTCGAGGCGCCGCGCCACCAATGCCGTGCCCAGCGCCGCCAGCGCGAATGCAACCGTCAGATAGCCGCGATCGAGCGCAAACACGAGGGCGAGCGAGAGGGCCGCGATGGCGGCAGCAGCGAGCGCTCCGCTGCCGAGCCGCATAGCCAGTGTCGGCGCGCTCGCCTCATGGCGCAGGAACCGCTCGGTACCGGCCGTGAAAAGAAGCCCGAGCGACGTCGCCGCCAAGGCAAAGAAGACCGAGCGGTCGAACTCGGTGACGCGAAGATAGGTCACGATCAACACCAGCAATGGCGGCACGGTCGCGGCGATGGCATAGGGAGCGGCGGCTGGCAATCGCAAGGCAGGTCCCGACAAGTGCCGCAGCGCCGCCATCACCGCGACCAGAATGACCGCGGCCGCGCCCCAGGCGAGGTGGAGCTTGACCTCGCCGGGAAGCGGCGTCGCAATGTCGAGCACCGGCACCCCGATGTCGTTGGTCGGCAGCGGCAACTGCACCGGCTCGACCACGACTGGCGCCAGCGCCCAGACGACGGTCACGGCCAGACCGACCAGCCCCGCGAGTACGGCCGCCGTCGAGGCGGGCGGGCTGCGCCAAGCGGTCAGTGCCGGGATGGCGATCGCGGCCAACGCGAAAGTGGGCCAGAGCGGCGCGACGCGCGTATCGGCCATGACGAGGATGGCGAGCCCCGCCAATGCCGCCAGCGCAGCCACCGCGACCCAATCCGGCTCAGCATCCTGATCGCTCGTCGCCAGATGAGGCACGAGCGCGAGAAAGACTGCAGCGAGCGCGAGTTGAATGGCCGTATGAGCCATCGCCGCATGCGGCCAGGTCCAGGCGGTCTCGGGCGGGGCCATCAGCAGGAAAACGAGACCCCAGCCGATCGCACCCGCAACCGCGGCGATCGCCAGCCACAGCCAGCGTCGCAGCCTCGAGAGCCCAAGAGCAGCGGCCGATACGACCCCGATGAAGACGACGACAGGCCAAGGATCGGGGGCTTCCGAGGCGACCAGCAGCGGCGTCGCGAACGACCCGGCCAGGCCGAGCCCGGCGAGCGCGGGCCCATGAAGCGCAGAGCCGATCATGGCACCCAGGCCGGTCGCGGCGAGCAGCACGAACGCCGAGGTCGGACCGATGAAGCCATAGAGCGCGTGCGCCGCATAGATCGTCGCGAAGGCGGTGACAGTGCCTGCCGCCATCAGCACGCTCGGGATGTGGGCAGACGGGAAACCCGCAAGATCGCTCTTCGACTCGTTGCGCCGCAGCCACTCGCCCGCCCCGGTCAATGCCGCCGCGAGCAGAAAGCCGAGCGCCACCCGGACGCCGGGCCCGAGCCAGCCCTCCTGCAGGGCATGCCGCACCATCAGCAATCCGCCGAGCGACAGCGCAAGCCCGCCAACCCAGACCGACCAGCGGGTGCCGATCCGCTGCTCGAGGCTGACACTCGCTGTGCCGACAGGGCTCGATGGCGGCGCTGGCTCCAGCGGCACCGCCGCCTCGACCGGTTTCACGATTGGGGCCTGGGCCGGGGGCTGCGCGGGCGAGGCCGAGGGCTCGCCGCTCTCCAGTCCGGGCCTCAGCGCGCCTAGGCTGCCTTCTATCGACTTCAGCCGCGCTTCCACTCTGTCCAGCCGTTGGCGGCCCGACAACACCAGCACGAGGCCGACGATCGAGGCCACCGGCAGCGCGACCGCCAGCAAGCCCAACAGGATCCAGCTCACCCGGCACAGCCTCCGAATTGCGGATTGATCGAGGACTGAATGAACCCCGGCACGGCCCCGCAGGCAAGAGCTATCGCTGCGATAGGTTTGTTGTCGGGATGCCCGGGACCAAGCGAGCAGCCATTCGACGGGCTGCCCTACTGCAGCTCCTTCAGCAACCCGTCGAGGTCGAGCCGATGCGTCCCCATCGCGAGCTCGCCCTTCTCGTTGCGCGGCCATTCCGCTTCCAGCCGGTCGCGATAGAGCTCGACGCCGTTCTGGTCCGGGTCGCGCAAGTAGAGCGCCTCGCTCACGCCATGGTCGGAGGCGCCATCGAGTGCAATACCCGCCGCGAGCACGCGCCGCAGCGCATCCGCCAGCTCGCGCCGGGCCGGGTAGAGGATCGCGGTGTGATAGAGGCCGGTCGTGCCGGGGGGAGGTGGCGAGCCGCCCTTGCTCTCCCAGGTGTTGAGGCCGATGTGGTGGTGATAGCCGCCGGCCGCGATGAAGGCGGCCTGCGAGCCGGAGCGTTGCATCAGCTCGAAGCCGAGCACGCCGCAATAAAAGCCGAGCGCGCGATCGAGGTCCGCGACCTTCAGGTGCACATGGCCGATACGGGTGCCGGCGTGGACCGGGGCTCCCGCCTTGGCGGCGCCGAGCGGCAGGGGTCTGAGAAGGACGGGCATGGGTGATCCTCCGATGCTTGCAGTTGCATGGATTTAGGTCGACTCTATCACGAGCGCAAGTGGGCGCTCACGACAGCGCCGTGTCGGGCAGCATGAGCGGCTGGCCTGCGACGGCGAGCGGGCCGCGGATCATCAGATAGTCCTCATGCTCGGGAACATGGGGAACGGCGCGGAACACTCCGCCCAGCCGATCCGGCGGGAAGCGGACATGGAGCTCAGCCGACGGTGCGAGCCCGAGCACACGGACAAGCTGCGCGCCCGTCGGCATCCGCGGCGCCACGATATCGATCAGACGCATCTCGCCACCCGCCCGGCTCCAGACGACGAGCGCATCCTCGCGCTCCAGATAATCGAGATGCCAATCCGGCCGATAGAGTGCGTTTGCAATGAAAACATCGCCATTGCCGCAGAGTCCGAAACGCTCCGAGACCGGCTGGCGGCGGGCGTGCAGGGCCAGGACGAGAGCCCGATCGTCCGCGCTTGCGAGCGAGAGCGGGCGCGCGGCCGGTGTCATCCAGTCGGTCGAGCCGGCACCGAGCGCGCCGACAAACCGGTGCTGTGCGAGCTCGCGAAAGCCGAACGGCCAATAGAGATCGGGCGTCGCCGTGAACAGCAGCAGCGCTTCGAACCGCGCTGAAGCATAGTCGAGCACGCGGGCCATCAGATCGGTGAAGAGCCCACGGCGGCGAAAAGCGGGACGGGTCGCGACCGCATGGATCTGCGCCGCCGGCACGATCCGGCCACCGGCCAGCAGCGGCAATGGCCGGATCGAGACATTGGCGGCGATCACCTCGCCATCCATCCAGGAAAAAGCACGAAAGCCCGGGTGCCAGATCCCGAGCTGGCTATAGGCTTCCAGATCGATGTCGAAAATGTCCCGCAGCAGCGCCACCCAAGCGATCCGGCGCGCCGGATCGGCAAGATTGTCGACGCGAAACACCAACTCGCACGACATGGCAGGGGTCTCGTTCGATCGCCCGCCCTCGAGTGGGTGCAGCGGAGCTCTCATTCTAGCCACAACTCACTCGCTGACCCAACAGAACCGTCATTCCGGCGTCTCGGTGTAGCTGGAGGTTTCGGTGAGGTGGCTGGCGATGGGGGTGCGGCTGGGTGCGGCCGGCAGCCTCAGGGAAACCTCAGGAATCCCGCGT
>JANPDA010000127.1:0-1939 GCA_031431235.1 Hyphomicrobiaceae bacterium
GGTGCCGCGACTCGGCAAACGGATCGCGAATTGCATCCGTACGATCCGTTTGCGTCGCTGCACTACACCCCGCTCACCGCTTCGATCCCCAGCGCGCGCAGGCCGTTCGTCGAGAACATCGCCAGGAAGTCCTGTCGCGACACGAAGCTCGCGAGCAGGGCTTCCAGCAGCTCGGCATAGCGGATCGTGCCTGCGGGGAACGGGTCGCTGACGAGCTGGCCGAAATCGGTCGAGAGCAGCACCTGCTCGGGGCCGGTCTGGCGAATCGCCGCCGCATACTGGTCGAGCGGAACGCCGTCCTGGGTGTGGATCGCGAAGCAGTGCTCGACGAACACGCGCGGATCGCGGGTCAGCGTGCGCTGGTCAGCGTCGGAGAGGCGGATCGAGGGATAGTGCGGATGGGTGAGGATGACCCGCTTCACCCCCATATCGAGCGCGAGCGGCACGAGGCGCATCACCTCGTCGTGGCGCAGGTGGCCGGTCGCGAGGATGCAACCATGGCGGGCGATGGCCGCGAGCGTGGCGATCAGCTCGGGCAGCGGCCTGCCGTCGTCGGTGAAGGCGAGCACGGGCTCCTCCTTCGTCGCTGACGCCGTGGCTTCCGGCTCGTGCCCATGCGAGCAGCAGCCCGACCAGCGCGGATCGAAGCCGAAGCCATGCGTCTCGATATGCGACCTGGCGTGCACCGTCGGCATCCAGACGACGATCGGATCGCTGTCGGCGCGCTCGCTCTGCACATCGGCGCGATTGCCCGAGACGGCGCCCTCGATCGCCTGCGGGTTCAAGCCGCCGACGAAGCGATTGAGCACGACGCCGCCGAGGAACCGCGCGCCGAACCGGTGGCGTGCGAGGGAAGCGAGCGGGGTCGTCGGATAGGTGTGGTTCTTCAGGACGAGCGTCGCCCCGAACGGCACCGCGGCGTCGGCAAGCGACTTCACGTCGTAGCGCCGGACGATCAGCTCGGGGCCGACATGATAGTGCGTGTCGACGACGCCAGCATTTTTCAGCTCTTCGGCCAGTGTGGTCTTGGGCATTCCCATCATACCGTCTCCTGTCGCAACGCCAGCCAGTCGCTCGTCGCCTCGAAGCCGAGGATATCGCGAGCACGCCCGGGATCGAACACGGCGGCGCGCGGCGTGGCACGATACAGCTCCGGCCGGCGGATCTCTGGCAAGTGCCCCCATGCCCGCTCCAGCCATTGGAGGGTCGGCTCCTCGCGGCAGGTGTCGGTCGCCGTCACGAAGAAGGTGCCGGAGCGGACATGACGCGCCTCGAGTGCCAACCGGAAAGCTCGCGCCGTATCCTCGGGTGTGACGTAGTAGGAGAGCCAGCGCGACGCCGGCGCGGCGAGCCGCTCCTCGACGAGCGGGAAGAACAGCGGGAACATGACCAGCATGGGCCGCAGCACGATCACCTCGAGGCCCGCCCGCACGAAACGGGCCGCGATCCGCTCGACCAGCTCCTTGCTGAGGCCATAGGCGCCGAGTGGCGCGCCCGGGTGGTCCTCGTCGACCGGCAGATAGCAGGGTGGGTGATCGGTCCGGCCCTCGTTCAATCCGGTCGCGGCAATGCTCGAGCAGACGATCACACGACGGACGCCGGCCGCCTCCGCCGCCGTCAGCACGTTGAACGTGCCGAGCGCATTCACGCGGATGAACTCGGCATCGGCGACTGCGGCGTCGATGTCGTGGCCCGCCAGATGGATGACGGCATCGATCCCAGCGAGAGAGCCGGCGAGCGCCGGCAGATCCATGATGTCGACGAGCCGGTGATCGAGCGCGCCCGCAGGCGCCACGCGGTCAATGCCGCGCACCTCGCAACGTCCGGCGAGCTCGGCGAGGAGACTTGTACCGATGCGGCCGGAAGCACCGGTGATGGCAACACATTTCCTGGGCAAGGTTTGCCTCTGTCGTCATTCCATGATGATCTGATTGAGATC
>JANPDA010000128.1:0-9190 GCA_031431235.1 Hyphomicrobiaceae bacterium
GCTGGAGACGAAGGTGCATCGCGAGCCGCTAAGCGGCACCTACGGCTCGGTCGTGCCCTACACGCGGCGCAAGCGGTTGAAACCCCTGCTGGCGCCGGAGTTGCAGGTATCGCTCGTGGAGTTGAAACTCGGCTGGTGAACCGCTGTTTCATTTGGCACACATGAACCTCCCGGCCCTCATCCTGTTCGCCAGCGCGCCCATCGCCGTGCCAGGATGCCCTGGCCCGAGCGGCGCGGCCATCGCGATCACAGCGCACTGAAAGAGGAGGAAAGTGATGGCGAGCCATCCGGCGAAGATCGTGTGGGAGCGGGGCGAGGGCGATTTCGCTCACGGCCGCTACTCGCGCGCGCACTCTTGGAGCTTCGATGGCGGCGCGGTGGTTGCGGCGTCCAGCTCGCCCCACGTGGTGCCTTTGCCCTGGAGCGATCCCGCGGGCATCGACCCGGAGGAAGCGTTCGTTGCCAGTCTTTCGAGCTGCCACATGCTCTGGTTCCTCTCGATTGCGGCCAAGGCCGGCTTCACGGTCGAGCGCTACGAGGACGACGCCGACGGGATGCTGGCGAAGAATGTTGAAGGCCGCCTCGCCATGACCATTGTCACACTGCGCCCCTCTGTGGTTTTCTCGGGCTCCGTGTACCCCGATCGTGCCCGGATCGAGGCGCTGCATCACGCCGCGCACGAGGCCTGCTTCATCGCCAGTTCCGTCAAGACCGAGGTGAGGTGCGAGCCCAGAGTATGACTTCCGCCGATCGCAGATATGCGCCAGCCCAAGAACAATTCGACAACCGTGAGGGAGGAAATCGAGAATGACCAAGGATCTCGCCGCCTACGCCAAGGAGCGTGGCATCAAGTATTTCATGATCAACTTCACCGACCTGTTCGGTGTGCAGCGTGCCAAGCTCGTACCGGCCCAGGCGATCGCCGGCATGCAGAAATCGGGCGCGGGCTTTGCCGGTTTTGCGACCTGGCTCGACATGACGCCGGCGCACCCGGACATGTTCGCCATGCCCGATGCAGACTCCGTAGTCCAGCTGCCCTGGAAGAAGGAGGTGGCCTGGGTTGCGAGCGACCTGATGATGGACAAGCAGCTCGTCGCCCAATCGCCGCGCGTGCTGCTGAAGCGGCTGGTCGCGGATGCAGCCAAGAAGGGCTATCGCCTGAAGTCGGGCGTCGAGTGCGAGTTCCACTTGATCACGCCCGATGGCAAGGCGATCGCGGACGGGCGCGATACCCAGGAGAAACCCTGCTACGACCAGCAGGCGCTGACGCGGCGCTACGATATCATCGCCGAAATCTGCGACTGCATGCTCGAGCTCGGCTGGGCCCCCTACCAGAACGACCATGAGGACGCGAACGGCCAGTTCGAGATGAACTGGGATTTCGCCGACGCCCTCATCACCTCCGACCGGCACGCCTTCTTCAAATTCATGGCCAAGGCGATCGCCGAGAAGCATGGGCTGCGTGCGACCTTCATGCCAAAGCCCTTCTCGAACCTGACGGGCAATGGCTGCCACATGCACCTTTCGGTCTGGAGCATGGACGGGCGCACCAACCTGTTCGACGACCCCAAGGGCACACTGGGTCTGACGCCGATGGCCTACAACTTCGTCGGCGGAGTCCTGGCGAACGGGGAAGCGCTCTGCGCCATCACCAATCCGACGGTCAACTCCTACAAGCGCATCAACGCTCCACGCACCGTGTCGGGCGCGACCTGGTCTCCCAACACCCTGACGTTCGGTGGCAACAACCGCACCAACATGGTGCGCATCCCCGATGGCGGGCGTTGCGAGATCCGTCTGGCCGACGGCGCGGTCAATCCCTATCTGCACCACGCGGTCTATCTGGCCGCCGGCATCGACGGCATCGAGCACAAGCGCGATCCCGGCCCGCGCCACGACATCGACATGTATGCGGAAGGCCACAAGGCGCCGCAAGCCAAGCGTCTGCCTCTGAACATGCTCGACGCCATCCGCGCTTTCGACAAGAACGAATTCTTGAAGGGCCAGATGGGCGATGAGTTTGCCAAGGCCTATGTGAAATTGAAGACGGCCGAGTGGAACCAGTACGCCGCCCACCTGACCGAGTGGGAGCGCGCGAACACGCTCGATTGTTGAGGCGGGCATGAGAGGTGCGGGAAGAGGGGCGACACCTCAGTCGCCCCTTTTCCCCTATCGACATTCCCGATCCGATGCGAACGCCCCTGGTTTTTGCGCCAGTTGCCCAATCTGGCTTTGCGACGGTGTTGCGGTATGATACCGGCACATGTATCATACACATATGCAGGATCGGCCCACACCTCGAACACCTCGAATGGTTCGCAAGCAAGTGCTCCTCTCCAGCGAGCAGAACGGGCGGCTTGGTGCATTTGCGACGGCAAGCTCGAGATCCGAAGGTGAGCTCGTGCGCGAAGCTCTCGACGACTGGTTCGCCAAGCAAAAGATCGAGCAAGATGATTGGAAGGTTCAGCTGCGTCAGCTTCGGGGCATGTGGAAGGAGCGTACCGACCTCGACCAGCATTTCGAGGAACGCCGTGAGCGCAGACGCCACAGACGCGAGCGCATGATGCGCGCAATGCCATCCGGCGAAGGTTGATGACGCAACTGCTCGACACCAATATTCTGATCGACTACCTGCGCGACAAAATCGAGGCGGTAGAATTCGTCGAAGCATTGCGGAGCAAACCAGCTACATCGGTCTGTACCGTCATCGAGTTGATGTCAGGTGCCAAGAGCCGCAGCGAAGAAGTCCGGATCGAGAAGTTGAGCCGCGTCGTCAGGCTGCTCCCCGTAGTCGAGGAGATCGCCTGGAGCGCCGGCCGGCACCTCAAGCACTACCAGCGCTCCCATGGTCTCGACGATATCGACGCGATCATCGCTGCAACCGCGGAGCACCATCAGCTTGAGCTGGCAACGCAAAACGTCAAGCATTTTCCGATGTTCGGACGGCTGAAGCGTCCCTATTGAGCTTGTGACACGCGATGCCGCCTCGCTGGAAATGCCATCGGCCATCGCCTTGACATCACCCGCCCCCCATGCGCTCCTCGCGCCCGAATTGCGGCTTGGGGCACGGGATCGACGAGGACGCCATGGCGGACAAGGGGAAGAAGGGGCACGGCAGGACGCCCGCAACGCCGACGACGGCGGGCGTGCCCACGCCGCCGCGGGGCCAGTCGGGCCGCTATCGCACCCACACCTGCGGGCAGCTGAAGCTCACCGACGTCGGCCAGACGGTGCGCATCGCCGGCTGGGTGCATCGGGTGCGCGACCACGGCGGGCTCTTGTTCATCGACCTGCGCGACCATTACGGCCTCACCCAGATCATCGCCGACCCCGACAGCCACTGCTTCGAGCAGTCCGAGCGAGTGCGGGCCGAATGGGTGATCTCGGTCGTCGGCGCCGTCAAGAAGCGAACGCCAGATACCATCAATCCGAACCTGCCGACCGGCGCGATCGAGATCTTCGCGGCCGAGCTCGAGGTGCTCTCGGAGGCCAAGGACCTGCCGCTGCCGGTGTTCGGCGAGCCCGAGTATCCCGAGGATATCCGCCTCAAATACCGCTTCCTCGATCTGCGGCGCGAGACCCTGCACAAGAACATCATGAAGCGGCTCGACGTCATCAAGTCGATCCGCCGGCGCATGAGTGAAGGGGGCTTCTTCGAGTTCGCGACCCCGATCCTGACCGCGTCCTCGCCCGAGGGCGCGCGCGACTTCCTGGTGCCCTCCCGCATCCATCCCGGCTCCTTCTACGCGCTGCCGCAGGCGCCCCAGCAGTACAAGCAGCTGCTGATGATCTCGGGCTTCGACCGCTATTTCCAGATCGCTCCGTGCTTTCGCGACGAGGACCCGCGCGCCGACCGGCTGCCCGGAGAATTCTACCAGCTCGACGTCGAGATGAGCTTCGTCACCCAGGACGACGTGCTCGCGACCATGGAGCCGGTCATCCGCGGTGTGTTCGAGGAATTTTCGGGCGGCCGGCCGGTGACGAAGGAGTTCCCGCGCATCCCCTACGACACGGCGATCGCGAAGTACGGCTCCGACAAGCCCGATCTGCGCAACCCGATCGAGATGCAGGATGTGACCGAGCACTTCCGCGGCTCTGGTTTCCGCGTCTTCGCCGGCATGCTCGAGAAGGACCCCAAGGTCCGCGTCTGGGCGATCCCGGCGCCGGGCGGGGGCAATCGCGGCTTCTGCGACCGGATGAATGCCTGGGCACAAGGCGAGGGCCAGCCCGGCATGGCCTATGTATTCTGGCGGGGCCCTGCCGAAGGCGGGCAACAGAAAGACAACGAGGAGAGCGGTGCCGGTCCGGTCGCCAAGAACATCGGTCCCGAGCGCACGGCGGCCATTCGCGAGCAGCTTGGCCTCAAGGTTGGCGACGCGGTGCTGTTCGCGGCCGGCGATCCGTCGCGCTTCTACAAGTTCGCAGGCCTTGCCCGCGACCGGATCGGAGCCGAGCTGAAGCTCATCAACGAGAACCGTTTCGAGCTCGCCTGGATCGTCGATTTCCCCTTCTACGAATGGAACGACGAGGAGAAGAAGATCGACTTCTCGCACAATCCGTTCTCGATGCCACAAGGCGGCATGCAGGCATTGGAAGCGGCCAAGGGCCCGGACGACTACGCCCGGATCAAGGCCTTCCAGTACGATATCGTCTGCAACGGCTTCGAGATCGCGAGCGGGGGCATCCGCAACCACGTGCCCGAGACGATGGTGAAGGCGTTCGGCATCGCCGGGCTGGGACCCGAGGTGGTGGAGGAGAAGTTCGGCGGCATGTACCGGGCCTTCCAGTATGGCGCCCCGCCCCATGGCGGCATGGCGGCTGGCATCGACCGCATGGTCATGCTGATCGTGGGCGCCAAGAACCTGCGTGACATCTCGCTCTTCCCCATGAACCAGCAGGCCGAGGACCTGCTGATGGGCGCACCGGCCGAGGCGACCGGCAAGCAGCTGCGCGAGTTGCATCTGCGGCCTGCGGTGGCTGCCGAGAAGAAGGCATAGCCGACTGGCCTCGGATCGTGCCGTCATCGTCGCTGCGCTCGCGATCTGCTGCGGCTTGATGGGAGCCGGTCAGGCGTCACTGCGCTTTGGGCTGGGGATCGACTACGCCAGCGCGGGCTTTGCTTCGGCGATCGTGCCGGTACTGGTCGCAATGCTGGTGCTGCTGGCAGGACTCGCCGGCATGACGGGGCTGCCACTCGCCCGGTCGGGCCTTGGCCCACCGTCCGCCCGGGCCCTCGGCCTCGCGCTGGTCGTCGCCGTGCTCACGATCGGCCTGGCCGCCCTCCCGATCCTTGGGTTCGCGGGGCCGGTACCGCCGGGGGTGATGCGACAGGTCTTCGGCCTCATCGCGGTGATGGGCCTGGTCGCCCTCGCCGAGGAGATCGCCTTTCGCGGGCTCATCCTGTTCGCTCTCGATCGCATGGCGGGACCGATCGTCGCCATCGCCGGCAGCGCGCTGCTGTTCGCCGCCTATCACACCGTCAATCTGATCGGCGGCCGCGGTCTCGATGCCGTGGCCGGGCAGATGCTCGGCTCGTCGCTGCTCGGAGTGGCGCTGGGTGGCCTCGCATGGCGGACCGGGTCGATCACGCTGCCCGTCGCATTGCATTGGCACGTGAACGTACTGCTTGGCCTGTCTGGCCTGCTGTCGTCGGCCTTCCGGCTCTGAGAAGCGGCCATCGCCGCCTGCGTCTCAGACCTTCGGCTTCTCGAACGTCACCAGCACCTTGAAATCGGCGGGGCGCGAGCCGTCCGGCAGGTCCACGGTGACAGTGCGCACAGCCGAGAAGTGCCCGATCGGATTGGACGCGTCCATGGCGGTCTCGATTTGCAGCCGGTCGGTCAGGACGACCTCGCGCAGACCGTTCTGAACCGTCACGGCAACCGGCAATGCGACTGTTCCCGGCACACCGCGCGGCCCCAGCAGCACCTTGCCGGAGAACCCGTACTTGATGGTGAGGCGGCCCGGATCGAGCCGGCATTCGCGCGCCGTCTGCGTGATCTCGCCGCGGTGCACGATGCCGAGCGCATCACCGTCGCGGCCCTTCTCGTAGACCGTCAGCTCCTTCTGCCCCGCAATCGTCGTGAACTGCGGGCAATTGCTCGCGACCTGGGCAAGGTCGACCATGCCGGTCGAATTCGCATCATTCTTGGCCGCGTTCAGCAGGCTCGCCTCGTTGACCGCTGTCGCCGGCTCGGTCGAGGACGTCTGGCCGAGAAACCCCGACGTCATGGAGGACATGCCGCAGCCCGTCAGCATCCCTGCGCAGAGGAGAGCGGCCGTGCCGCGCGTCCATCGCATCATTGCCACCTCGATCGGCCCTTTTCGTGTGCTCGCCGACAGATCTTGCAGTCTTGTTCTCGCGGCGTGATCGTCCGTCTGCGAATCAGATTCTATCCCCACCCATCGGGACCCTAGCACCCAGACGACGCTGCTCCAAGCATGCTTCACCGTTGACTGTTGCGGCCTTCTGGCCCATTCGAGGCCGATCATGAGCACCCACTCCCCAGTTTCGACCGTCGCGACCGATCGCCCTCGACTCACGATCCTGCTCGCGGCCCCGCGCGGCTTCTGTGCTGGCGTCGACCGGGCGATCCAGATCGTCGAGCTGGCACTCCAGAAGTATGGCGCCCCAGTCTATGTGCGCCACGAGATCGTGCACAACCGCTATGTGGTCGACAGCCTCAAGGCCAAAGGCGCCATTTTCGTGGAGGAGCTCGGCGAAATCCCCGATGACGGCCGGCCCGTGGTTTTTTCGGCACATGGCGTGCCGCGCAGCGTGCCGCGCGAGGCCGCCCGGCGGCGGATGTTCTTCCTCGATGCCACCTGCCCGCTCGTCTCCAAGGTGCATGTGGAGGCCGAGCGCCACCATGGCGAAGGCCACGAGATGATTCTGATCGGCCACGCTGGCCATCCGGAGGTGATCGGAACGATGGGTCAGCTGCCCGAGGGCGCGGTGCACCTGGTCGAGACCGCCGAGGACGCCCGCAAGATCGCTCCGGCCCATCCCGACCGGCTCGCCTACATCACGCAGACGACGCTCTCGGTCGACGACACGGCCGAGATCGTGGAGATCCTCAGGTGGCGATTCCCCTCGATCGCCGGCCCGCACAAGGAGGACATCTGCTACGCGACCACCAACCGCCAAGCCTGCGTCAAGGTGATCGCCGCGCGCGCCGACCGGGTGATCGTCGTCGGCTCGCCCAACAGCTCCAACTCGATGCGGCTGGTCGAGGTCGCGGAGCGCGCGGGCTGCCCGAAGGCCATGCTGGTGCAGCGGGCGAGCGAGATTCCCTGGAGCGAGATCGAGGGCGCCGCCGTGGTCGGCATCACGGCGGGCGCCTCCGCGCCGGAAGTGCTGGTCGACGAGATGATCGCGGCCTTTTCTCAACGCTTTCGCACAACCGTCGAGACCGTCACGACCGCGCAGGAGGACATTGCCTTCAACCTGCCGCGCGAGCTGCGGATCTGAGAGCGCGACCAGACCATGGCTGTCTATACGGAAGTCCCCGACGAGGAGCTGGAAGCCTTCATCGCCGGCTACGGCATCGGCACCATCACCTCCTGCAAGGGGATCGCGGAGGGGGTCGAGAACTCCAACTATCTGCTGCAGACGACGACCGGGCGGTTCATCCTGACGCTCTACGAGAAGCGGGTCCGGCGCGAGGACCTGCCCTTCTTCCTCGGGCTGATGGAGCACCTCGCAGCTGCTGGCCTCACCTGCCCGACGCCCTTGCGCGATCGCGACGGACAGATGCTGCGCGAGCTGGCCGGGCGGGCGGCAGCCCTCGTCAGCTTCCTCGACGGCGTCTGGATCAGGCGGCCGCAGCCCTGGCACTGCGCAGCGCTCGGGCAAGCGCTCGCGGGGTTGCATCTGAGGGGGCGTGATTTCCAGATCAAGCGCGCCAACGCCCTTTCGCTCGAAGGCTGGCACGCCATCGCCACGGGGCTCGGAGCCGACGCGGAACGGGTTTCCCCTGGGCTCGCGGACCTCGTCAAAACCGAGCTTGCCGCGCTCGACCGCCTCTGGCCCTCCGGATTGCCCGAAGGCGTCATTCACGCCGACCTCTTTCCCAACAACGTGTTCTTCCTCGGCGACCAGCTGTCGGGCCTGATCGATTTCTACTTCGCCTGCAACGATTTCCTCGCCTACGACATCGCCGTCTGCCTGAATGCCTGGTGCTTCACGCCCGAGCACACGTTCAGCCCGGAGCGGGCAGCCGCGCTGCTCGCCGGCTACGAGAGCGGCCGGCCGCTCGAGCCGGCCGAGCGCATGGCGCTGCCCGCCCTCTGCCGCGGCGCCGCGCTGCGCTTCCTGCTGACGCGCGCGCACGACTGGCTGCATACGGCGCCCGACGCCTTCGTCACCCGGCTCGATCCGATCGAGTATGTGGCGAAACTCCGCTTCTTCCAGGGCCTCGGATCGGCGGCCGAGCTGGGGCTCGCTCCCGGCGGAGTGCGCTGACCATGCCCCATATCGTCGTGCATACCGACGGCGCCTGCTCGGGCAATCCGGGTCCAGGGGGCTGGGCCGCGATCCTCGTCTCGGGCTCGCATAGGAAGGAGCTGAACGGGGGCGCGGCCGATACCACCAACAACCGGATGGAGCTGACCGCCGCCATCATGGCGCTCGAAACCATGAAGAAGCCCTCGACCGTCGACCTGCACACGGATTCCAACTATGTGCGCGACGGCATCACCAAGTGGATCCACGGCTGGAAGCGCAACGGCTGGAAGACCGCCGACAGGAAGCCCGTCAAGAATGCCGAGCTCTGGCAACGCCTGGAGCTGGCGCTCGCCCGCCACGAGGTCGCCTGGCACTGGGTCAAGGGCCACGCCGGCGATCCCGAGAACGAGCGCGCCGACGAGCTCGCCCGCGCAGGCATGCGGCCGTTCAAGCGGGGCGGGACGGCGGGGGCCGAGGCGGACGGGGGGTAGGAAGGAGGCGCGTCGCGACCCGCATAGGGCCGGCGAGAGGCGCCCATGGCGCATGATCGAAAACCGGCTCTCCGACACTGAGGTGGCCCCACTTGTTCCGCTTGGACAAGTGGAACGTCTGCCGGGGTTGGGCTGCCGAGCTGATCGGCAGCAGGCTTCTCTTTCTGGAGTAAGGACACCGACGACAATAAACGAATCGAATTGAAGCGTATGCAGTCGGCCCAGCCGTTTTCCCGGCCAAGCGACCAGCAGG
>JANPDA010000129.1:0-3961 GCA_031431235.1 Hyphomicrobiaceae bacterium
GTACTCTTGGCGCTTGCTCCAAGCTCTGCTGCCCCGCCGAGCCGGTCGACGATGCTCTGCCAGTCGCGATTCAGAAGTGATTCGTTTGTCATTCCATGCTGGAATCACAAAATGAATCCGACAGTCAAACACTATTTTAGCGCGTATGCGCCTGCGCGGGGGCAGGCTGCACAGGTTCGTCATCCTACGGGCTGCTCGTTCGCCTCCGGTTGCTCCCCACCCCGCCTCACGGCGACGCAGTTACCGACATCACAGCTCGGTCACGCTGATGACGCCGGGAACGGCTCTGAGGCGGCTGGCACAGGCGGGCGAGATGTCGCGCTTGCCTGGCAAGGGGATGGTCGCCCCGCGGGCTCGGTCGCGGGCTGAGCCCGGCAGGCGTAGGACGAGCTCGATCTGGCCGCTGCCGCGCTCGCCCAGCAGATCGGCGATCTCCTGCAAGGGAGCCCGCTCGTCGAGGGTGATGCGTAGACCCTTGCGCAGCGCGCCGGCGGCTTCGTCGAGCCCCTGGATCAGCTGGGCGCGCAGTTTCACGACCTCGCCGTCGCGCTCGGCTTCCACATGCACGAGCACCGCCTTGCCGACCTCGAGCAGTGCGCCCGCATCCGCCAGCACATCCGAGAACACGATCGTCTCGAACTGACTGGTCTGGTCGGAGAGGCCGAGGAAGGCATAGCGGTTGCCCTTGCTCGAGCGGCGCTCCTTCTTGAAGGTGACGATCCCGGCGATGATCCCCTGGCGCGTCACCGCGCCGACTTTGGCCGCGAAGGCAGCATACCGCTCCCCACCCAACCGCTTCAGGATGCTCCCATACTCATCGAGGGGATGGCCCGAGAGATAGAAGCCGATCGCCTCGAACTCCTCAGCCAGCGCATCCATCGAGGTCCAGGCCCGTGCGGGTTTCAATTGCAGCGGCTCGCTCGCCCCGCCGCCGCCCGCGAACAGATCGTTTTGTCCCGCGGCCCGGTCGCTCGCGGTGCGGCTGGCGAGCGAGAGGATGTTCTCCGCATTGGCGTGGACGAGCGCGCGGCTCGCCACCAGATCGTCGAACGCGCCGGCTGCCGCCAAGGTCTCGAGCGTGCGTCGGTTGAGGGTGCCCGCATCGAGCCTGCGGGCAAAATCGCCGAGGTCCCGATAGGGCCCACGCGCTCGGCGCTCCTGCTCGATCGCGCCGACAAGGCCGTGGCCGACGTTCTTGAGGGCGGCGAGCGAATAGCGGATCGCACCCTCCTCGGGCAGAAAATCGACGCCCGAAGCATTGATCGAGGGCTGGCGCAGCACGATCCCGAGGCGCCGCGCCTCCTCGCAGAACGCAGCGAGCTTGTCGGTCGAGGCCATGTCGAGGGTCATCGAGGCGGCGATGAACTCGCGCGGGTGATTGGCCTTGAGGTAGGCCGTCTGGTAGGCGATCAGCGCATAGGCGGCGGCATGGCTCTTGTTGAAGCCGTAGCCGGCGAACTTGTCGACCAGCTCGAAGATGGTCTCGGCCTGCGCCTGGTCGACGCCGAGCGTGACCGCGCCCTCGACGAACCTGGACTTCTGCGCGGCCATCTCCTCCTTGATCTTCTTGCCCATGGCGCGCCGCAACAGGTCGGCCTCGCCCAGCGAGTAGCCGGCGAGCACCTGGGCGATCTGCATCACCTGCTCCTGGTAGATGATGACGCCGTAGGTCTCCGACAGGATCGACTTCAATTTCTCATGCAGGCAGTCGACCGGCTCCAGACCCGCCTTGCGGCTGATGTAGGTCGGAATGTTGTCCATCGGACCCGGCCGGTAGAGGGCGACCATGGCGATGATGTCCTCGAACCGATCGGGTTTCAGGCGGCGCAAGCTGTCGCGCATGCCTGTCGATTCCAGCTGGAACACGCCGACCGTGTCACCGCGTGACAGCAGCTCGTAGCTCGCCCGGTCATCGAGCCCGAGCCGGTCGAGATCGAGCTCGGCGCCCGAAGCGCGCACCATCCCCACGGCCTTGGCGATCACGGTCAGCGTCTTCAGGCCGAGGAAGTCGAATTTGACGAGGCCGGCGGCCTCGACCCATTTCATGTTGAACTGGGTGACGAGCAGGTCGGACTTGGGATCGCGATAGAGGGGCACCAGCTCGACCAGCGGCCGATCGCCGATCACGACGCCGGCGGCGTGCGTCGAGGCGTGGCGGTAGAGGCCTTCGAGCTTCTGCGCCGTCCCCAACAGCTGGGCCACCACCGGCTCGCTGTCACGCGCCTCCTGGAGTTGCGGCTCACCTGCGATCGCCTGCTCGAGCGTGACGGGACTGGCCGGATTGTTGGGCACGAGCTTGCAGAGCCGGTCGACCTGGCCATAGGGCATCTGCAGCACGCGGCCGACGTCGCGCAGCACGGCGCGCGCCTGCAGCTTGCCGTAGGTGATGATCTGGGCGACACGGTCGGCACCGTATTTCTGCTGGACGTAGCGAATGACCTCGTCGCGCCGGTCCTGACAGAAATCGATGTCGAAATCGGGCATCGACACGCGCTCGGGATTGAGGAAGCGCTCGAACAGCAGCCCGAACCGCATCGGATCGAGATCGGTGATCGTCAACGCCCAGGCCGCGACCGACCCCGCGCCCGACCCACGCCCCGGGCCGACCGGGATGCCTTGGGCCTTTGCCCATTTGATGAAATCGGATACGATCAGGAAATAGCCCTGATAGTGCATCCCCACGATGATCTCGACCTCGTAGGAGAGGCGAGCCCAGTAGGCCTGCGCACTGACGCCGGGGGCCAGACCCGCAATCTCCAGCCGGCTTCTCAGCCCGTCCTCGGCCTGACGCCGCAGCTCCGCGGCTTCCGCACTCGCTTGGGCCTGATGGCTCGCGCCGGGGCGCGTTGCAACGAACTGGGGCAGGATCGGCTTGCGGGTCAGCGGCCGGTAGTGACAGCGCCGGGCGACCTCGAGCGTGCTCGCGATCGCCTCGGGCAGATCGGCGAACAACAACGCCATCTCGCGTTGCGACTTGAACCAGTGCTCGTGCGAAAGCCGGCGCCGGTCGTCCTCCCCGACATATCGCCCCTCGGAGATGCAGATCAGGGCATCGTGCGCCTCATAGTCGGACGCATGCTCGAAGTAGGGCTCGTTGGTTGCAACCAGCGGCAGGTCGAGTGCATGGGCGAGGCCCACCAGCTCCGGCTCGACCGCACGCTCGCTGTCGAGCCCATGACGCTGGAGCTCGACATACAGCCGGTCGCCGTAGAGGGCCGCCAGCCGCTCCAGGCGCGCACGCGCCAGCTCGTCCTGGCCATTGGCGAGTGCCCGATCGATCGGACCTGCTGGCCCGCCGGTCAGCGCAATCAGGCCAGCCCCGGCTGCCGCCAGCGCTTCGAAGGTGACGCTCGGCACGCGCGGGTCGGCGCTGTCGAGAAATGACGTGCTGGTCAGCGACATCAGCGCCCGATAGCCGGCCTCGTTGATGGCGATGAGGGCGATCGAGCCATCGGGCCCGCGCCGCGTATCGCCGCCCCTGGGTTCCTCCCCATCACCCTGGCGGTCGGCGAAATCGACCTCGAGGGTGAGCCCGGTCAACGGCTGGATGCCCAGGCCCGCGAGCTTCTCGGAAAACTCGAGCGCACCGAACAGATTGCCCGTGTCCGTCAGCGCCAGCGCCACCATGCCGTCGGACTTGGCGAGTTTTGCCAGCCGCTCGATCGGCAGCGCACCCTCGAGCAGCGAGAAGGCCGAATGCACCTTGAGATGCACGAACCGAGGCTGCTCACCCTGACCTGCCATCGCCTGCCCCCTGACACTTCTCGCTCTGACACTTTTCGCTCTGACACTCTTCGCTCTCGCCAGCGCAACCGCACGAGACCGCGATTCGCCGGCTCGATACAACGTCAGCCGGTCGAAACCGACGATGTGTTCATGTTATGTTCTCATGCTCGAGTTGTCAATGCACTTTCCCAATTCTTTCCACTGCTGGGGATTGGCAGCTGACAGCAGGCCGCTG
>JANPDA010000130.1:0-14138 GCA_031431235.1 Hyphomicrobiaceae bacterium
CGCTTTCCAGTCGTCCTGCTCGGGTGCCGGCTGGCGGGCGAGCCAGGCATCGAGGGCTTCCCGGAGCAGCTCGCTTTCGGTCCGGTCCGTCGCTTTCGCCAGGGCTTTCAGCCGCCCGCTCTGCTCCTTGGTGAGTTGGAGCTGCTTGCGGATCATGGCTTGCGACGATTTGGCGACGCGGTCTTGCATGGCTGGAACCTACGGCGGAACCTGCTTCCATGCAATGCGCGGCGAGAGCCGTGATGCCCGGCCGTGGCTGCCATCGGTGCGTCGGTGTCCATGACGCTTGAGCCCGCCTCATGCTCGTGTAATTTGGCCCCGCCGAGCGGTTGCGCCGGCGCCATGGGGGGCTCGCATGCTGATCACCTACGACCTCGTTGCCGGCTCCTTGCGCCGTCGCGAAGGCGAGCCACGCCTTGCGCCCGAGACCGCCTGGATCGACCTCGTCAGCCCCTCCCTCGAGGAGGAGCGATTGATCGAGGAAGCCCTGAAGCTCGATATTCCAACCCGCGAGGAGTTGCAGGAGATCGAGGCCTCGAGCCGCCTCTACTTCGAGGACGGCGCTCATTTCATGACGGCAACGCTGCTGATCCAGATCGACGCGCCCAAGCCCGTCACCACGACCGTCACCTTCATCCTGACCGAGACGCAACTGGTGACGATCCGCTACGCCGAGCCCCACTCGTTCGAGATGTTCGCGAGCCGGGCGCAGAAGGGCCAGATCGATTGTGTCTCGCCGACGGCCATGCTGATGGGCCTGCTCGAGATCGTGATCGATCGCCATGCCGACCTGGTCGAGCGGATCCAGCGCGAGATGGATTCGCTGACTGACACGATCTTCAATTTCAGGCGGGACCGGAAGTCGACGAGCCGGCGCTTCGAGGTCACACTCAAGACGATCGGGCACGAGGGCGATCTCGCCGCCAAGGCTCGCGACTGCCTCACCTCGATCGCGCGCCTCATCACCTACTTCGCCCAGGTCTCCAGCGAGAGGAAGAACGACAAGGCCGTGCGCGCCCGCATCAAAACCGCTGCCCGCGACGTGCAGTCGATCGCCGACCACGTGCATTACCTGCTCGGCCAGATCACCTTCCTGCTCGACGCAACACTCGGCATGATCAGCATCGAGCAGAACGCCATCATCAAGTTCTTCTCGGTGGTCGCGGTGGTGTTCCTGCCGCCGACGCTGATCGCCTCGCTCTACGGCATGAATTTCCGCAACATGCCCGAGCTCGACTGGCCCTGGGGCTATCCGCTCGCGATCCTGCTGATGGTGCTGTCGGCGGTGCTGCCGGTCTGGTGGTTCAAACGGCAAGGGTGGTTGTAGGTGTTGGCGTTGCGTTTCCCCGGACGGCCATGGAAATCGGGAAGTGATCAACCGCGGACGGTACTACGGGTTGCAACGAGGATAGGCCGGGCGCGGGGCCTGTTGACGAAGCAGGAACCGATCGCTCAAGCCGCCCGCGCGATCAGTGGCAGCAGCGAGGGATGCACCTTCGGGCTCTCGGCGCGCAGGAACGAGAGCAAGGCGCGCTCGTTGACTTTCAGCACGCCGTCGCGACCGATCCGCTCGGCGAGCCAGGAGGCTTCCAGCTCGGTCACCGCTTCCGCCGTCACGATCGCCCGGTGCTGTTGCGCCAGGCGATCGAGCGCCGTCGCTTCCCAGTCCTGCTCGTGATAGGCGTCGAACACGCCGCTGAGGCCGCGCTGCAGCATCTTGGCGAGCACGCTGCCGAATGACAGCTCGTCGCGCTCCTCCAGCCATTGCTCGGCGGCGAGTGCCTGCTCGCGGCTCGGCACCTGATAGCCCGACGCCGCCATCAGATGGTTGGCGATCGCCTTGACGAAGAGGTCCGACCAGGCCGGATCGTTGCGGCTCTCCTCGGTCGCGTCGTTGATGTCGAACAGGATCTCCGCCTCGGCGCGGGTGACCGCAATGTGCCCATCACCGCCGAAGCCGTAGAGCACGCGCCGGATCGAGTGGACCTCATCGGCGGTGACGACGCCCGGGTCGCCCGCCACGCCCGGATGGACGAGCGAACGGCCTTCGACGATCGCCCGCTTCATCTCGCCGAGCGTGAAGTCGACGAGCCGCTCGGGCACATAGGACGCCGCCTCGATGATCTTGACCAGCAGCTCGAGCTCCGTCGCGGTCTCGACGACGCCCTCGCGTGTGACCCGCTCGATCAGCCAATTGGCATTGTGGGACGTGACGTAGCCCTGCGGCAGCGCCTGATGGACCACGAAATCGGTCAACGCCTCGACGAAGAAGACGTTCCACTCGAGGCAATGCTCGCCCGACCCGAGATTGATGTCGAACAGGGTCTCGGCCTCGTGCGGCTCGATCGTTCCATTCTCGAAGACGGCGCGCCGCAGCGCGAGCACGTCATCGGCCGTGACCGTGCCTTTCAGCTTCAGGCTCTCCAGATCGAGCGCACGCTCGTTGCTCATGACATCCCCGCGAATTCCGGCCCAATGGGGAAGAAAATAGGCGGGCATGCTTACCAAATGCCTAACGGCACTCCCGATTTCGGCCGGCACCCCCGAGGCCGAACAAAAGGATGGCACCAACAGGCAGGAAGACCGCGGGATTGACAAGCGCGGGAGCAGGGCGCAATCGGGCTGTCCTGCCTCCTATCCCGTCTCCGGTCCCCTCCCATGCAGCGCTACTCCGCCTTCGCTCTCTTGAAGCATGCGCTGTCCGGCAACGAGCGGTGGGCACGGGCTTGGCGCTCGGGCGCGCCGAAGCCGGGCTATGACGTCATCATCATCGGAGGCGGCGGGCACGGGCTCGCGACCGCCTACTACCTCGCCAAGAACCATGGCGTGCGCCGGATTGCCGTGCTCGAGCGCGGCTCGATCGGCTCGGGCAATGTCGGGCGCAATACGACGATCATCCGCTCCAACTACATGATCGGCGCCAATACCGCATTCTTCGAGTTCTCCCTGAAGTTGTGGGAGGGCCTCTCGCACGATCTCAATTTCAACTGCATGGTCTCCCATCGCGGCCAGCTGGTGCTCGGCCATGGTCCGGGGCAGATGGACGTGCATGCGCGGCGCGGCAATACCATGCGGTTGAACGGCATCGATGCCGAGCTGCTCGACCGCGACGAGGTGATGAAGCTCGCGCCCTATCTCGACTATTCGAAGGAGGCGCGCTTTCCGATCCATGGTGGCCTGCTGCAGCCGCGGGCGGGCACCGCGCGCCACGACGCTGTCGCCTGGGGCTATGCGCGTGCCGCCGACGACTACGGCGTCGACATCATCGAGAACTGCGAGGTGAAGGGCATTGTGCGCGAGGGTGGCCGCGCGGTTGCAGTCGAGACCTCACGGGGACGCATCGATGCGCCCAAGATCGGGATTGCCGTCGCCGGCCATTCCTCCCACGTGGCCGCCATGGCCGGGCTCGAGATCCCGGTCGAGAGCCATGTGCTGCAGGCCTTCGTTTCCGAAGCCATCAAGCCGCTGGTCCACCACGTCATCTCGTTTGGCGCCGAGCTGTTCTATCTCTCCCAATCCGACAAGGGCGGCCTCGTGTTCGGCGGGCACATCGATGGCTTCAACACCTACACCCAGCGCGGCCAGCTCGCGCGCGCCCAGACCGTCGCCGAATGCGCCGTGTCGCTGATGCCGATGCTGTCGCGGTTGAGGCTGCTGCGCTCCTGGGGCGGCATCCAGGACATGACGCCGGACGGCTCGCCCTTCATCTGCAAGACGCCGGTTGCAGGCCTCTACCTCAACGGCGGCTGGTGCTACCAGGGCTTCAAGGCGACGCCCGCGAGCGGCTGGACGTTCGCCCACACCATCGCCAATGACGGCGAGCATGAGCTCAATCGCGCCTACTCGCTCGACCGCTTTCTTCAAGGCAAGGAGCTCGACGAGTTCGGCATCGGCAACTGGACGTACAAGCAATGAGTTGTGAGTTGTGATGGTGCTCGACGCACACGCAAAACCTGGCTGCACAATTCACAACACACAGTCGCACTCGAGGACACCGCCATGCTGCGCCTGACTTGTCCGTTCTGCGGCGATCGCGACTATACCGAGTTCCGCTATGGGGGGGACGCGACCAAGACTCGGCCTGCCTCCGAGGAGACCGACGCCGGCATTTGGCATGATCATCTGTTCTCCTTCCGCAATCCCAAGGGTCCCCATGTCGAGTACTGGCAGCACGTGCTCGGTTGCCGGCAGTGGATCGTGGTCGAGCGCGACACCGCAACCCACGAGATCGGCGCGACCCATCTCGCGCGCGACACGGGAGACCGGTCATGACGGCCTATCGCCTGTCCAGGGGTGGCCGCATCGACCGCCGCCGCCCTGTCGCCTTCCTGTTCGACGGCAAGCCCCAGATCGGCTTTGCCGGCGACACGATTGCCTCGGCTCTGCTCGGCAACGGCGTGATGCTGCTTGGCCGCGGCTTCAAATATCATCGGCCGCGTGGCGTGTTCGCGGCCGGTCCCGAGGAGCCCAATGCCCTGCTGACGCTGGGCGAAGCAGGACGCCGCGAGCCCAACATCGCGGCCACCACGGCCGAGCTGGTCGATGGCATCGTGGCCCAGAGCCAGAATCGCTGGCCCTCGCTCGCGCTCGATCTGATGGCGATCAACCAGCTCGCCGCCCCGGTGCTCGGCGCGGGCTTCTACTACAAGACCTTTATGGGTCCGGCGAAGAAGTCCTGGATGCGCTACGAGCCGCTGATCCGGCGCGCGGCCGGCCTCGGCAAGGCAGGAGTCGCAGCCGATCCCGATCGCTACGAGGGCCGTCACGAATTCACCGACGTGCTGGTGATCGGCGCGGGACCGGCTGGCCTTGCCGCCGCGATCGCTGCCGGACGATCGGGCGCACGGGTGCTGCTCGTCGAGCAGGACTTCGCGCTCGGCGGCTCGCTGCTGTCCGAGCCGGCTGGGGCTCTGGAGGCCGACTGGCTGGCTGAGCGCATCGCCGACCTCGGGCGGCTCGGCGACGTCACGGTGCTGACCCGCACCACCGCCTTCGGGCTCTACGACGGCAACACGGCGGGGCTGACCGAGCGGCGCGACCACGAGCGGCCCGATCCCGCATCCGGGCGCGCGCGACAGGTCACTGTCACGGTCAGAGCCGGCGCGATCATCTTTGCGACCGGCGCGATCGAGCGCCCGCTGGTGCTGGCCAACAACGACCGCCCGGGCGTGATGCTCGCGTCGGCCGCACGCACCTATCTCAACCGTTTCGGCGTCGCATCCGGCAAACGCATCGTGGTCGCAACCAACAATGACAGCGCCTATCGCGCGGCATTCGATCTGGCGGATGCTGGCGCCGCCGTGACGATCGCCGACCTGCGGGCGGCCCCCGACGAGATCCTCGCAGCCCGTGCGCGGGCGAAGGGCATCGCGCTATTGCCAGGCACGGCGGTTGCCGAGGTGCTGGGTCGTCGCGCCGTCGCGGGTGTGCGGCTTGCCGATTGGAAAGGCGAGGATCAACCGATCGGCTCGGCTCGGGAGTCGATCGAGGCCGACTCCGTCCTGCTCGCTGGTGGTTGGTCGCCAACCGTGCATCTGACCTCTCATCGTGGCATCAAGCCGGTCTGGCGGGAGGACATCGCCACCTTCGTTCCGGGCGGCTTCGCGGCCGGCCAGGTCGGCGCGGGCGCAGTGATCGGCACGTTCACGCTCGCGGGCGCCATTCTCGAGGGCGCCACTGCCGGCGCGCGCTCCGCCCAGGCGCTCGGCCACGACCGGTCGGGGGCGGCCGACATTGCGATCCCCGCCGCCGACCGCGGTGAGGACGGCGATCTCCGCATCCTGCCCGCCTGGCGCATCCCCTCGCGCCGGCATGGCAAGGCCTTCGTCGACCTGCAGAACGATGTGACAGTGGACGACGTCACCCAAGCCTGGCGCGAAGGCTACCGCGCGGTCGAGCACCTGAAGCGATACACCACGCTCGGCATGGGCACCGACCAGGGCAAGACCTCCAACATCAATGCCCTCGCCCTGATGGCGGGGCTCAGCGGCGCGGAGATCGCCGAGGTCGGGACCACTACGTTCCGCCCGCCCTATACGCCGGTTGCGCTGGGAGCGCTCGCCGGCAGAGCTGTCGGCGCCCACTTCCGTCCGGTCAGGCGCTCGCCCCTGCACGACTGGCATGTAGCCAACGGCGCGACCTTCATCGAGGCAGGACCCTGGTTGCGGGCCTGGTACTATGCCTGGGCTGGCGCCACGCCCGCGGAGGCCTACATCAAGGAAATGGAGGTGGTCCGTCGCGGGGTCGGGATTGCCGACGTCTCGACGCTGGGCAAGATCGACGTGCAGGGGCCGGACGCCGCGGAGCTGCTGAACCGCGTCTATGTGAACGGTTTCCTGAAGCTCGCATCCGGCAAGGCCCGCTATGGCGTGATGCTGCACGATGACGGAACGGTGCTCGATGACGGCACCACGACACGGCTCTCCGATACGCGATTCTTCATGACGACGACGACGGCGCAGGCCGGCGAGGTCATGAGCTGGCTCGAATACCTGCTGCAGACCGCGTGGAAGGACCTTCGCGTCCATGTCTCCTCGCTCACCGACGAGTGGGCCGGCATGTCGGTCTCGGGCCCCAAGGCGCGCGAGGCGTTGCAGCTGGCCCTGCCGGGCGAGGACCTCTCGGGCGAGCGGCTCCCCTACATGGGCGCGATCGAGACGGCGCTCGAGGGCGTCCCGCTCAGGATCATCCGCCTCTCGTTCTCGGGCGAGCTCGCCTACGAGGTGTTCACGCCGGCCGACTATGGCATCGCCGTTTGGCAGCATATCCTGACGGCGGCAGCGCCGCTCGGCATGAAGCCTTATGGGCTGGAAGCGCTGGCGAGCCTTCGCATCGAGAAGGGGCATGTGGCTGGCCTCGAGATCGACCACCGCAACACGCTTGCCGATCTGGGGCTCGCCAAGATGGCCGGCCGCGAGAAATCCTTTGTTGGCAAATCGCTGATGCAACGGCCCAATCTCAACCGCGAGGACCGTTGGAGCCTCGTTGGTCTCGAATCGCTCGAGCCCGACAAAAAAGTGCGCGGCGGCTCGATCCTGTTTGCGCCGGGCGAGGAGCTGAAGGGCCACGGCCATGGCTATATCACCTCCGTCACCTGGTCAGTCGAGCTCGACAGGACGATCGCGCTGGCGCTCTATGATGGCGCTTTGAAGCACGAGGGCGAGGAAGTGATCGCCGCCTTCCCGCTGAAGGACGAGCAGGTCCGGCTGCGGATCGTCTCGCCCCACTTCATCGACCGGGAAGGAAAACGCCTCCATGCTTGAGCGGACATCGGCATTGGCGAGCGTGATCCCGGGCAAGGGCAAGCCGGGCGTGGGAGGCGCCATCGGCTTGCAGCTCGGCGAGGCTCGCGGTTTCGCGCTCATCCAGGTCGCAGGCTTCGCCAAGGCCATGGGCAAGGTCGAGTCGCGGCTTGCGGCACTGACCGGTGGACGTGTCCCCGAGAACGTGCGGATTCCCGTACAGACCGGGGCCGGTTGGGTGTTCCGGACAGGGCCCGAGCAGGTTTGGCTCGTGGTGCCGGCGGCGGGTGATGTGCTTGCCCGCCTCACCCGCGAGATCGCACCCGAATTCGGTGTGGTGACCGACCTCTCGCATAGCCGCACCCGCATCTTCATCGACGGCGCGAGATCCGTCGATGCCCTGAAGAAAGGGTTCCCCCTCGATCTCTCCGAAGCCTTTCTCGCAGCGGGCGAGGCTGCTCTGACCGGCGTCCATCACACTCCCGTTCTGCTCCATCGGGTGACGCGCGACCGGTTCGAGATCTACGCGATGCGCACCTTTGCACTGACCGTCTGGGCTTGGCTCGCCGATGCCTCGCACGAGTTCGGCTATGAAGTCGCCTCATCCGAGATGGGACATACGGTCTAGTGTTCCGACTCATTCATTCGGCACCCCAAATGAATGGCCAGCCCACTAGCTACCCCCTTGTTTGTGTTCCGTCTTTCCATTCATTGATCCAGCTTCGCCGGAATCGAATGAATGGGCCGGAACACTAGAGCACCCGATCCGGCTCTATCGGAGTGGTATGCGCTCTAGAGGTAGGTTGCAGCGAGATCGACCGTCGTTTCCCGCCCGATCGCGTCATAGTGCCGGGCGAGCCAGTCGGACGCCACCTGGCGGCCGCTGTCGCGCAACCCACACAAGAAGTCCCAATCGGTGTTGAGCTTGGTGGCGACGCCGAGGTCGGCCATGCGGGCGTCGTCACGGATCGAGTGGACCAGCATGCGCCGGTAGCGCGTGCCGTCGAGCGCGCCGTCGTCGATCAGCTTGGAGACGAACGCGATCGCCCGCATCTCGCGCATCAGCGAGGAGTTGAAGCTGATCTCGTTCATGCGATCGAAGATCTCGGCCGCCGTTGTCGGCAGGTGGGCGTGCTCGATCGGGTTGATGTGGACAATCACCACGTCGCGAGACGCGCCGTTGTAGATCACCGGAAAGATTGCCGGGTTGCCCATGAACCCGCCGTCCCAGAAATGCTCGCCGCCAATCTCGACCGCCTGGAACAGATAGGGCAGACAGGCCGACGCCAACAGCACGTCCGGCGACATCTCATGGCTCTCGAAGACGCGGATCTTGCCGTTCCTCACATTGGTTGCGCTGATGAACAGCCGCGGCGAGGTCTTGCTGGCACACAGCCGGTCGAAGTCGATCACCTTCACCAGCACGTCCTTCAGGGGATTGAGGTTCAACGGATTGAGCTGGTAGGGCGAGAGCATATGGGTCATGGCCTGGAAGGCGAGAAAAGAGGGGTCGAGATCGGATTTGAAGCCCCAGGCCGCAAAGACCTTCTCGAAGGGGTTTGCCCCGACCGGGCTCCACATGCGCCCCGCAGCCGAGATCGCCTGCCAGAACTCTTCGAGCTTGGCGCGTGCCCCGTCGCGCTCGCCGATCGCAAAGCCGTAGGCGAGAACGGCTGCATTCATGGCGCCCGCACTCGTCGCCGTGATCGCCTCGATCGAAAGCCGCCCGTCCTCGAGCAGCCTGTCGAGCACGCCCCATGCGAAAGCCCCGTGCGCGCCGCCGCCTTGGAGTGCGAGATTGATTGGCTTGATGTTCTGCATGACTTCCTCCAGCGGGGGAGTAGGCGATGGGCAGTGGGGAGTAGGAATGCGCCCCGATTGCCTACTCCCTATTCCCCACTCCCCATGTTCAATGCGCCGTCCAACCGCCATCGACCGGCAGCGCAGCACCCGTGATCGAGGCGCCGCTCGTGCTCGCCAGCAGCACCGCGAGTGCGCCGAGCTCCTCGGTTCGCACGAACTGGCGCGTCGGCTGCGATCCGAGCAGCACATCGCGCACGACCGCTGCCTCCGTGATGCCACGCGCACGCGCAGTTTCGGGGATCTGCTTCTCGACGAGCGGCGTCAGCACATAGCCTGGACAGATGGCATTGGCCGTCACGCCGAATTCGGCCGCTTCGAGCGCGACGGTCTTCGTCAGGCCGAGCACGCCGTGCTTGGCGGCAACGTAGGCCGACTTGAAGGGGGAAGCGACGAGCGCGTGGGCCGAGGCGATATTGATGATGCGGCCATGCTTTCGTTGCTTCATGGCAGGCAGCGCGGCACGGATCGAATGGAAAGCGGCCGACAGGTTAATGGCGATGATCGCATCCCACTTGGCGATTGGAAACGTCTCGATCGCCTCGACATGCTGGATGCCGGCGTTGTTGACGAGAATATCGACCCGGCCGAACGCCGCTTCGGCATCCGCGACCATGCCGGCGATCTGGCCAGGGTTCATCATGTCCGCGTTCGAATAACGGGCACGTACGCCGAAATGCTGCTCGAGCCCCGAGCGGACCTGCTCGATCTCCTTCCAGTCGCCGAGCCCGTTCAGCGTCACGTCGGCGCCGGCCGCGGCAAGCGCTTGGGCGATGCCAAGGCCGATGCCGCTGGTCGAGCCGGTGATGATGGCCGCCTGCCCGGCGAGGGGCTTCATGTCGGACATGGCAAGTGCTCCTGATGGTTTGATGTCTGGTCTCGATTTTCACACTCAGCCGATCCGCCCGGCGCACGACCCGCGTCCGCCAGCGACTGCAATGGGATTGGCAATGGCCGACCGCCGGACGCTCCCATCGGAGGGTCCGCTGGCTGAACGTGGGTTCTACCTTTCGAACGGCTAAGGCAGGCGCTGCATGAAACGCACGACCTTGCGCGTTCGCTGCGAGAAGAGGGTCGGCGTGTAGTAGGCGCCGGCGACCCGCTTGGTGACCTCCGACAGCGTCGGATAGGGCGCGATGATGCCGGTCATGTCCTTGATGGTCATGCGCTTGGTAATCGCAAGCACCCAGGGCAGGATCAGCTCGCCCGCGTGGCGCCCGACGATGGTCGCGCCCAGGATCCGTCCGCTCTTGGCGACCACCGCCTTGACGAGGCCTTCGGTCGCGCGCTCGGCCTGCGCCCGGTCATTTTCCTCGAATGACCAGGTGACGGCCCTGGCTTTGGGGTCGGCTTCGAGCGCTCCCGCATGGGTCTGGCCGACATGGGCGAGCTCGGGATCGGTGTAGGTGACCCACGGAACGGTGCTGGTGTCCGCCTTGGCAGGCACATTGAAGAGGGCGTTGCGGATCACGATGCCTGCGTGATAGCCGGCCACGTGGGTGAACTGCAGCCCGCCCGCCACGTCGCCGATCGCAAACACGCGCCGGTTGCTGGTGCGCAGCCGCGCGTCGACCTCGATCCCCTTGGGCGAGAACGCGATGCCAGCCGCCTCGAGCCCGAGACCTGCCACATTGGGACGGCGGCCGGCCGCGATCAGCAGGTGCGAGCCGGCGATGTTCTCGCTGCGGCCGCCCTTGCCAAAGGTCACGGCAATGCCATTGCCATGGCGGGCGACCCGCTCGACCTTGGCACCCTCGTGCAACACGAGCCCTTCCGCGGCCAGTCGATCCCGCACGACCGCAACGGCATCAGGATCGTCCTTGGGCAGGATCGACATCGCCTCGATCACCGTCACGCGGCTGCCCAGCCGGCGATGGGCCTGTGCCAGCTCGAGCCCGATCGGCCCGCCACCGACGACGACCAGGTGCTCGGGCCGCTCGGTCAGATCGAACACGCTCTCATTGGTCAGGGCGCGCACGTCGGCCATGCCGGGGATCGGCGGCACGAAGGCGTGACTGCCGGTCGCAACGACGAAGCGGCGTGCCTCGATCGTGCGCCCGCCGGCCTCGATCGCAGTCGGGCTGACGAACCTTGCAGGCGCCTGGATGACGTCGATGCCCAGCGCCTGGAAGCGCTCGACCGAGTCGTGGGGCGCGATTGCGCCGATCACGCCATGCACGTGAGCATGCACCTTGGCGAAGTCGATCTCGGGCTCGTGACCGTTGACGCCGAAGCGTGAGGCCGTGCGGACGGCGTGTGCGGCCTCCCCCGCTGCGATCAGCGCCTTGGAGGGCACGCAGCCGGTGTTGAGGCAGTCGCCCCCCATCTTGTGCTTCTCGATTAGCACGACTTTGGCGCCCATCTGGGCAGCACCCGCCGCGACGGAGAGCCCGCCCGAGCCCGCGCCGATGATGGCGATGTCGACATTCCATTTGCCCATGACTCGTCTCCCCGTCCCGTTCGATCCGATTGCGCTGAGCCAGATGTAGGGGCTGGAGGCTCGCTCTTCCTCTCCGGAGCGGGACACGAAGAGACAACTCTTCGTGTGAGACCCGCGAAGCTCTGCTAGGGATTCGGGTGTAACGAGGGAGCTTTGATCATGGCGAGCATCTCGATCACCTATCTGAACGGCCCCGATATCGACGCGCTCGCCATGACCGACGAGGAGATCCTCGGCAGCGTGGAGGGCGCGCTCGTGGCGCAAGGCAACGGCCAATGCGTGATCGAGCCCCGCATGCACCTCGTGCCCGATCCCGCTTTCAACGGCCATTTCAATGTGTTGCGCGGCTATGTGGCGCCGCTCGGCTTGGCCGGCGTCAAGATCGTCGGCGATTTCATCGATAACTGGCAGCGCAACCTGCCCTCCGAGATGGCAATGCTCAACCTGTTCGACCCGCGCACCGGAAGCCCTCGCGCGGTGATCGACGCTTCCGCCATCACCGACATGCGGACGGGGGCGCTGACGGCGCTCGGGGCCAAGCACCTGGCGCCACCCAATCCCCGTGTGCTCGGCCATATCGGCGCACGCGGCACGGCCTACTGGAACGTGCGCCTGCTCGACCGGCTGTTCGATTTCGCCGAGATCCGGGTGCACTCGCGCAGGCCCGAGAGCCGCGATGCTTTCGCCGCACGCCTGAGCCAGGACCTCGGCAAGCCGGTCGTCGCGACACCCGATTGGCGGAGTTGCCTGGAAGGCGCCGACATCATGGTCGAAGCGTCCCGGCTGGAACAACCGGAACCATTGCTGCGGACGGCGTGGGTGAAGCCAGGCTCGCTCGTGATCCCCTACGGCACCATGAGCGCGCTCGAATTGTCGTTGACTGAGATCATGAGCAAGATCGTGGTCGACGACCGCGGACAGATGCGGGCCGGCCATCTGGGCGCGCTGCGCCCCCACATCGACGCCGGCAAGCTCTTCGAGGCGACCGTCCACGCCGAGCTCGGCGAGATCGCGGCCGGCAAGCGCCCGGGACGCGAGAGCCCCCAGGAGACGATCCTGTTCTGGCACCGCGGGCTTTCCCTCTCCGATATCGCGCTCGGGGCGGCGATGCTGGAGAAGGCCAGGCGCCTGGGGATCGGGCGCGAGCTCGTTTACGCGTGATGCCGAATCGGGGCGCGACGGCGCCGCTCTGGATGGGGCGTTCCGATGATGCTAGACACATCCACGGATTCGCCCCGGCGCGAACGAAAGTAGAACGATGGACGGTCGACCATGGCTCGCCTGCCCACCCTCGACAGCGTGAAGATCGCCGTGATCGGCCTGGGCTATGTCGGCCTGCCGCTCGCGGTCTACATGGCGCGGCACTTTCCCGTGGTCGGCTTCGATATCAACGCGCGACGAATCGCCGAGTTGCAGGGCGGCCATGACCGCACGCTCGAAGTGCGTGCCGACGAGTTCGAGGCCGCAAAGCGCCTCTCCTATTCGGCCGATACCAAGGACCTGGAAGCCTGCAACTTCTTCATTGTCACGGTGCCGACGCCGATCGACGAGGCGCGCCGGCCCGACCTGACGCCACTCGAGAAGGCGAGCGACACGGTCGGCAAGGTGCTGCGCAAGGGCGACATCGTCGTCTACGAATCGACCGTCTATCCCGGCGCGACGGAAGAGGTCTGCGTGCCGATCCTGGAGAAGGTGTCGGGGCTCACCTTCAACAAGGACTTCTTCGCGGGCTATTCGCCCGAACGCATCAATCCGGGCGATGCCAAGCACCGGCTGCCCGATATCCTGAAAGTGACCTCCGGTTCCACCCCCGAGGTCGCCGCGATCGTCGACGCCGTTTACGCCAAGGTGATCACGGCAGGCACCCACAAGGCGGGCTCGATCCGGGTCGCGGAAGCCGCCAAAGTGATCGAGAACATCCAGCGCGACGTCAACATCGCCCTCATCAACGAGTTGGCGCAGCTGTTCAAGCAGATGGGTCTCGAGACGCGCGAGGTGCTCGCCGCCGCCGGAACGAAGTGGAACTTCCACGGCTATACGCCGGGCCTGGTCGGGGGCCACTGCATCGGCGTCGACCCCTATTATCTGACCCACAAGGCGCAATCGATCGGCTTCCACACCGAGATGATCCTCGCCGGGCGCCGCATCAACGACGGCATGGCGCAATGGGTCGCCCAGGACGTGATCAAGACCATGGTGAAGAGGAAGCAGCGCGTCGACGATGCGCGCATCCTGGTGATGGGCTTCACCTTCAAGGAGAACTGCCCCGATACCCGCAACACCAAGGTCGCCGACCTGGTGAAAGAGCTGAAGGAGTTCGTGCGCGAGGTCGTCGTGTTCGACCCTCACGCCGATGTCGAGGAGGCGAGCCACGAGTATGGGCTGAAGGTCGCCAACAGCCTCGACCACGGCCCCTATGATGCGGTGGTGCTGGCGGTCAAGCACGACGAGATCGTCGCGATGGGGACGGCGGGCATCAAGGCGCTCTTGAAGAAAGGCGGCACGCTCTACGACCTCAAAGGCATCGTGCCGACGGGCGAGAGCCATGCGAGGGTGTAGTAGCCGAGCGGGCGACCTGCCGGTCGCCCCAACAGCGG
>JANPDA010000131.1:0-9663 GCA_031431235.1 Hyphomicrobiaceae bacterium
GATGAAAACCAGCTCCACAGCTTCGGCTCCTGCCGCTCCAGCTGGGTGGCGACCTCCCGGTGGTAAGGCAACGGTTCGAGACGCATGATGCAGACGCCCCCTTGCGCGGCACGAACTTTCCGCATTTCGTTTCCGCCGACAAACTGAGTGTAGCCCGGCCAGCGATCATACGCACGCAAGTCGATGCGCTGCCGGAGACCAACACCAACCCGCCCGCCGATGGAAATGGCTCGGTCTGCAAAATCTGCTGCGGCACCCCATATGTCAGTCATCGCATTGACGGGGGAACCAGTTGAAACCCAGGATTTTCAAAGCTACATTTCACTGCCCGGCGAGCTGTCGCCCGAGCAGCGTCGGGCGCTCACCGCAGCGATGACGGGGTTTGAGTAGCAACGGGTGCGCCAGGCGAAGCTGGCGCGGTCCAGCGGGTGAAAGTCCCTGCCCGGGCAAGGCGCAGCGAGCCGCCCGGTGGCGAGTGTTGCAGGCGTCGCTGGAAACGGCGCGTCTGAAGCGTACACAGCGATCATGCAGAGAATGGGATTGAGCCACGTAGTCAACCTGACCGTAGAGGCCGGACCTGAGGGCGGTGCTGGGTAACCGGCACCCCCGCCAGGATGCCGCCGGGGGGTCTGGACGCTTCCGCTGAAGCCTCGAGACCGTCCGTCGTTGAAACCCTTGCGTGTGCGTGGCTGCTCACGATTGGATTTCCGCCGATGGACCGCCGGAAACGTCAAACTGCTGATGCCTCCCCGGCAGAGCCGGGGGTCTCCCGCTTACGCTAGTGTTCCGGCCCATTCATTCGATTCCGGCGAAGCTGGATCAATGAATGGAAAGACGGAACACAAACAAGGAGGTAGCTAGTGGGCTGGCCATTCATTTGGGGTACCAAATGAATGAGTCAGAACACTAGGACCGGCGCCGCCGTGGCAGAGGCCGATGTCTCCGCCCTGTCATCATGAGAGCGGCCCTGAACGCTCATCGGGTGGCCTGTGGCGTCAGGTGTGTCCCCACTTCCTTCACGCCGCCCTCGCGGATAGGCGATCTGCGGCTCGTTTCGCTCGCTATGACCAGCTTACGAGAGGACTTCCACCTCTAAGTCAGCGCCCATGCCAAGCGCACAAATTCTCAGAAAATTCCACGCAAACCGTCGCCGCGTTATTGAGAGCGGCGCTCCGCCAGCGGCAATGCGAGCGCGGTCTCGATGCGGGCGCAGAGTTGCAACACTAATTCGTCGCGACCGGGAGCGGCTGCGATTTGCACGCCGATCGGCAAGCCTGCGCGGGACAGACCAGCAGGGACCGAGGCCGCAGGCTGGCCGGTGACATTGAAGAGATCGGTGAACGGGGCGAAGCGCACTCCTTGCGCGCACCAGCGATCATAATCGAAGTGCGCGGTGCGGGTGTCGAGCTCGCCGATCAGCGGCGCCGTCTCGCCCGTGGTCGGCGTCAGAATGGCGTCGAATGCCTCCATCTGCTTGGCAAGCGCTGCCCCAATCCGGTGCAGCTTATGGCGGGCCTCTAGATAGGCGACGGCATCGAGGCCGCGCACGCGCTCGATTGCAAGCGCGGTGATTGCCTCGATCTCGTCGCTGCGTGCGTCTCTCCCCAGCTCGCGCGCACGCTGCCGGACGAGGAGCGCGATCTCGGCAAAGCCAATCTTCTCGGCTTCGAGCCCCATCTGCGGATCGTGGGGCAGGGCCATCGGCACCAAGCTGTGCCCCATCTCCCGCAAGTGCCCAGCCACGCGCTCGAGCGCACTCGCAATTTCGGGATCGACGCTCGAGCCGTCTGGCCGGGTGGTCACATAGCCGATCCTGAGGCCTGTGAGAGGCTGGTCGAGAGCTGCTAGATAGGACGGGACGCTGCGCTCGACCCGGTATTGGCCGCCCGGCTCCGGGTCGGCGAGGCAGTCGAGGAAGGCGGCGCTATCGCGAACCGAGCGGGTCAGCATATGCTCGCTGTCGAGCCCTGCGGCCAGCTCGGGAAACGTCGGGCCGATCGGCACGAGGCCCCGCGTCGGCTTCAGGCCGAACAGGCCGCAGACGGCGGCCGGCACGCGGATCGATCCGGCATTGTCGTTGCCATGCGCTGCCGGCACCATGCCGCTCGCAACGGCCGCTGCCGAGCCGCCGCTTGAGCCGCCGGCTGAACGCTCCAGGTTCCATGGATTGCGCGTCGGACCGCGCAAGGTCGGCTCCGTCGTCCAATCCGAAGCGAACTCCGGCGTATTGGTCTTGCCGACCAGCACCGCTCCAGCGCGACGCAATCGCCCGACGAAAGTGCTGTCCGGACACGGTGACGATCCTTCGTAGAGGGTGCAGGAGAACGTCGTCGGCCAACCGTCGACAAAGAGGTTGTTGTCCTTGATGAGCACTGGCACGCCAGCGAGCGGGCACGAGGGATCGACGGCGGCCGCCGCAGACCGGGCGCGGTCGGGATCAACCAGCACCACGGCATTGAGCTGCGGGTTGGCTGCTGCGATGACAGCGAGTGCACACTCGACGATGTCGCTTGCGCTCGCCTCACCGCGCCGAACGCACTGGGCGATCCCGACCGCGTCGAGCTGGCGATAGGTCTCAATGTCCATGGCCGACCGATCCGTAAACCCGGACGTCATTTGATCCAGGCATCGACAAGCGCTGCGTTTGCCGCGACCCATTCATCGGCGACCTCCTGCATATTGCGCCCCTTCACGTCGACTTCCTCGGTCGCCCGGCCCACATCATCTGCCGAGAGCTTCAGCGCCTTCAGGATCGAAGCGGCGTAGGGCGCCTTGGCAATGAAAGCTTTGTTCACGAGCTTGCCGATCTCACCGGTCTTGTAGCCGCAATCCCAGGTGGCATTGGGGTTGCTGCCCCAGGCGGCGTCGGTGAAGCAGGCATCTTCGGCTTTGGGAAACTCGACCCAGGCGCCTTCGTACTTGGTCGTGAGCCAATAAGGCTGGTATCCCCAGGCGAGAATCGGCTCCTTCTTGTCGACGGCACCCGTTATCGCAGCGGCAAGCGCAACCGGCGTTCCAGCCGAGATGATCTCAACGCTGATGTCGAAGGCTTGCGCGCGTTTGTCAACGTCGGTCGTCCAGTCGGCGGGGGCATTGACGAAGCGCGCCTTGGGAGCGGTCTCGACGGTCGCCAATGCCTTCACGCAGCCAGGCTGCTTCAGCGCCTCGAAGCTAGGCAAGCCGGGGCAAACCTCCTCCAGATACTTCGGGTACCACCAACCCTCGCGCACCGTCACGCCGGTCGAGCCATATTCCTCCACCTTGCCGGAGGAGAGCGCATCCTGCACCGGCGCCGGCGTCGTCGCCCACGCGCCAGTCGTGATCGGGAAATCGCCGGTGACGACGCCCTGGAAATGGGCGGTGTAGTCGACGGTTGCAAACTCGACGTTGTAGCCGGCTTTCTTCAACGTGCTGCCGAAGACCATCGAGATGAAATCGAAGTCCGACGAGTTGATGAGCGGCAGCTTGATCGGATCCTTCGTCTCCGGTTGACCGGCGAGCACGAAGGAAGGAAGTCCGATCGTCATGCCCGCAATCAATGCGAGCGTCCGCAACGTGTTGGTGATCATTGGTGTCTCCGTTCCATGGCCCACGAGCGTTAGGCAACGTGGACTTCGGCAGGTTGTCAATCGCGCACTGCATCCGGGGATGGGACCCTGATATGCCCGTGTGCGATGCGTCCATGACGTGGCTGATCGGCGAGGGCCGCAATCAGGCGGTCGCATACGATCGTCAGTGCGACAAGCGCGAGACCTGCCAGCAGTCCTTCGCCTGTGTCGATCTTGCCGAGGGCAACGAGGGTCGCGGCTTCGAGCCCGCGTGTGCCGACCATGGCCGTGATGACCAGCATCCCGAACGCCATGATCACGGTTTGATTGAGGCCAAGCAGGATATCCCGACGTGCGATCGGCAACTGGACGAGCAGCAAGGTCTGGATCCGGCTGCAGCCGCTCATCCTCGCCGCTTCGATGACGCTGCCTTTGACTTGCAGGAGGCCCGATTGGGTGAAGCGGATCGAAGGCGCGACCGCATAGATCGCGATGGCGCCTAGAGCCGGCACGTCGCCGATGCCAAGGATCATCATGACCGGCACCAGGTAGACGAATGGGGGAAGTGTCTGGATCAGATCGACCAGAAGATTGTTCGCAGCGGCCAGCCGGGGGTAGACCGCACCGGCCAATCCCAGCGGAAAGCCAATCGCACAGGCGATGAGAGCCCCAAGCAGGGCGAGGTAGAGCGACGTCATGGCAGGTGCCCAGTAACCCATCACGACGATGAACAGGAGAAGGAATGTCACGATCGCCGCCAGCCTCGGACCTGCGAGGAAGTACGCGACGATGCCTGTGACAGCGACTGCCAATGACCATGGGAGAGCATGCAGCAGGTCCTTTACGGGCCTGAGCAGCCAGATGATCAGCAGATCGCGACCTTGTCCGACACTATCCCCGATCGCGCTATTGATGAGCGTGACGAGGTCGTTCGACCATCGACCAGTCGTGAAGGTGAGGGCAGCTGGAAAGCGCGCAAGCTCGGATTGCAACATTGCAAGACCGACGCCGGCGAGGAGCAAAGCGCACGCTGCTGCAATATAGGGGTGTCGCTCCAGGATACCACCGAAGGGCTCGGCATGCACAACACGCTTCAGTACAATGGCCCTGCATGTGCGATCGAGTACGATTGCCAGCAACGAAATCGCAAGTCCGGCCTCGGTCGCTGGACCGATGCGCAGGGATTTCAATGCCGCAAACAAATTGTTGCCAAGCCCGCCAGCTCCAATGATTGCAGCAAAAACCGCTACAGCGAACGACAGATTGACGACCTGGTTGAGGCCGACCAGCAAATCGCTGCGGGCGGAAGGCAGGAGGACAAGCCATAGTCGCTGCCAGCCCCGACAGCCATTGATCGCGGCGAGGTCATGGAAGCTCTGCGGGAGCTTGTGCAAGGCGAGAGCCGTCACACGCGCCATCGGCGGCATCGCAAACACGACCGTGGCGACCAGGCCAGACAGGGGACCGAAACCGAAGAATACGACGATCGGCAGCAGGTAGGAGAAGATCGGCAATACTTGAAGCAGGTCGTAGCTGGGATTGAGCACCCGCTCGATCACGGGATATCGCCAGGCTGCGACACCGAGCCCAACACCGATAACGCTTCCCGCGAGCACGGTTGTCGTCACGAATGCCAAGGTGAGCATGGCGCTTTCCCAGAGTCCGAACAGGAGCAAGTAGGACCCTGTACCAACGACAAGCAAAAGAAGCCGCATCCCTCCGGCCCAGTGTGCGAGGAGGCCAGCGGAGCCGAGGATCGCGAACCAGGGCAGTGCGGAGATTCGTGCCTCCCCTCCAAACGCCTCCGGAATGGCTAGTCCCTTGGCGAGCAGTCCCTGCAGGAGCACCATAGGCCATTCGAGGATCTTCGCGAACGCCCGCATGATCTCGCCGATCTCGACGCCGCCGATCGTCGCCTCGCGCGACAGCCATTTGAAGGCAAATGTGATTGCTGGCGCGATCGGCGCCACCCACTCCCTCGGCCAGGACGAGCCCCAGTCGAAAGCTGCACCCCACATACCTGCAGCCGCAAGCAGCACTGGGAGGACGAGCCGCGAGCCGCTTCTGCGCAGGCAACCTGCAACCACTGCCGTCACGCCACCGCTCCCGCGGTGCGGTGCGCCAGGACTTCGATCACCGAGGCAGGACTGAGCGAGCCGACGATGCGGCCATTGTCATCGGCAACGGCAAGCGGCCGGCCCGCATCGAGCACCCGCGATACAACCTCGCGAATGCGGGCCGAGGCCTGTAGCGGGGCCTCGCCTGCGGGATCGATGATGCTCTTCATCACCGTGCGCACCCTGACCACGTCGGCATGGGCGACCTTGGCCGTGAACCGGGCGACGTAGCCGTCCGCCGGCTTCAACACGAGTTCCTCCGGATTGGCAACCTGCACCACATGCCCCTCCCGCATGATTGCGATTCGGTCGGCTAGCCGGATCGCCTCGTCGAAATCATGAGTGATGAAGACGATGGTCTTGCGGAGCAGCGCATGCAACCGCAGCAATTCGTCCTGCATGTCTTGGCGGATCAGCGGGTCGAGCGCCGAGAAGGGCTCGTCGAGGAACCAGACGAGCGGGTCAGTCGTCAGGCTGCGCGCAATGCCCACGCGTTGCTGCTGGCCGCCTGACAGCTCGTGGGGATAGAATCTTTCGCGACCCTCGAGCCCGACGAGCCTGATGAGGCGTCGCGTCGTCGTATACCGCTCCGGCCGCGGCGTGCCTCTCACCCGCAAGGGAAACGCGATGTTCTCGAGCACGGTCAAATGCGGCAGCAGCGCGAAATCTTGGAACACCATGGAGATCTTGGTCCGCCTGAGCGCGACGAGCTCGGCTTCCGTGGCACGCGCAAGATCGAGGCCGAGCAGTGTCAAGGTGCCTTGGCTCACGGACAGGAGGCCCGCCATGCAGCGCACGAGAGTTGATTTGCCCGAGCCCGACAAACCCATGATGCAGAAAATCTCGCCGCTCATGACGGACAACGAGACGTTGGCGACCGCCGCGACAAGGGCAGAGCTCGCCATTCGCGCTGCATTCTGCCCCGCGACTCCTCGTTTGAGCAGGCCTTCCGCTCCCGGTCCGAAGACTTTCCAGACGCCTGCGCAACTCAGCACCGCTAACGACCCCTGCCCCGTACACTCAAGTGAGTTCTCAACGCTCATGGGGGCTACAGCTCGCGGATGCCGGCCATGACATCGGCCTCGCGGCAGAAGTAGATGCCGGCCGAGTGCTCGTCGAACGCGTCGAGCCCGGGATAGGGCGCGGCCTTCTGGTTGTGCCCAGGCGCCCAGGCAAACGCGTCTGGCGCAATGCCGAGCTCGATCAGGCGCGAATGGATCGCGTTGATCGCAGCTGGGTTGAAGTCGATCAGGTCTGGCTGCCCTTGGTGCTCGACCTCCACCCGCTCCTCGCGCGGCTGGGTCGAGAGGTCCATGATCTGACGGTCGCCGTAGGCGGAAAGGCCCGGGTCCTCGACCGTCACGTCGCGCAGAATGGCGACGATCACGTCCTTGCGGTCGTCCTCCGCCCGGCGCACCTCGCGGCGGCATTCATCGCTGTCGAGCGACTCCGCCGAAGCAAGGTAGTGCAGCGCCTCGCAGGCGACATTGGCCTTGACCAGTGTCTTGCGCCATTTTTCCCCGGCCCGCATGTCGTGCAGGTCGATGAAGACATCGTCCTTCGACCAGCCCTTCAGCACCAGCCAGCGCTGGAACGCGAGCGCCTCGATGTTGTCCTTGGACGAATGGGAGATGAACAGACGCGGCACAGCAGAGCCCCCCGGCCGGAACCAGCTCGGAGACTAGCGGGCGCAGGTGAAATTGTCAGTAGCTGTCGGAGGAAGCTGCAGTCGGCTGCCCTACCGATGCGCAACAGCCGTTGCCTGCGTGCAATTCCGGCAGAGATGGGTCGAAAGCGACGGCCGCCGACCTTGCCGGGTACCATCCGAACATACCCCAGCTGCGGACATGAGGCGACAAGTTGACGCATATCGGCAGCATTCCATCCGATCGCGTCGGCGGCATTCTGATTGCAGTTCGGCCGCAGCGGGCCATAAGGGAGCATTGGCGTCTTGCTGGGTCAGACCCATGTGGGGGCATCAATGGAATTGTGGGCAGGCTACTTCGGCCAAAGTGAGCTCACGCAGTAATGCGGTCAGCTTGAGGCGGCACGAAGGGAGCGCAACACGCGTAACAGTTCATGCCGTTCGGAGCAGGCCCACGCATCTGTATCGGCATGGGCCTCGCGGTGCTGGAAGCGACGGACGTGCTTGCGACCTTCTTCAGGGCCTGCCGCTCCGGTCCAGCGGCGGCATGCGGTTGCAAGTCCGGCTGCGGATAGGAAGAGCACGACCCTCAGAGCAAGAAGTCCGATCCCTGCAGTTGCACATTGCCGGTGAGCACGATCTCGAGGTCGGGTGCGTTGTTGGCGTCGCCGAAGATTTCGGCCTGCACGATGGTGTTCGGGCCATCGAAGAAGAAGCGCACCTGCGCGGCACTGCCGTCGAATTGGGCCGTCCCGATGAAGATGAACGCTTGATCACCACCGACGCCGATGTCGGCGTCTATCCGGTCGAGCGCTATCTTGTCGAGACCGGCGACAAAGTCCGTGATCGTGTCCCGGCTCGCCGCGCCGAAGATAGAGTCAGAGACTGAGACGTAGCGGAAGGTGTCGCCTCCGGCCTCGCCGATAAGCGTGTCGCCTCCGGCCCCGCCGATGAGCGTGTCGCCTCCGGCTTCGCCGAAGAGCATGTCGTTGCCGCTGCCGCCGTCGAGCCTGTCATCGTCGAAGCCGCCGACGAGCAAATCGTTCCCTCCGAGGCCCGCGATTGTGTCCTGACCTATGCGGCCATCGAGCTTGTTACTCAGGTCGTTGCCCGTGATCCGGTCCGCAAAGCTGGAGCCCAAGACGTTCTCGATGCCAGAGTAGCGGTCGCCTTCAGCGTCCCCGCTTGCTCCGACGCCGCCCTGGAGGTTGACGATGACGCCTTCCTGCGAGAGGTCGTAGAAGACAAAGTCATCGCCGTCGCCGCCATTTAAGGTGTCGGCGCCGGTCGATCCGAAGAGCACATCGTTGCCGGAGAGGCCGTCGATGACGTTATCGAGGGTGCTTCCGAAGATCCGGTCGCCGAAATTGGAGCCGATCGCGTTTTCGATACTGCGGTAGGTGTCGCCTTCTGCGTCGCCCAAAACACCTTGTTGAAAAAGCAGATCGACGATGACACCGGCCGACGAGTTGACGTAACTCACGGTGTCGGTGCCCCCGCCGCCGCTGATGAAGTCGGCACCCGTGCCGCCTATGAGCGTGTCGTTGCCGGACCCGCCCTTCAGCGTGTCGTTGCCGCGTTCGCCCTTGAGCATGTCGTTGCCGCTACCGCCGGCAAGCGAGTCGTTACCCCCGCCGCCGCCGAGAGCATCGTTGCCCGCTCCGCCCAGCAGCGTATCGTCGCCGCTGCGGCCAGCGAGATCATCGTCACCCGCAAGCCCTTGGATCAGGTCTGCGAGCCCTGTTCCCCTCAGCTTGTCGCGGGCGCTCGTACCGTTGATGCGGGCCATGCTGTTCTCCTCACTCCATCACGTGGCGCGGCCCTGGACTCAGGCGATGGCCGTATCAAAACGAAGAGAGCAAGTTGCGGACCTGATAGAGTGGCGTCAATCGGTGGCGAACTTTAAGGTGAAAATAGCATACCGGTTTACACTTCAGCCATGTTGCCCATTCCGACGATCTCGACCCGGAACGGATTGAGACGGTAGTCCTGACCATGCAGGTTCTCGACGATCCTCGACAACCTCGCGCCACTTCCTGGTCCTCGGAAGCTTGCAAAAATGGTTATGCCCCAATGCCGATCACCTCGCACTCTGTGACGAAGTGTCCCTCGAATGAGGGGCATTGGCAAATGCCGTGCTTACCCGCTGCTTACCCGGCCAGTTCGGCCGCTGAGGGCTGACAACCTAACCCCTTGAAAACATTGGTGAGCCGGGCGGGGGTCGAACCCGCGACCACATGATTAAAAGTCACGTGCTCTACCGCTGAGCTACCGGCCCTATGGGGGCTCTGATACGGACTTTTCTCCAGCGGCGCAACGCCCAAGCCATCGCGGGCAATGCTGGCGATCCGGA
>JANPDA010000132.1:0-11979 GCA_031431235.1 Hyphomicrobiaceae bacterium
CGGTCCGCCGGGCCCGCAAGCTCGCCCGCAAGAAGCTGCAGCGCGAGGGCCTGCTGCCGGGCGCGCCCAAGAAGGTCGCGGGTCCCGCCACCAACAACCGCCGCTAGACATCCCTCCGATCTCAATCCGGGCTGATCGCCCGGACCCAACCCCGGGTCCGCAAGGCACCGGGGTTTTCGGTGTTACGAGCTTGTCGGATAGAATCACACGTTTCCGGTTGACAAGCTGGAGGCAATGCGGCATACAGCCGCTCCGAACGCGAGCCCATGTGCTCGTCCAACAAGACACCGAGAGCTGACAAAATGTTTGCCGTCGCCAAAATGAAGGTCACCGGAAGGTGGAGTGGTCGCGCCTGTGGCGCCACCAGCCTCGCCAACCCGAATGTGACCGCCGGGGACGGCAGAGGGCCGATGCTCTAGCGAGCGACAGCCCATCAGCCGAACGAAAGGGCCCTCCCCGGCCAATGCCGCGGAGGGCCCTTCGCGTTTCGGGGTCGCCTGCTTTCGGGTGCGCGATCCCGTTGCGCGGCCGCCTCCTCGCCCTGGTCCGCTTGCTGAAGCGGGCTTGCGGTCTCCTGTGCGCCCATCCCCTCCCCCTGGGGCTGCGCGGGAGATCGGCGCTGGGCGAGGGGCGGCGGTGAGCCGTGGCGAGCATTTGCCGCCGCTGCCGAGTGAATTCGAGCTGCCCAGTGGTGAAGGGTGCGGTTACTTCGCTGTTGACGAGGAGGTCGCGGGTTCGAATCCCGCCCCCGGCTCCAATTGGGCCAGGGTAGCTCAGCGGTAGAGCGCCAAACCGGCCCGCCTGTTCCCTGGGTGCCGACCCGCATTCGCCCGATGGTGAAGGCTACGGATACTTCGAATGCCAATCGAGTGGCCGCAAGGCCGATCCGTTGCCGAACGTTCCTCGGGCGACTTGAATTGGAAATCCGTAGGTCGGACTGAGCGCAACGCAGATGCGCGATGTCCCACAGAGCCAGCGTCGGACATCGCTGTAGCGCTCAGTCCGACCTACATCGACTACATTGACCACCAGCGACGCCGACAGCGAGAGGAGGACGACCATGCGACTGAACAGGATGAAGGCGGCATTCGGCCTCAGGACCCACGAGGGTGCGCCGGCGGTCCAGCTTTCCGCCGAGGCGCAGCTGCGCCGCTCGGTACTGGCGACGCTACTCTGGGAGGACCAGTTCTACGAGGAAGGCGTCGCGATCGCCGATCGCATCGCCGCCCTCGCAGCCGAGGTTGCGCCCGAGACGGTCGCCGCGCTCGCGATCGAAGCGCGCGAGGTGATGAAGCTGCGGCATGCTGCCCTCCTGCTCGTCTCGGCGCTGGCGAGGACGGGTGCCGGCAAGCCGGGACTGGTGGCGAGCACGATCGAGCACGTGGTCGAGCGCGCGGACGAGCTGACGGAGCTGCTCGCCATCTACTGGCGTGCGGGCCGCCGGCCTCTCTCGGGCCAGATGAAGAAGGGTCTGGCCCGCGCGTTCGCCAAGTTCGACGCCTACCAGCTCGCGAAGTACGACCGGGCGGCAGTCGTCAAGCTGCGCGACGTGCTGTTCCTCGTCCACGCCAAGCCCCGCGATGCGGAGCAGGCGGCGACCTGGAAGAGTCTCGTCGAGGGCACTCTGCCCTCGCCCGATACCTGGGAGGTCGCCCTCTCGGGTGGCGCGGACAAGCGCGAGGCGTTCGAGCGGCTGCTCCGCGAGGGCAAGCTCGGCTATCTCGCCCTGTTGCGCAATTTGCGCAACATGGTGGCGGCGGAGGTCGATGCCGATCTCGTCCGGCAGGCGATCCTGGCTCGCAGGGGCGCGTCGCGCGTGCTGCCGTTCCGCTATGTGGCGGCGGCGCGGGCGGCGGTCGTCTTCGATGCCGAGCTCGACGCGGCGCTGAAGGCGGCAGTCGCCGAGCAGACCCGTCTCAGCGGCCGGACGATCGTGCTCGTCGACGTCTCGGGCTCGATGGACGCGCGGCTCTCTGGCCGCTCGGACATGACGCGGCTCGATGCGGCGGCGACGCTCGCCGCCGTGCTGCCGGGCGAGGCGCGCATCTTCACCTTCTCCAACGAGGTGAAGGAGGTGCCGGCGCGCGGCGGCTTGGCGGGGATCGATGCGATCATCGGCTCTCAGCCGCACGGCGGGACGCTGCTCGGCCAGGCGGTCGCGCACGTCAACGCCTTGCCGCACGACCGGCTGATCGTCATCACCGACGAGCAGTCGCACGACCTGGTTCCGGACCCCGTCGCCCGGCATGCCACCATGGTCAACGTCGCGTCCGACCGGAACGGCGTCGGCTATGGCCGCTGGAGGCACATCGACGGCTTCTCGGAGGGTGTGCTCGGGTACATCGCGGAAGCCGAGAAGGCGTCGGTGTGAAGTGAGCGAGTGGCGAACGGGTACAACCCCATCCGCCACTCGCCAAGCGGGGGCCCGGAATGCATTGACCGGTGTCTGCAACAGCCATACGGTTCACGAATGGACTATCGCAAGATCATCACTGTCGAGCCCGGCAAGCGCGGCGGAAAGCCGTGCATCCGCGGCATGCGCATCACCGTGTCCGACGTGCTCGAGTATCTGGCAGGCGGCATGAGCGAGGACGACATTCTTCGCGATTTCCCCTATCTGACGCGCGAGGACATTCGTGCCTGCCTCGCTTTCGCAGCGGATCGAGAGCGCAGGCTCATGTCCGCGGAAGCTCTGTGATAGCGATTTCCACCGGATGAGCTTTGTGTTGGGAGCACCACCCAAGGTCATCTGGGTTCGGATCGGAAATGGTCCGACCGAGCTGGTCGAGCAGTTGCTTGCCGATCATGTCGATGAGATAGCCCAGTTCGGCGCCGATCCCATTGCGACGTTCCTGGCACTGGGTCGCAAGTCCTGAACGGACGCGGCGTCGCGCGCAACGTTGCCGCACGCGATTGGCTACCATCAATCGGCCGGCAGACAGCGGAACCGCCGCCGACCGCCGATACGGTAGATCTCGAAATCACGGTCAACGGTCAAGATCGTGCTCAAGCCTTCGCGCTCGGCGAGGCGCACGAGGCTCGCATCGGCGAAGTCCATAGGGATGTCGGCATAGCGCTTCATCAGCCGCTCGAGGTCGGGGAGATCGGAGCCGTCGATCGGCAGCACCACGACGGCGGGGCTTCTGATCAGCCTCCAAGCCCTGGCGAGGCGGTCGGGACGGTCGCCGTAGAAGTGCATGACCTCAGTGAGGACGGCAGCGGTCGTGGCAAATGGGAGTGGCACATGGGCGATGGCAGCCGAGATTGCCTGGTGCCAGGAGTCGCTCGCATCGAGGAGCGCGACGATGGCGCCCGTATCAATCAGCGCGCGCGGGGGCACGGTGGGGCCTGCGCTCGATCTTCGTGGCGATGCGCTCGCGCACGCGGCCCTCGACTTCGGACGAGCCCGCCCGATCGCCGCTCGTGAAGGCGCCGGCATGTGCAAGTATTGCACGACGCAGACGATCCTGCTCGCTTTTCTCTTCGGCTGCGGGGCTGGCGTCGCGCTCGAGCCAAGCCTCGGCTGCTACCTCGAGGATCCGGCCGACACTAGTTCCGGCCTCGTGCGCAGCCGATTCCAGGCGGCGTTTCAGCTCCGGCGAAACCCGCCAGCTATAGACAGCGGTCTTGCTCATGCACGACAGTGTAGTGCATGGCGCAAGGCGACGCAACGGAGTGAATTGGACGGAGTGAATAGGAGGTAGCCGCCATGTCTGGACCCACCCTCATCGCAGGCGCGACCTCGCCGATCAAGGCCTGGGTCGAGGGCGTTCCCGTCGAGGACGCGGCACGCGCCCAGCTTCTCAACATCGCGAGCCTGCCGTTCATCCACGAGCATGTTGCGGTGATGCCGGACGTGCATCTGGGCAAGGGCGCAACCGTCGGCTCGGTGATCGCGACCAAGGGCGCGATCGTGCCGGCGGCCGTCGGTGTCGACATCGGCTGCGGCATGTGCGCGGTCCGGACCTCCCTCACCGCCGAGCAGCTGCCCGACAGCCTCGCCGCGCTGCGGTTGGCGATCGAGGCGGCGGTGCCCCATGGCGGCATCGGCGTCAAGGGCGGCTGGAAGGACGGTGTGCCCGACGCGGTCGACAAGCGGTTCGCCGATGGCGGCCTCGCTGGCCGGCTCGAGGGGATCGTGACCAAGCACCCTGCCGTCGGCAGCGCCAACTCGCTCGTTCATCTCGGCACGCTCGGCGGCGGCAATCACTTCATCGAGATCTGCCTCGATGAGCAGAGCCGCGTCTGGGTGATGCTGCATTCGGGCAGCCGCGGCATCGGCAACCGCATCGGCACCACCTTCATCGAGAAGGCGCGCGAGGCCCTGGCTGGCCGCCAGCTCGGCCATGCTCTGCCCGACCGCGATCTCGCCTGGCTGGAAGAGGGCGAGCCGCTGTTCGAGGACTACGTGGAGGCCGTGCTCTGGGCGCAGGACTTCGCGCGCGCCAATCGCGAGGTGATGCTGGAGGCCATCGTCAAGGCGATGCGCAAGGAGCTGCCCGCCTTCAAGCTCGAGCGCAAGGCCGTCAACTGCCACCACAACTACGTGGCGCGGGAAGCCCATTTCGGCGCCGAGGTGTGGGTGACGAGGAAGGGCGCGGTGCGCGCCGGTCGGGGCGAGCTCGGCATCATTCCGGGCTCGATGGGCACGCGCTCCTACATCGTGCGCGGCAAGGGCAATCCGGAAAGCTTTTGCTCATGCTCGCATGGCGCGGGCCGGGCGATGTCGCGGGGCGCGGCCAAGCGCCTCTTCACGCTCGATGATCACGTGAAGGCGACCGCCGGCATCGAGTGCCGCAAGGACGTGGGCGTGATCGACGAGACGCCGGGCGCCTACAAGGACATCGACGCGGTGATGGCCGCCCAGGCCGATCTCGTCGAGATCGTGCATACGCTCAGGCAGGTGGTATGCGTGAAGGGTTGAGGCTGGCGAGATGGTGAGTGGCGAGGTGGCGAGTGGATTTGCACCACTCGCTACTCCCCATCTCGCCACTCGCCTTCTTTCGCGCTATCAATCCCCACCCGCAACCCACCAGAGAGCTCCCCATGACCCTCAAAATCTACGGCGTTCCCATGTCGCGTGCCACGCGGACCCTCTGGATGGCCGAGGAGCTCGCCATCCCCTATGAGCTGGTGCGAACCGAGTTCGGCCCGACGGGCACGGAATCGGCGGCCTTCAGCAAGGTCAATCCCAACGGCATGTTGCCCGTGATCGACGACAACGGCCTCAAGATTTTCGAATCGCTCGCGATCAATCTCCATATGGCCAAGCGGTTCGGCGGACCGCTCGCGCCCAAGGACGTGTCCGAGGACGGCCTCATCACCATGTGGACGATCTGGGGCGCGACCGAGGTCGAGCCCGCCGCCGTGCAGGTCATGAGCCACACCATCTATCTGCCCGAGGCCGAGCGCGATGCCAAGCAGCGCGATGCCGGCGTCGAGAAGCTGCAGAAGCCGCTCGCCGTGCTGGAGGGTGCGCTGGCAGCCGGTGGCGGCCATCTGGTCGGCGGGCGCACGACTGTCGCCGACATCAACCTCGCGACGATCCTCTTTTATGTGCGCGGGCACATGGCGACGATCGCCAAGTTTCCCAAGATCAAGGCCTGGTACGAGGCGATGACCAGCAGGCCCGCGTTCAAGAAAGTGATGGCGATGCGGGAAGCGGATCAGAAGAAGCAGTAGGCAATCGGCAGTCGGGCAAACCGCGCGCCCGACTGCCCACTCACGACTGCCGATCACCGCCCGCGTCACCGCCGTTCCAGGAGCCTCCGCCGCGCCTCGCTACGTCGGGCGCTTGACACGGCTTCACCGGCCGCTACAACATACTACAAGCGACTACACCCGCGCGGCTCGGAGCCCCATGGCGACCAGTGTCATTTCGATTCGCCTGCCCGATGAGGTGAAGGACCAACTCGAGATCCTCGCCAAGGCGACCAATCGCTCGAGATCATTCCTCATCAACAAGGCGATCGAGGACCTCGTGCGACGGAAGGCTTGGCATGCGCAGCAGCTGCACGAGGCCCTTGCCGAAGCAGACCAGGGCATGTTCGTCTCGGAACAGGCTGTGGATGCCTGGCTGAAGTCCTGGGGCACTGACGAGGAGGGCGAGCCGCCCAAGCCCGACGTCGAGCCCGTGCGCCTGCCTCGCGAGCCATGAAGGCGGTCTGGCTTCCGCGTGCCGTAGCCGATCTCGCGGCGATCCGGGCCTACATTGCGGAGCATGATCCGAGGGCGGCACGCCGCGTCGCGGCGCGCATCAGAAAGATCGTCGGCACCATCAAGAGCCGCCCGTATGCCGGCCGGCCGGCCGATGTATCTGACATTCGTGAGATGAGCGTGCCTGGCTTGCCCTATCTCATTCCCTATCGGGTGGCGCAGGACCGCATCGAGCTGCTCCGTGTCTTCCACACGGCACAGCTGAGACCGGAAAGCTGGGTCGAGCAAGAGTGAGTGGCGAGTGGATAGCAGGCCCATTCTTCACCGCGCAAATCCTACTTCCCACACCGCCCGCGTCACCGCCGTTGTTGACGGGCATGCGCGACTCCGATAGGCGCTAGGCCCCATGAAACTCTATCGCGCCTTTGCGACAGTGGGCGGCTGGACCGGGGCGAGCCGGATCCTCGGCTTTGTCCGCGAGATGCTGCTCGCCTACGTCGTCGGCACCGGACCCGTGGCGGATGCGTTCATCGTCGCCTTCCGGCTGCCGAACCTGTTCCGGCGCCTGTTCGGCGAAGGGGCCTTCAACTCCGCGTTCGTGCCGCTGTTTGCCAAGCGCCTGGAAGGTGACGGGCCGGAGTCCGCCCGGCGTTTCTCGGACGAGGCGTTCTCGGGGCTCCTCGGCGTCGTCCTGATCGTCTCGGCGGTTGGGATGATCGCCATGCCCTGGCTGACGCTCGGGCTTGCGCCGGGCTTTCGCGCCGATCCGCAAAAGCTCGATCTGGCGATCGTGCTGTCGCGCATCACCTTTCCCTATCTCGCCTGCATGTCGCTGGTCGCACTGCTGTCGGGCCTGCTGAACTCGGTGGGTAAGTTCGCGGCGGCGGCGGCGGCGCCGGTGCTCTTGAACATCGTCCTGATCGCCGCGCTGTCGATCGCCGCCCTCTTCGGCCTGCATCGCAGCGCGGAAGCGGGTCTGCTGCTCGCCTGGGGGGTCTCGATCGCCGGCTTCCTGCAGCTCGGCCTCCTCGTCTGGGCGGCGGCGAAGCAGGGCTACGCCCCCCGCCTGGTGCGACCGCGCTACACCGACGAGATGCGGCGGCTGGTGCGGCTCGGCGTGCCGGGGATCGTCTCGGGCGGCATCACCCAGATCAACATCGTCGTCGGCACCATGATCGCCTCGACGCAGGCGGCGGCCGTTTCCTACCTCTATTATGCCGATCGGCTCTATCAATTGCCTCTTGGTATCGTCGGCGTCGCGATCGGCGTGGTGCTGCTGCCGGATCTGGCGCGCCGGCTCCGGGCCGCCGACGCGACGGGCGCCGCGGACAGCCAGAACCGCTCGTTCGAGTTCGCGCTGCTGCTGACGCTGCCGGCGGCCGTCGCGCTCGCAGCCGTCCCCTTTCCGATCATCCAGGTGCTGTTCGAGCGCGGCGCCTTCACCGCGTCCGATTCGACCGAGACGGCGCGCGCGCTCGCTGCTTTCGCCGTCGGTCTGCCGAGCTTCGTGCTCGCGAAGGTGTTCTCGCCGGGCTATTTCGCGCGCGAGGATACGCGAACGCCGATGATCTATGGTGCGATCACGGTCGCCGCCAACGTCGTGCTCTCGCTCGCGCTGTTTCCTCATCTCCAGCACGTCGGCGTGGCCGCGGCGACCTCGATCGCGGGCTGGCTCAATGCCGGCTTGCTCTGGTACGGCCTCATGCGGCGCGGCCATTTCAAGGCTGACGCGAGGTTGCGCCGGACGCTGCCGCTGCTGGTGCTCGCGAGCCTCATGATGGGCGCGGTGCTGTGGTTACTGGCTGGAGTGCTGGCACCCTACCTCGCTACCTCGAACGGCCCACTGATCCAAGGCGCGGCGCTGGCCGGTCTGGTCACGCTCGGCATGCTCGTGTTCGGCCTGCTGGTCGAGCTGACCGGCGCCGCTCGCCTGAAGCAGATCCTGGGCGGCCTGAAGCGGCGCTGAGTGACCTGTCCCGGCGCGGCACGCCCGTTAAGGGATCATTTCATCTTTACCGATATGAATATGGGGGAACGGCTCACGCACTTTTGGTCTCGCTTTCGCGAGGGGCTGCGAGATCAAACACCTTCAGCGTGAGGACTCCCATGTCATTTCCCTCCGACCGGCTCGTCCGGACGGGCGTGCTTTCCGCGCTCGCCGTCGTGATCGGTATCTCCAGCGCTCCAGCAGCCGACCTCGGCTGGTCGATGAAGGACAGCGTGATGGAGGATCCCCAATACGGATTCCGCATCGACGGCGGTGTCTCGGTCGGCAATCTCAACGGCACGGCGCACGAGACGGTCTACGTGCCGAACGGCGAGAAGCTGTCCGAGCTGATCTGGACGGCCGAAGACATCATCATGCTCGGTGGCAAGCTCGAGATGAGCGGCTCGCCCTGGTGGAGGGTCGGCATCGAAGGCTGGACCAATGCCAGCGACGACGCGACGATGGACGACTTCGATTGGATCAATCCGATCGACCAGAACGATCCAACGAGCGACTGGACCCACTGGTCACATCACAAGAGCACTGCGCTCGAGAACGTGCAGCTGATCGATGCCTACGGCATCCTGACGCTCTTCCGGTTACCGAGCTTCAGCCTCTCGGCGGTCGCCGGCTACCGTTGGGACAAGTACCGCTGGGTCGCCAAGGGCGGCAGCTTCGTCTACTCGGACGACCCGACCGGTGCGGGTCCCTGGGACTTCCGCGGCTATGAGGGAACGTTCAGCGAGAATTCGACCGTCATCACCTATCAGCAGGACTTCTCGACCCCCTATCTGGGTCTGGCCGCGACGGCCAATCTCGGGCCGCTCACGGTCGAGGGCCGCTTCGTCGGATCGTCCTGGGTGCAGGCAGAAGGCGTCGACGACCATTGGCTCCGCGGCCTGCGCTTCCGTGACGATTTCGACTCCGGCGAGATGGTCGAGGTCGATGTGAACGGCAACTACCAAATCTCCCCAGAGATCGCACTGACGGCCGCCTACAAGTACCTCGAGTACCGGCACATGAAAGGGCAGACGCGGATCGGCGGCGCCGGCAGCGGAAGCTCGGCCTTTGTCGGTATCGAGGATGGCGCCGGCATCGACAATGAGAGTCAGCTCGTGTCGCTCGGGGTCGTCTACTCGTTCAACTGAGCATAGCGACACATCAATCGTTCGACGCCCGGCCCGCTGCCGGGCGTCGCCGCATTCGCCCAGCCCGCTTGCGCTGCCTCTCCCCGCGCGGCATAACCCCGGCGCACAGAGGGGCTCCCATGAAACTCATTCCACGTGTGTTCTCCGGCGTCCAGCCGACCGGCAATCTGCATCTGGGCAATTATCTGGGCGCGATCCAGCGGTTCGTCGCGATGCAGGAGACCCACGACTGCCTCTATTGCGTGGTCGACCTGCATGCGATCACGGTCTGGCAGGATCCCGAGGATCTCGCCCGCAACACGCGCGAGGTGACGGCGGCGTTCATGGCCTCGGGGCTCGATCCCAAGCGCAGCATCCTGTTCAACCAGAGCCAGGTCGCGGGCCATTCCGAGCTCGCCTGGATCTTCAACTGCGTCGCCCGCCTCGGCTGGCTCGATCGCATGACCCAGTTCAAGGAGAAGGCGGGCAAGGACAAGGAGCGCGCCTCCGTCGGGCTCTATGCCTATCCCAACCTGATGGCGGCCGACATCCTGCTCTATCGCGCGACCCACGTGCCGGTCGGGGAGGACCAGAAGCAGCACCTGGAGCTTTCCCGCGACATCGCCCAGAAGTTCAACAACGACTACGCGGGGTCGATCAAGGCGGCGGGCTTTGCCGATGGCCTGTTCTTCCCCCAACCCGAGCCGCTGATCCAGGGGCCGGCGACGCGGGTGATGAGCTTGCGCGACGGCACGAAGAAAATGTCGAAGTCGGACCCCTCCGACCTCTCGCGCATCAACATGACGGACGACGCCGACACGATCGCCAAGAAGATCCAGAAGGCCAAGACAGACCCGGAGCCGTTGCCGAGCGAGCCGGCGGGCCTTTCCGGCCGTCCGGAAGCCGAGAACCTGGTCGGCATCTTCGCGGCGCTGTCGGATGGCACGCGCGAGGCGGTGCTGGCGGACCATGGCGGCAAGCCGTTCTCGGCCTTCAAGAAGGCGCTGACCGAGCTTGCGGTTGCAAAGGCCGGCCCGATCGGGGCGGAGATGAAGCGCCTGATGGCCGACCCGGCCGAGATCGACCGGATCCTCGGCGAAGGCGCTCAGCGTGCGCGAGAGATCGCCGGGCCGGTGATGGGCAAGGTGCGCGCGATCGTCGGCTTCATCGGCAGCTCTGGAGCCCGCTGAGGCAGCCACGCGACGGCGCCATGGCGCAGGGCCGTCACAAGGAGTATGAGTGTCAGAGCTGCATCGGCGCGCGAAAGACAGGGTGTCATGCCTGATCGCAAACAGCGGGACGTTTTCGGCGCCGGCCACCGCCGCAAGTTCCTCGTCGTCGTCGACGAGACGCCGGAAGTGGAGAGCGCGCTCATCTACGCTGCCAACCGGGCCAAGCGCACCAACGGCTCGATCGTTCTGCTCTATGTGATCGAGCCGAGCGAGGCAGGGCAGTGGCTCGGCGTGCGCGATATCTACATCGAGGAGCAGACCAACAAGGCCAGGGCCGTGTTCCGTCTGTTCCGCCGCAAACTGAAGGGGCTGGGCTGCGAGGACGCCCACGTGGAGGACGTGATTCTGGAAGGCGCCAAGGCCGAGCAGATCCTGAGGTTGATCGAGGTGGATCAGGATATCGCCGTGCTGGTGCTGGGCGCCTCGACCGATCCGGCCGGGCCTGGACCACTCGTCTCCTCGCTCGCGACCGGCAAGCTGGCCGGCAGCTTCCTCATTCCGATCACCATCGTGCCGGGCACATTGACGTCATCGGAGATCGAAGGGCTCGCGTGAGAGTGGGCTCGGCGCGCGCTATCCTTAGTCCCCAACTCAGGTTTTGACGAACGCTGCCATTGCCACTATAGAACCGTTCCAAGGAACGTTTGGCCGGCGCCTTGCGCCATGGCTCAGGAGCAGCGACATGTTCATCCAGACCGAGGCGACTCCCAATCCTCAGACGTTGAAGTTCATACCCGGCAAGCCGGTGTTGGGGACGGGTACGCTCGACTTCCGCAACCGGGACGAGGCAGCCGATTCCCCGCTCGCCGACCGGCTGTTCGGCGTGAGCGGCGTGGCGGGCGTGTTCCTGGGCTCCGATTTCATCTCGGTGACGAAGGGCGAGGCCGAGTGGCAGCATCTGAAGCCCGCGATCCTGGGCGTGATCATGGAGCACTATCTGTCGGGCGCGCCCGTTGCCGGCGCAGGTCGCGGCGGGGAAATCCGCAACGACGAGGACTTCGCGCCCGAAGATCAGGCGATCGTCGACACCATCAAGGAGCTGCTGGAGACGCGCGTGCGTCCCGCCGTCGCCCAGGACGGCGGCGATATCGTGTTCCAGGGCTATCGGGAAGGCGTGGTCAGCCTCACCATGCGCGGTGCCTGCTCGGGTTGCCCCAGCTCGACCGCCACGCTGCGCCATGGCATCGAGAACCTGTTGAAGCACTTCGTGCCCGAAATCGTGGAAGTGCGCTCGGTTTGAGGTCGGACGGTGCGCCAACGCCGACGGGCGCCGCCGTGCAACGGCAGGCGCAAGTGCAGGGGGCGGAGCAGCCGGCCCGGATCAAGAGTTTCGGATGCGGCCGATGCCGCTCCGCCGCGCTCGGTGAGGGTGTTTCCGCCACCATGGACCCACCCATTGGGTCGAGTTCGCTCCGCCGCGGAGCGCCTCCAGGGCGAGCAGATGCGCCGAGGCGAGGTCGGTGACGTGCACGTAGTC
>JANPDA010000133.1:0-1677 GCA_031431235.1 Hyphomicrobiaceae bacterium
GCCTCGATCATGGCGTTGAGCGCGAAGGCAGAGCCCGATTCGCGCTGGCACCAGCGGCAATGACAGCAGTGCACGAACAACGGCTGATCCGTCATGCGATAGCGCACGGCGCCGCAGGTGCAGCGGCCCTCACAGGATCGGTCAGCCATGTCGTTCCCCTTTCGCGCGGCCCGTCACGCCAGCTGCTCACCGGGCCGGCGCAGTTTCGGATGACGGTTGACGTCCTTGTAGAGCAGGTAGCGGAAGCGTCCAGGCCCGCCAGCATAGCAGGCCTGCGGACAGAAGGCCCGCAGCCACATGAAGTCGCCCGCCTCGACCTCGACCCAGTCCTGGTTGAGCAGATAGACCGCCTTGCCTTCGAGCACGTAGAGCCCGTGCTCCATCACATGGGTCTCCTCGAACGGGATGACGCCGCCGGGCTCGAAGGTGACGATGGTGACGTGCATGTCGTGGCGCAGATCGCCCGGATCGACGAAACGCGTGGTCGCCCACCGCCCCTGGGTATCGGGCATCGGGATCGGCGCGATCTCCTGCTCGTTGGCGAGGATCGGCTCGGGCAGACCGAGCCCCTCGACCGGCTCGTAGGCCTTGCGTATCCAGTGGAAGCGGACTGGCTGCTTGCCGGCGTTCTCAGCGAGCCATTTCGCTCCGGGCGGAATGTAGGCATAGCCGCCAGGGTGCAGATCGTGCTTGGCTCCCGCGAGCGTCAGCGCCAGGGTGCCTTCGAGCACGAACAGCACGGCCTCGGCGCCGGGATCGGGCTCCGGCCGGTCGCTGCCCCCGCCCGGCGCGACCTCCATGATCGATTGCGAGAAGGTCTCGGCAAAGCCCGAGAGGGGTCGCGCCAAGATCCAGGCGCGCGTCCCCGTCCATCCCGGCAGCAGGCTCGCGACGATGTCGCTCATCGTCGCCCGCGGCAGCACTGCGTAAGCCTGCGTGAACACGGCGCGGCCAGTCATCAGCTGCGTTTGCGGGGGCAATCCGCCCTCGGGGGCGAAATAGGTCGGCTTCGACATGGGTGTCCCTTCCGTGCGCCGCGGGTCTGCCTGCCCATCACCATGACGCTCGCGCCAACGCCAGGCAATGTCTACTGCGGAGGCTGCGCGATACGCTGCGAGCGCCTGGCGTTCCGACTCGTTCATTGATCCAGCTTCGCTGGCACCGAATGAATGGGAGGGAGCACTAACCAAGATGAACGGCAGCGCGCGAGGACCTGATCGGCGAGGAACGCTACCTTGCCATCCTCGACCCCGACCCCAGTGCATGTCGGCGTCTTCGGTCAGCCCGATCTGATACCAGCGCGCCCGGCAGGCCGTCGCCAACGCGCCGGCACGAAGCGAGGCTCTGATCTGCAATAGCCGAGCTGAAATTGGCGCACCCGGCAGGATAAAAGTGCGAACACCTATGTGATTGAAATTGCGATGTAATCATGGTCGCGAGTTTGGGCTCTTATTTCCGATCAGATGATGTTCGCCCGGCTTGCGCTTGCCCTCAGTAGTCCATGTGTCCGTGATTGTGCCGTCTGCCGCCAGAGCGACGCAAATATCCTTCGCGTCGGTCACTCGCAGCATGAACAATTGGAGCATGGCCGCGCATAGATCATCGAACTTGACGGGGCCGAGGTCCGAGAGGAAGACTCGGGTCCATCCCGTCGCGTCCTTTCGGATGCCGTCAAGG
>JANPDA010000134.1:0-9005 GCA_031431235.1 Hyphomicrobiaceae bacterium
TTCCGGCGAAGCTGGACCAATGAATGGAAAGACGGAGCACAAACACAAAGTTGGCTAGTGGGCTGGCCATTCATTTAGGGTACTAGATGAATGAGTCGGAACACTAGGTGATCCGCGCTTGCAAGAGAGCGGGTCCGGAAGAAGCGAGCCCGGTTCCTTCAAAACATCACGACGTCATGGCGGAGCCGTGCTTCGCATGGACCGGCGCCGAAGGGCTGCCACACACACAACACACGCAGCGCTCCGGCGCCCGCGTCTCGCTTCATGCTCCAATCCGGGCGCAGCCGCGAGCCGGAGGCGACTCGGCATGCGCCATCACAGCTTCTTCGGCAGCTCATACTCGGGATTGAGCTGGAAGCCCGGCCCCAGCACCGGCGGCACGTCGGGGAGGTCGGACTGGTCGAGGTCGGACTTGAACGAGTGCTGGTAGCTCGCGAGCCGTTTGCCGCCGATGGCCGCGAGCACATGCACGTTGACGCGGTAGGGCTTGCCTGCCTTGATCCCCTGCAGGCCGCGGGTGCGGAACGAGTAGCGAAGTCGCTCGCCCTGCACGGTCTGGCGCTCGACGATCGGCGCGCCGCCGGCCGGGTCCTCGAACTCGGCTTCGATCACCGTGCCGACGGCGAGCTGTCGCATCGGCCGGACATTGAACCCGTAATAGGCCTCGGCGACGCGATAGTTGAAGACGAAGCCGCCGCCATCGAACGCGACATAGGGTTGATCGTCGCCCGGCTCGCAGGCGGCAAGGAGCGCGAGGACCGCCGCGAGCAGGGCAGGCCAAACCATGCGCATTCGCGGTATCATCGCTGGATCACTCCCCGTTCCGTCAAGCTGGCCACATACTACCATGAGCAGCGCCGTCCTCCGACCCTGGAACCGCCCATGAGCTGGCCCTTCGTCGTCCAGCAGCTCATCAACGCCGCAGTCGTCAGCGCCCTCTACGGCCTGCTCGCCGTCTCCTATGTGCTGATGCACGGCATCACCAACCGCACCAACCTCGCGTTGGGAGCGCTGGCGATCTGGGCGGGCTACATCGTCATCAACCTCTCGCTGTTCCTGATGCTGAAATTGCCCGGCATGACGCTCGTTCCCGTCGCGCTCGCCGCGCTCTATGCGCTCCTCAACACCACGATCGTCGGCGTCCTGATCGAGCGGTCGACGATACGCCCGCTCATCGGCGCGCCGGGGTTGGCCATGATCGTGGCGACGCTCGGGGTCGCGATCATGCTCGAGGAATTGATGCGACTGCAGAACGCCAGCCGCGACCTCTGGCTGATGCCGATCCTGAACGAGCGATTGCAGTTGGGAGGCACCGCTCGGTTTCCGCTGTCGCTGACCGCCATGCAGGCCATTCTGCTCGCAGTGGCAGGTGTGCTCGGCGCGGGCCTTTTCCTCTTCATCGAGCGTCACCCGTTCGGCCGGGCCTGGCGGGCCTGCGCGCAGGATCTCGGCATGGCGGAGCTGACCGGCGTCGACGTCGGGCGGACGCTGCTCGCCACCTTCGCCATCGCCTCGGCGGCGACCGCGGCGGCGGGCATCCTGCTCGCCGTCAACTATGGCTCGGTCAGCTTCTACTCGGGGCTCGTGATCGGCTTGAAGACCCTGTTCGTGGCCGTTGTCGGGGGCCTCGGGTCGGTCGGGGGCGCGTTTGCCGGAGCGGCACTGCTCGGCCTCGTCGAGACTTTCTGGTCGGCTTGCTACGGGGCCGAGTACCGCGACGTCGCCTCCTTTGTGCTATTGACGGGGCTGCTGATCCTCTTTCCCGGTGGGCTCTTCACCGGAACGGGGCGGATCGATCACAAGGAGCAATAGCGTGGCGCTCGACTACGTGACTGTCGACGTGTTCACAGCCAAGGCCTATGCGGGCAATCCGCTCGCGGTCGTGCTCGACGCGCGCGGGCTGATGACGGTCGAGATGCAGGCGATCGCGCGTGAGTTCAACTATGCGGAGACCGCGTTCGTGCTGCCGCCGGGCAATGTGGCCAACACCGCCAACGTGCGCATCTTCACGCCCGGCCAGGAGGTGCCCTTCGCCGGCCACCCCAATGTCGGAGCGGCCTTCGTGTTGGCGCGGCAGGGCAAGGTGTTCGGCCGGCCGGTCGGCGATCGCCTCGTGCTCGAGGAGAAGGCCGGACTCGTCGCGGTCGAGGTGCTGCGGGAAGCTGGCGCTATCGTGGGAGCGACGATCACCGCGCCCGAGCAGCTGTCGCTCGGACGAGCGTTCGAGCCAGCGAGCATTGCAGCGGCGGTGGGCCTCGATGAGGCCGATATCCTGACATCGAGCCACCGGCCGCAGATCGCCTCGGTTGGGCTCGGCTTCCTGATCGTCGAGCTTGCGAGCCTCCAGGCGCTCGCCCGCGTCCGGGTCCGGTTGGAGCCGTTCGCTCGCCTCCTGCCCGCCGACGGGGCCGACGCGATCCATCTCTATGTGCGCGCCGGGCTGGATGCGCCGGTGCGTGCGCGCATGTTCTCCCCCCTCGATGGCACCAACGAGGATCCGGCGACCGGCAGCGCCAATGGCGCGCTCGCCGCGCTGCTCGCCCATCTCGATCCGCGTCCGGCGCTCGGCCTCGCGCTCACCGTGCATCAGGGCGTGGAGATGGGCCGGCCGAGCGAGATCGGGGTGACGGTCGCAAAGCGGGATGGCCGGCTATCGGCCGTGCGGATCTCGGGCCGGGTGGTGCATGTCATGTCAGGGCGGATCGAAACCCGTCCCGGGGCCTGGCCATGACGGGGCTGCCTGGGTTTGGCCGGACCCAATGGCGGATCTCGGAGGCGCCCGTCGGCTACGCGGAAGCTGTCGCCGCCATGGAAGCCCGCGTCGCGGCTATCGCTGCTGGCGAAGCCGAGGATCTCGTCTGGCTGCTCGAGCACCCATCGCTCTATACCGCAGGCACCAGCGCCCGACCCGAGGAGCTGATCGAGCCGAGCCGCTTTCCAGTCCACCGCGCCGGCCGCGGCGGGCGCTTCACCTATCACGGCCCGGGCCAGCGCATCGCCTATGTGATGCGTGACCTGCGACCGGGCGGAGGCGATGTGCGCGGACATGTCGGCCACCTCGAGCGCTGGATCATCATGGCGCTCGCGCGCTTCGATGTGAGGGCCGAGTGCCGGGCGGATCGCATCGGCGTCTGGGTGCGCCGGCCCGAGCGAGGCGTCGATGTCGAGGACAAGATCGCAGCGATCGGGGTCAGGGTGCGCCGCGGCGTCGCCTATCACGGCGTGGCGCTCAACGTCGAGCCCGACCTCGAGCATTTCGCCGGCATCATCCCCTGCGGCATCCTCGGGCACGGCGTCACCAGTCTGCTCGACCTCGGCATCCTCGTCTCTCGCCCGGAGGTCGACATGGCGCTGCAGTCGATGTTTGCCGAGGCGTTCGCAGGAGCGGAGTGCGGGGCTGGATGACGGTGTCAGACCAGCTTTCGCGCCAGGTCGGCGAAATCGCTGGCGACGATGTCGAATTCCTCGGCAAAGCCGGTATCGCCGTAGTCCTCGCCCGGATCTTCCAACCGCGGCCGCACGTAGGCGGAGCCAAAGCCTGCCGCCATGCCCGCGCGCAGATCGCTCGGGTGGGCGGCGACCATCATGATCTCTGCCGCGGTGCAGTCGAGGATCTCGATCGCACGCGTGTAGCAGCGCGGATCTGGCTTGTAGACGCCGAGGAGATCGCACGAGAGGATCGAATCCCAATCGATGCCGTTGCGCCGCGACGAGCCGACCGCCATCGACCAGCTGAGGATCGTCAGCGGCACCACGACATGGCTGCGCCGGAGCGCGGCGATCGCCTCGCGCGCGCCGGGCCAGGCAGGCATCTGCCGCCAGGACCGTGCCAGCTGGGCCCGTTGGGAGGCCGAGAGGTGCTGGAGGCCATGGCGCTCGATCATCTCCTCCATGACAGCCGCGAGGATCTGGTCGGCAGCCATCCAGGGGCGCACGCCGCGTATCACCTCGCCGTTCATCTCCATGAAGCGGGCGCGGCTGGCGAATGCAAACCCCGCCCGATCGATGGCCGGCCAGGTCGCGCGTGGCACGACCCGCTCCAGCACCTCGACGATCGCCGTGCTCCAGTCGAACACCGTTCCACCAATGTCGAAGACGAGCACTTTCGCCGGCATCGTGGTCTCCTCGCTCGAGCGCCTGACAGCGGGCATCCGATGTTGCCCGCTCGGTGATGACATAGCAGCCTGCAAGTGACGCGAAAGCTCCGATGAGCGCAAGCGTGGGCCGTCTTGCCAGCTCAGATGCTCGCACGCCCAGTTGACACCGATGCCATGGCCAGTGTCAGGGTTTCAACCTCCTGGACCGTGCCGTTCGAATGGCGGTCCTGCCGTGGCCATAATCCCTGGAGTGCCCACCATGCTCGAGCGCGCATTGATCGTCGGGGCAGGAGACGGCATCAGCGCCAGCTTCGCGCGGGCCCTCGCCCGCGATGGCGCCAAGGTCGCGCTCGCCGCCCGCACCCCCGGCAAGCTCGACCGGCTCGTGGGCGAGATCGGCGGTCGCGCCTTCACCACGGACGCTGCCTCGGCGCCATCGGTCGAGCAATTGTTCACCGCGATCGACCGGGATTTCGGCGAGCTCGACCTCGTGCTCTACAATGCGAGCGGGCGAGCCCGCGGCCCCTTCGTCGACCTGGATCCCGCCGAGGTCGAGCGCACGCTGATGGTGACGGCCTATGGCGGCTTCCTGGTCGCGCAACACGCCGCGCGGCGAATGTCGAAGCGGGGCAAGGGCGTCATTCTGCTGACGGGCGCTTCCGCAAGCGTCAAGGGCTATGCCCAGTCGGCGCCCTTTGCCATGGGCAAGTTCGCGCTGCGCGGCATGGCCCAGTCGATGGCACGCGAGCTGGCGCCCAAAGGCATCCATGTCGCTCATTTCGTGATCGATGGCGGCGTGCGCAATCCGGCGACCGGCCGGATCGACGCGGCGAACGCCCCCGACAGCCTGCTCGATCCCGATGCGATCGCCGAAACCTACCTCACGATCGCCAAGCAGCCCCGCTCGGCCTGGACCTGGGAGGTGGAGCTCAGGCCGTGGGTGGAGCGGTTCTGACCAAGCGATCCCAACCAAACCAATACCCGTCATCCCGCCGTGCTCGCTTCGAAGATCCCGGTCCAAGCACCGGCCGGCACTTGGCCCGGATGACGGGTCGTTGGGGTGAAAAATCGCCATTGCTCAGGGTGCCTCACCCCCATCCTCGATCGCGCCGCGCGACTGCAGCCACAGCGCCAACAGCCAGCACAGCAGCGCCCAGCTCGCCCCCAGCGCCCAACCGGCGAGCACGTCCGAGGGCCAGTGGACGCCGAGATAGACCCGGCTGACGCCGACCGCGGCCGTCAGCAACAGCGCCACGCCCAGCACGAACACCTTCTCCACTTGGCCGGCGAGCGTGCGGGCCAGCAGCACGCCGAGCGTGAGGTAGGTGACCGCCGCCAGCATGGCATGACCAGATGGGAAGCTTGGCGTGTAGACGGCCGCACCATGCGCCACCAGATCGGGCCGCGGCCGGGCAAAGCCGAGCTTCAGCGCGTGGCTGAGCAGCACCCCCGAGACGACGGCCCCGATCACCAGCATCGCCGCGTGCCGCTTGCGAGAGATGGCGAGAAAACCTGCCGCGGCGAGCGTGACGAAGGTCAGCACCGAGGTGCTGCCGAGTGCGGTCATGTCCCGCATCGCCTCCTCGAGCCAGGCTGGCCCCAGCGGATCGGCGGTGTCGTCCGGATTGCGCAACAGCAGCAGCAGCCATTCATCGAAGCTGCTCGTCTCGCCCTCGACCACCTCCCCGGCAATCCGCGCGAACGCGAACACCCCGAGCGCCGCGATGGCGAGCGCTGCGATCACCGCGCGCTCGAGGTGGCCCGCATGGGCAAGCAGGGCGATTGCGAAGCGCTTTGCGGCAGGATAGCGGTCACTCATGACCAGAAGCCTATAGCGTTCGCCGGCCTGGCGCAAACGCCCGCTTCCGCCGCGACCGCTCCGATTCATCATGTCAAGAGGCCGCACTACACGCTCGCCTTGGCCGCGCTATGATCTCGACAGGGTCAATCCCAGCAACCTCGAGAGATTGGGCGAGCATGACGATCGCATGCATTGTTCGGAGATCATGTGGCGCTGCGGCCTTGGCGGCGCTGCTGGCATTCGCAGCCGCGGCTCACGCGGCGCAACCCAGCTTCAAGGGGCTCGCGGGCTCCTGGTCGGGCGGCGGCACCATCACGCTCGCGGGTGGGGCAAAGGAGAAGGTACGATGCAGCGGCTCGGCCTCGGGTGGCGGCAACACGCTGAGCCAGAGCATCCGCTGCGCCTCGACCAGCTACCGGTTCGTGATCTCGAGCAGTTTGCGCCTGGAAGGCTCCTCCGTGCGGGGCAATTTCTCCGAGAGCCAGTATGGCTTCGATGCCAGCGTGTTCGGCAAGGCAACCGCCAACGGCTTCCGCCTGAGCCTGCGCGGCAACACGGTCTCGGCCTCGGGCTCGGTCTCCGGCAGCCCGACCCGCCAGTCGATCAACCTGTCGCTGGCCGGCACCAAGGTGAGGCGCGTCTCGATCAACCTGCGCAAGCGCTGATCCGCTTGCGCCCGGCGGCTCGCGCGTGCTTGATCGCACGAGCAGCCAATCCGGGAACTCAGCCATGCGCCTCTCCGACTTCAAGTGTCTCACCTTCGACTGCTACGGCACTCTCATCGATTGGGAGACCGGCATCTGGACGGCGCTGCAGCCGTTGATCAATGCCGCCAGCACGCCCTACGAGCGCGAGCCGGCGCTGGAAGCGTTCGGGCGCCATGAGGTCGATCAGGAGCACATGACGCCATCGCTGCGCTACTCCATGCTGCTGGCGGTCACACATGCGCGTCTCGCGCGGGAATGGGGCGTCAGGGCGTTTCCCGAGTTGCATGAGCGTTTTGGGCTCTCGGTGCCAGACTGGCCGGCCTTCGAGGATTCGGCCGAAGCGCTCAAATACCTGAAGCGCCACTACAAGCTCGTCGTGCTCTCCAATGTCGACCGCACCAGCTTTGCCGCCAGCCAGAAGAAGCTCGGTGTCACCTTCGATGCCGTCTACACCGCCGAGGATATCGGCTCCTACAAGCCCGATCTCGCCAATTTCCGCTTCATGCTGGAGCGCCTCGAGCTCGATCTCGGCATCAAGCCCAACGAGGTGCTGCATACCGCTCAGAGCCTCCACCACGATCATGTTCCGGCCGAGCAGATGGGTCTCGCGCGCGCCTGGATCGACCGGCGCTTCGGGCGGGAAGGCGGGGGTGCGACCAAGCCGGTCGCCAATCCGCCGAAAATGCATTTCCACTTCAAGAGCATGGCGGATCTCGCTGCCGCGCACGCCAAGGGCTGAGTTCCGGGGACCGGGGATATATCGGTTTCCCCTTTGCCGCGAACTGCACTATGGTCCGCGCCCGAGCGAAGCCAATCGTCATAGGAGGCTGTGATGCGCGCCGAGATCGCCCAGATCGCCGAGGAGATCAGGGAATCCCTGGTTCTTCTCAGGAGGCATCTTTGACCCGGAAGCCGCAACCGCCCGGCTCGCCGACCTGAACGCACGCGCCGAGGATCCCAATCTCTGGTCGAGCCCCGAGCGCGCGCAGAAAGTCATGCGTGAGCGCCAGCAGCTCGACGGCGCGATTTCCGCGCTCGCCAAGCTCGAAGGCGATCTGGCGGAAAACCTCGAGCTCGCCGAGATGGCCGAAGCCGAAGGGGAGGAATCCCTGATTGCCGAGGCACAGGCGAGCCTGCTTCGATTGCGCGACGAGGCCAAGGCCCGCGAGATCGAGACATTGCTCTCAGGCGAGGCCGACAGCAACGACAGCTACCTGGAAGTGCATTCGGGTGCAGGGGGCACCGAAAGCCAGGACTGGGCCGAAAAGCTGTTGCGCATGTACATGCGATGGGCGGAGCGCCGCGGCTACAAGGTCGAGCTGCTGGAGGAAAGCGCGGGCGAGGGCGCCGGCATCAAGTCGGCGACCATCGCTGTCAAGGGCAGCAACGCTTATGGCTGGCTGAAGACGGAATCGGGCGTGCACCGGCTCGTTCGCATTTCGCCCTTCGATGCCAATGCCCGCCGCCATACCAGCTTTGCTTCCGTCTGGGTGTTCCCCGTCGTCGACGACAACATCGAGATCGAGATCAACGAGAGCGACTGCCGGATCGACGTGTTCCGGGCGAGCGGCGCCGGCGGCCAGCACGTCAACCGCACCGAGAGCGCGGTACGTATCACTCATGTTCCCTCCGGCATCGTGGTCGCCTGCCAGATGGACCGCTCGCAGCACCGCAACCGCGCGACCGCCTGGTCGATGCTGAAAGCGCGCCTCTACGAGCGCGAGCTGCAGAAGCGCGAGGAAGCCGCCGCCGCCGAGGCCGCCAAGAAATCCTCGATCGGCTGGGGCCACCAGATCCGCTCTTACGTGCTGCAGCCCTATCAGCTGGTGAAGGACCTGCGGACGGGCGTCCAGAGCACCGATCCTGGAAGCGTGCTCGACGGCGCCATCGACCCCTTCATCGAAGCCGCTCTCGCCCGGCGCGTGAAGGGCGGGGAGGCCGTCGCGGTGGAGGACCTGGAGTAGGGGGGCGGCGTGATTCAACAGAAAAAGCCGTCATGGCCGCGAAGGCGACCATCCATGCGCGTTCCGATGGATTGCCGAGGTCAATTCCGTCATCACACCCAACTCGTAGTGGACCGTGCCGGTATCGAAATACAGTGGCTTTCACCCACGCGCATGGATGGCCGCCTTCGCGGCCATGACGATCATTGGTATTGCTGTGATGATTTCCCGCCAAAATGCCCCCGCCGGCCCAGCCACACCATCAGGGCCAGCGCCGGCAGGCCTGCGACCGCGGTCGCTGCAAAGAATGCAGGCCAGCCGAGTGAGGCCGCCGCAAAGCCCGACCCGGACGCGATCAAGGTGCGCCCGACGCTCGCGAGCGCGGTCAGCAGGGCAAATTGGGTCGCGGTGTGGAGAGGCGAGCGGCAGAGCGCGGACAGATAGGCGACGAAAATGA
>JANPDA010000135.1:0-5333 GCA_031431235.1 Hyphomicrobiaceae bacterium
GTATGGTCTGTTGAAGCACTAGGCTCCGAGTAGGCTCCCGGACGGGCAGGACGTGACAAACCAACGCCGTTTGAGGACGGCCGGGACGACATTGGCGCTCTTATTGCTTTCGACCGGCAGGGGCCGTAGGGCGAGTACAACAGCTCCGGACTACGAATCTGGGGGTCGTGGGTTCGAATCCTTCCCGGCGCGCCAATAAAATCAATGAGTTATGTTTGAGTTCGCAGCTCTCCAATTCAGCAATTGGCCCAAGATTGGCCCAAGATTGGCCCATGAAGCCAACATGAATGCCCATCGGCTTGGAAGACCAACCCCTGGATTGCTTGATCCGTCGCCCCCATCCTTGCCTGTTCTGATGAGAGGGTAACGCGCGTGTCCTCTGGGTTTTGGCGGTGATGGCCAGCTCGGCTTTCGTCGGGGCTACAAGGGCGCCATAGCGAGGGAACACGCCCGCGCCGTCCGACACCAAACCAAAAGGCGCAGTCGCTCGGCAAGCACCGTCAGTGAAACCAAGTGACCAAAGCGAGGCAATAATGCCACGCCTCGAGCTCCCCAGTGTTGACTGCGCCCCTGCACCGGCTGGGTCGAAGGATGTCACCGGCCCGACAGCTATGAATCAGTCGAGCGTCATTTGCATTAGTAACAATGCACTTGCCCAAGTGTGCATCTCCGGAAAAACCGAACAAACTGATCGAGAAAAGATGGAGTCTTAGTTTATTTTCGCAATAAAGAAATACCTTCTTCACAAACAATCACTTCGCGATCCGAATGATGAATACCCAAAAACTTCTGTTCGAGTAAGAAAACTTACTTCTCTCATAAAAGCACAAATCCGCGTAAAAAATTGCGCAAAGACGGCCTCCTCGCTATCGCGACTGGGTGGTGCCGGGGGCGCTTGCCTGGCTGCGTCTGCTCGTGGCCGACATCTCCAGGATGACGATGCTGTCGATCAGATGTTGATCGAGTGTATGCTTGCCTTCCAGCCTATTCGGGCAGTGCCTCATTTGCGCTTGAAGTAGCGCTCGAAATCGTCGACCAGATCGAGCTCCTGGTGGACGGAGACGCTCGCGAGAATCGGATCTTGCAGCCTCGCCCCATTCTCCATGCCAGCGAGGGTCAGCTCGAAACGCTCCACCAGGCCCGCGTCGTCGACGTGCCGCCTGAGGTCCGACCAGCGAGCGCGCGCGTAGCGGACCGTTGCCAGCATATCGTCCCAGCGCGGCGGCTCGGATTTCAGATCCGCATCGTAGCGAAAGCCCGCATAGTCCAGCAAACTCACATCCGTCGGTATGGTGGTCGGAGGTGCAACGGAGCTGACCAGGATCCGGTAGATCTCGACCGAAGCGATGGCGAGATCGGAGCGAGCGCCGGATGCTAGAGCGGCCCTCGCCGCGCCCAGCCTGGCGGCTGCTTCGTTGCTGGCTCGATCGCTCAGATGCTCCCGGACGGCAGCAAGTGCGGTCGCAGCCGCGCGTAGCTTCGTCCCGAGCTTGCCGACGGAGCTCTCGAATGCCTTTTCCGTCAGTTCCTCGAAGGGCTCGGCAGCCTCGAGCAAGGCGGCATTTGCTGTGGCCGGATCGGCCACGAGTAGGGTCGCTGGCGGAGGCAGCTGCGCTGCGGGCCCCAGGATTGCGAGCGCCGCGGCAACGAAACCAGCCGTGAGCAAGGCGTGCATCGGTACTGTCCCTTCTGGTCCGCGCGGTTTGCCCGGCATAGCGCCACGCCTTGGCGCCCATGTCCAGCAATCCGCATCGGCCAGGGTCGAAGCCGACCCACGAAAGACCCGAGTGGAGAGGAAAAAAATAAGCGATTTCAGTATCTTGAGAATTCACAACTCGAGCCCCGAGACACTGGTGTCGATGCAATCGGCGCAAGACCTCGGCCGCCCACCGGGCCAGCCCAGTCATCACGGCGTTAATTATCCCGCAATCGGATTGCCGTGTATCAGTTGCAGTTCGGTAATTTTTCAGTAATCATGTCGGTGTGGACATGACAGTGAGACTGTTGCTGGCAACGGTCCAACTGAAAATCGTGCTCGGGTTGGCCATCCCAGCGCTAACATTGTGACTTATACTGCCAAAACAAGACCCGACGACAGACCTGTCGGTTTGTCGAGAGAATGCGCCTGCTTTGGTGGATACGGCTTCCTGACTGTCACGCGTGGAGGATTTGGCCTTGTCGAAGTGGCTTGTCGAGCAAGCGCTCAAGTTTCGTTTTCTGGTGCTGGCACTTGCAGCCCTGGTGCTGGGCTTCGGCCTTACGCAGCTCAGGCAGATGCCAGTTGACGCACTGCCCGAATTCGGCCAACCGACGCTCGAAATTCAGACGGAAGCGCTGGGCCTCTCGGCCGTCGAGGTCGAGGAGCTGGTGACAATCAACGTCGAGGAGCTGGTGATTCAGTCGCCATGGCTGGAGAGCATCGATTCCCAGTCCCTCCCCGGCGTCTCGCGCATCCTGATGACCTTCGAGCCCGGCACCGACCTGATGCGCGCGCGCCAAGCGGTGCAGGAGCGGCTCGCCGGCTCCTGGGCGCTGCCCAACGTCGGCAAGCCGCCAGTGCTGATGCAGCCTGTCTCCGCAGCCCGACGCGCCATGATGGTCGGCCTGTCGTCCAAGACCATGTCGCCGATCGAGATGTCGGTGCTGGCGCGCTGGACGATCGTGCCGCGGCTGATGGGTGTCAGGGGCGTCTCCAACGTCACCGTCTGGGCGCAGCGCAACCGGCAGCTGCACGTGCAGGTCGATCCCGAGCGCCTGCGCAGCCACAAGGTCGAGCTCGACGATGTGGTGAAGGCTTCCGGCGACGCGCTCTGGGTCTCACCCTTGAGCTTCCTCAATGCCTCGATGCCCGGCACCGGCGGCTGGCTCGAGACACCCAACCAGCGCCTAGCCATTCGTCACATTCTACCGATCTCCACGCCCGAGCAACTCGCCGAGGTCCCGGTCGAAAACGAATCGGGGATGGCAGTCCGGCTCGGCGACGTCGCAACCGTGGTCGAGGGCCATCCCCCGCTGATCGGTGAAGCCGTGCTCGACGCGGGTCCGGGCTTGCTGATGGTCGTCGAGAAGCTGCCCGATGCCAATGCCCTCGACGTCGTACGCGACGTCGAGGCAGCGCTCGGGGCGCTGCAGGCGGGTCTGCCTGGCGTCGACATCGACGCTTCACTCTATCGCAGCTCCAACTACATCGAAGCCTCGCGAGCCAACATCACCCCGCTTGCCGTCGCCGGATTTGCGCTCGGCGCACTTGCGCTGGGACTGCTCGCCTTCAGCCTGCGTGCGGTCTTGATCGGCACCGTTGCGATGGCGGTCTCGGTGATCGCGGCCGTGGGCGTGCTCTACTTCAGCAGCGAAACCTTCACGATAATGACGATGGCAGGCATTGCCGCGGCTCTGCTCGCGATCGTCGACGACGCGGTGATGGGGGCCAGCGCACTGCTGCGACGTGCCCGCGGCGGGAGCGTTCCAGCGGCGCAGGCCCAGGCGGCCGATATGGTATCGGTCGGCAACGCCCGGCCGATCGGCGCGGCGACGCTCGTCGCGCTGCTCGCAGTCGTGCCGCTCTTCTTCATGAGCGAGCAAGTCAGCACCCTGCTGTCGCCGATGATGACCGCTTTCGCGCTCGCATTGATCGCCTCGCTGCTCGCTTCCCTCACGATCACGCCGGTGCTCGGATCGCTGCTGTTCGGCCCAGGGTCGCGAGCCCCCAGAAGCGCGGCCATCGAAACCGCCATCGGCCGGCACGGTCATGCTTGGGTCGCCGAAGCGCTGCAGTCGCCGCGCGCCGTCTGGATCGGTGCCGGTATAGTGGCCGCTTTCGCGATCGCGATCCTGCCGATGCTGCGCCCGACCCTGCTACCAGCCTTCAAGGAGCGCGACATCCTGATTCAAGGCGCGGGCGCGCCGGGCAGCTCGATCACCGCGACGCGGCGGCTGATGGGCAAGATGGTCGAGGAGCTGCGTTCGATCGACGGCGTCAAGAGCGTAGGCGCTCAAATCGGCCGCGCGGTGACAGGGGACACGGTCGTCGGCAGCGATGGCGCCCAGATCTGGGTGAACATCACGGCCGAGGCCGACTATGAAGCGACGCGAGCCGCGATCTCCGAAGCTGTCGCAGGCTATCCGGGCTTCACCAGCACGACCGAGACGTATCTAGGCGATGTCGGCAAAGCGCTGTTGCCGAGCACTGCCGAGCCGATCCTCGTTCGCATCTTTGGCCAAGACCTCGACATCCTGTCAGCCAAAGCCGAGGAGGTACGCCAGGTGATCGGACGGGCCCCCGGTGTGGTCGCTCCTCGCGTCGTCCATCCAATCGAGGAGCCGCACGTCTCGGTAAAGGTCGACCTCGAGAAGGCGGCGAGGGCCGGGTTGAAGCCGGGCGATGTTCGGCGGGTGGCCGCGACCATATTCGCGGGCATCGAGGTCGGCAATCTGTTCGAGAATCAGAAAGTGTTCGATGTGGTGGTTTGGGGCACACCCGAGGCGCGCAACAGCCTCGACAGCGTGAAGAGCCTGCTGATCGATACGCCCAGTGGCGGCCACGTGCGCCTCGCCGATGTTGCCGACATCCACATTGCGTCGGCCCCGACGGTGATCCAACGCGAAGGGGTTTCGCGCTACATCGATGTGCGTGCGGCGGCGAGCGGCCGCGATCTGGGTCAGGTTCTCGCCGAGGTGAGGAGCCGCATCCAGCAGATCGAATTCCCGCTCGAGTACCATCCCGAGGTGGTCGAGCAGCCAGGCACCGGGCAGGGAGTGGTGCTGCGTCTGCTGATCGCCTCACTCGTTGGCGCGCTCGCCGTTCTTCTGGTGCTGCAGGCCGCATTCGGCAGCTGGCGGCTGGCAACGCTCGGCATGGCCGGGATCGCAGCCGGAATTCTTGGCGGGCTGCTCGGCGCATTTGCGAGCGGTGGCATCGTCAGCCTCGGATCGATCGCGGGGCTGCTCGGTGTCACGGCGCTGGCAGCACGCAACACCTTGACGATGATCGATGGCTGTCAGCGGCTCGACGTGACGACCACGAGCGGTATGGATCCTGCGCTCGTATTGCAAGCGACAGGTGAGCGGCTGATGCCGATGCTCACGGCAAGTGCCGTCGCAGGCGCCATCTTCCTGCCCTTCGCGGTGCTCGGTGGCGGCACCGGTCTCGAGGTGCTGCATCCGATGGCGCTCGTTGTGCTGGGAGGCATCTTCGCCTCACTGTTGTTCTCGCTCTTCGTGCTGCCCGTCATGAGCGCACGCCTGAGCATTGCTCGTCAGATTGAAGCGCTCGCCTAGTGTTCCCTCCCATTCATTCGATTCCGGCGAAGCTGGATCAATGAATGGAAAGAGGG
>JANPDA010000136.1:0-6115 GCA_031431235.1 Hyphomicrobiaceae bacterium
TCCTTTCCCGAGGTTCTTGGCACAGCTCCAATTTTTAGGTTATGGCCAAAAGTCATCACAGCGGAATGCTAACAGGTTTGCTGGAAACTCGCCAGATCATCCGCCGGGGTCGAATTCGAAGTGGAGCCTCTTGCAAAACTCCGACAATCGGAGGGGGTAGTGGCGGCCCAGGCCCTCGACGTATGGCGTTTCGGGGTTTGGTGCTTGTGCTGATGGAACTTCGGCGATTTTCGACGCACGTTTCCCCTGGTGTGGCTTCGCTGGGGTTGGGCGGCGCTGCGGTGTCGTTCAGGTGACGGGCCGCACTAGCTGCTCGGCGGCCACGGCCAGGATGCCGAACATGAGGTGGCAGAGCACCTTGGCGTGCCCGGGCACCCGCACGAACCGTCCGCCCTGACTGTCCTCGAGCGCGCCGTTGCGCGCTCGGCGCCGCTGCGCTCGTTGTAGCGGATGTCCTCGGCGGGCTTATAGCCGGCGCACCGCTGGGCCAGCGCTTCCGCCTCGGCTTCGGCCTTGCCGCCCCGGCGCGGATTGCGTGTCGATTTTTCGGGCCTGCATATGAGCTATCTTGCGCTCAGAGTCAGAAATGTTCCGTGTATGCCAATCGTGAAGACTCGCCTCACAGGCCTCAATCGGGGTTCGGGGAGCAACGGAACAGAAAGTCGGGTTCAGACCTCTTTCGGGTCCCTGAGCGGCCGGAGCTTGCTGTGAGCGACCTGATCCGGCAGCGTGAAGGTGTAGCGGCCCAGCTGTTGATATGCTCATGACCGAGTGGCGACACCAATGGCGATTTCGTCTCACCTGACGCGATCATGGACCTCACCGCGGCTCGATCCGCCGGCGATAGCTGATGCGCAGGACGCAGGGTGGCGGCAGTCGGGGACCGAGCCGCATCTCGGCCGAGCGCGGCCGGCTGGCCGACGCGCGCGAGCGGCGCCCGTCGAGCGGCAGCTCGGTCGTGCAGCACGAGCCTTCGCGCAGATGTTGCGGCCCGATCAGCGAGACCAGCCGCTCGATCGGCCGATCGCGGATGCCGAGCTCGGCGAGATGGCGCGCCGTCGAGATCACATAGTCGAGATTGCGACCCGTCCGGCCACGTCCGGCGCGCACGACCGCAGCCTGGATTGCGAGCGGCATCGGTGGGGCGTATTGCCGGTGACGACGCTCGACGACGAACGCAAGCGCTCGCACGTGAGCAAATCCGGTTGTCCGGCGAACCTCGACCGGATGCCAGCTGGCGGTATAGACGCCTGTCACCAGCTCGCGGTCATAGAGATAATCCAGCACCTGTGACCGGTTCTCGGGCGCGACCCGGAATGCGAGACCATCGCAGGCGCCGCCCCGATCGAGCCCGAACACCAGGCCCGGCCAATCGGACGTGCCGCGATATTCGAGCGACCAGACACAAAGTGCGCGGTGGAATCCCGCAAGCCTTGCCCGGCAAGCCTCCTCGAAGGCAAACCCCGGGCGCCACATCAGCGAGCCGTAGCCGAACACCCAGAGATCGGTCGTGGAGGAGCCTGCCATCACCGTTCTCCATCGCGGAAATCAGGCGCGTGCGCAAGGCCGGGTGCCGCACGCCAGATGAGAGCAAGCCTTGCACCCGATGCAACGTCTCGGGCATGGTGCCGGCCTTCGTGACGGGCAAGGACAGGTGCGGTGTGTCGGAACGACTGCAGACAAAGGACGACAAATCTCTGCCAGAGGCCGCGTCGGGCACAGCCGAGACAGCGGCGAGGCGGCGCCTCGATCTGATGCCGCTCGCCGTGTTGCGGCCCTACCTGATCCGCCACCGTGGCATGCTGGCGGCGACAATCGCGGCCCTCGTCGTCGCCGCGCTCGCGACCCTTGCCGTGCCACTCGCCGTGCGTCGCGTGATCGACCTCGGCTTCAGCGGTGGCGACGGAGCCTTCGTCGACCGCTATTTCGGCATGATGCTGCTGATCGGCTTCGTGCTCGCGCTCGCCAGTGCCGCACGCTTCTATTCGGTCAACTGGCTGGGCGAGCGCGTGGTCGCTGATCTGCGCCGCGACGTGTTCGGCCATCTGACCCGGCTCGACGCCGCCTTCTACGAGCAGACACGGACCGGCGAGGTGATGTCGCGGCTGACGGCCGACACCACCCAGATCAAGTCGGCAATCTCGGTCGCTGTCTCGCAGGCGCTGCGCAACGTGGTCCTTTTCACCGGCGCGCTGCTCATGATGTTCGTGACCAGCGTGAAACTGTCGCTGCTGGTGGTCGCGGCCATTCCCTTCATCGTGCTGCCGCTCGTCGTCTACGGTCGCGTCGTCAAGCGGCTGTCGCGCCAGGCCCAGGATACGCTGGCCGACAGTGCGGCCTATGCGGCTGAGAACATCGCCGCCGTCCGCACCCTGCAGGCTTCGACTTTCGAAGGCGAGGTGACGGGCCGCTTCGGTCGAGCGGTCGAGGAGGCCTTCGCCGCAGCACGTGCGCGGCTGCAGGCCCGCGCCGGCCTGACCGCCATCGCGATCGGGCTCGTGTTCGCAAGCGTGGTCGGCATCCTCTGGTATGGAGCATCCGAAGTGCTGTCGGGCGGGCTTTCCGGAGGACGGCTCGGGCAGTTCGTGCTCTACGCCGTGTTCGCGGCTGGCGCCGTCGGCGAGCTGTCGGAGGTTTGGGGTGAGATCCAACAGGCCTCGGGCGCGGCTGGCCGCCTGTCGGAGATCATGGCGACCGTGCCTGCCATCCGCTCGCCCGAGCGCCCGGTCGCCTTGCCCGAGCGCGGTGACGGGCGGATCGCCTTCCGCGATATCGGGTTCTGCTATCCATCGAGCCCAGATCGCTCGGCGCTCGAGGGCATCAGCTTCGAGGTGAAACCAGGCGAGACCGTCGCCATCGTGGGCCCGTCGGGAGCGGGCAAGAGCACGATTTTCAGCCTCGCGCTTCGCTTCTATGATCCGGCTGCGGGAGTGGTGCTGGTCGATGGCGTCGATGCGCGGCAAGCAGAGCTGGGGGCACTGCGTCGCCGCTTCGCCATCGTTCCGCAGGACGTGGCGCTGTTTGCCGATACGATTGCCGCCAACATTGCCTACGGCGTGCCAGCGGCCACTCGGGAGGCCATCGAGCGGGCAGCTGACACGGCCGAGGCTGCAGGCTTCATCGCTCAGCTTTCGCAGGGCTTCGACACGCGCATCGGCGAGCGCGGCATCACGCTGTCGGGCGGCCAGCGGCAGCGAATCGCCATCGCCCGGGCGGTGTTGCGCGACGCGCCGATCCTGCTGCTCGACGAAGCGACGAGCGCGCTCGATGCGGAGAGTGAGGCGAAGGTCCAGGCGGCACTCGCACGAGCCATGAAGGGTCGCACTACGCTGGTGATCGCGCACCGGCTTGCAACCGTCCAGCGTGCCGACCGCATCCTCGTCCTCGAGGCCGGACGGATCGTCGAGGTCGGCACCCACCAGAGCCTCGTTGCGCAGGGTGGGCTCTATTCGCGGCTGGCAGAGCTTCAGTTTGCGTCCTGACCCCTGCGGCGCACCGTCGCAACAGCGTGAAGTTCCGTATTCAAACCGGCGTGAAGGGCCTCAAACTCGCCAAATTCGCTGCTATATAAGTCGGGGTAAGATCGCCGAGCCTCGTCAGGCCCAAGCACGACAGGGTAGAGTGATCCTCTGTAAGCCAAAGGGACAAGAGACATGGATCAGACCTTCAAGAAGACCACCGCTCTCGCGGTTGCTGGCGCGTTCGCCGCCGTGCTCGGCATTTCGGCTGCGACGACGGCCAAAGCCGAGGATTTCGAGAAGTGCTTCGGCATTGCCAAGGCAGCCGAGAACGACTGCGCTTCCGAAGGCGCAAATTCCTGCGCCGGCACGTCGACGGTCGATTTCGACGGTCAGGCCTGGAAGCTGGTGAAGGCCGGCACCTGCACCTCGATCGAGGTGACGACGCCCGAGGGTACTGCCCGTGCGGGCGCGCTCGAGCCGATTACCGGCTGATCCGGCCCCGTCGGTGAACCCTGTGGCACACTCCGCCGATCTGGCGGCGCAGAGAAACAGTGCGATCCCGGCGCGAGCCGGGGTCGGGCTGAAGCCTGAGCACTATAGCGCTATTCTCGATGGCAAGCCCAGTCTCGATGGTAAGCCCAGTCTCGATGGCAAGACCAGTGTCGGCTGGTTCGAGATCCATGCCGAGAACTACATGGGCGCAGGCGGCCAGCCGCATCACTATCTCACGCGCATTCGTGAGCGCTTCCCCGTCTCTCTTCATGGCGTCGGCCTCTCGATCGGGTCGGCCGGCCCCCTCGACCGCGAGCACCTGTTGCGGCTGAAAAGGCTCTGCGACCGCTATCAGCCTGGGCTCTTCTCCGAGCACCTCGCCTGGTCGACCCACGGCGACAGCTACCTGAACGATCTGCTACCGCTTCCCTACAACGAGGAGACGGTCGCCCGCGTGGCCGATCACATCGACGAGGTGCAGGAAACGCTTCAGCGGCGGATGCTGCTGGAGAATCCCTCGACCTATGTGAGCTTCGAAGCGAGCGACATGAGCGAGATCGCATTCCTCGAAGCCGTGGTGAAGCGGACCGGCTGTGGGCTCTTGCTCGACGTCAACAATGTCTTCGTCTGCGCCGCCAATCATGGCACCGACGCTGCTGCCTATCTGGATGCCTTTCCCGTGGCGCATGTGGGCGAGATGCACTTGGCCGGCCATGCATCCTTCACCGACGAGAGCGGCGCACCGCTGCTGATCGATGCCCACGACCGCCCGGTGACCGACCCCGTCTGGCGGCTCTACGAGCGCGCCGTGCGCCGGGTTGGGCCGAAGCCCACCCTGATCGAATGGGACAATGACATCCCCGACTGGCCGACGCTCGAAGCCGAAGCGTTGCGCGCGGATCACATCATGGCCGAGCGGCGGACCAACCATGCCGGCGCTGTCTGAGCTGCAGGCGCAGTTTGCGGCCGCACTGCTCGACCCCGCACTCGAGCCTCCCTGGGGTGTGACGAGCCACACCTCGGCCCACCCGCTGCGCCGCTTCAACGTCCATCGCAACAACGTGGTGCTGAGCCTCGTCCAATCGCTCGAGGCGCGATATCCGGCGGTGAAGCGCCTGACGGGAGAAGAGTTTTTCCGGGCGATGGCGCGCCTCTACCTCGACGCTCACCCGCCCGCGAGCCCTGTCCTGATCGAGTTCGGCAGCGCCATGCCGGCATTCATCGAGCAGTTCGCGCCGGCAACTGACATGCCCTACCTCGCCGATGTCGCCCGGCTCGAATGGCTGCAGCACGAGGCTTTCCATGCTGGCGACGCGAGCCCACTCGAGCCCGACGTCCTGGCGGCCATCCCGCCGGATGCCCTGGCCCGGCTGTGTTTCACGCTGCACCCATCGCTGCGGCTGCTGCAGTCGCCCTACCCGGTGCTGGCGATCTGGCGGACGAATGTGCACGATGCAGACGTCCACAAGGTCCGCCTTGCCGACGGCGGCGACGAGTTGATGATCGTGCGGCCCAGACTCGACGTTCAGCTCGTGAGGCTGCCGCCAGGGGCGCATTCCTTCCTTTCGCTGATCGCGGCCGGAACGCCACTCGCAGCCGCTGCGGGCGAGGCCCTGGCAGGCGAGCCGCGCTTTGATTTCCAGCATGCTCTCGCAGGTTTGATCGAAACGGGAGTCATTGTCGCGTATCATGTTGGCGACGATTTCGATGCTTCGAGATAACCCCGGGGAAGCCATGACGAGCCTCAATCGCCTGTTCGACCTCATTCCCCACAGCGTGATCGGGCTGCTGGCGCGCCTGATCGTCGGGCTCGTGTTCTTCCAGTCCTGGCTGACCAAGGTCGACCTGGTGAGCTGGGCAATCAAGCCGGCGACGTTCTTCCTGTTCGCCAACGAGTACAAGGTGCCGCTGCTGCCGACTGACCTCTCGGTCTACATGGCGGTGGTGGTCGAGCTGGTCGGCCCGATCATGCTCTGGCTCGGGCTCGGCACGCGCTTTGCCGCGGTGGCGCTGCTCGGCATGACGCTCGTCATCCAGACTTTCGTCTACCCGCAAGCCTACATGACACACGGGCTATGGGCGGTTGCGCTGCTCCTCCTGATGAAGTACGGCCCAGGCAAGCTGTCGCTCGACTGGCTGATCTGGGGCCGGAAGGGGGATGG
>JANPDA010000137.1:0-36571 GCA_031431235.1 Hyphomicrobiaceae bacterium
AGCAGGCGTACGGCGTGATCCGGAGCGCGCCGAACGACTCGGTCTTTTCCAGTCCGACCTCGAGCTTGGATATCCGCGCCGTCACCTTGTCGAGGGCCGCGAACACCGCGACCTGGTTGGTGATCCGCTCGGCCACCGCGAGCCCAGGCAGCACGACCGCGGCGAGGCACAGCGCTGCTGCGCCCGCGAGAAGCACTCTGCCGGTCCGTGCTGCACGCTGCTGGTTCATCATTCACAGTCCCATGGGGCCTACGCGGCCGAATCGCGAAGTCATCCCCGCCGTTCCGACGCGCCATAGCATGACGCCGCCTCGAACAAAATGCGGCGCCCACGCCCGCCGGCGCGTTGCTCCAGCGGTCGGCCAGGAACATGGCGCCATGGTGACGAGGCGACTACATGGCCACCGCCGCCAAGGTCCGCGCCCGGATCGCACACGCGGGGCATGCCGATACGTTCTGGCTGCGGCAGGCGTTGTTCGAGGGTGGGTGATATGAGGTGGTGCCTGGGCTCGACCGGGCATGCCAGGCTGCGGATGCTATCTACCAGGTGGCTTACATTCGAGGGTTCGTGCATTTTCCACTCAGAGTATGCACAGCGTTGGTCGTAGGGCGTATGGCGGGCAAGATCCATCAACCACCAGCGCGCGGAAAGTTTGAAAGACGCGCGACACCTTGCGACCCTGCTCGACCGAGGGCCATTCAAGGGGCGCGTTTTCATCGATTTGAAGGGCCTCGACGGCCAGTCCGACTGGCTCGGCGAGTTGCAACGGCAGGTGGCCAGCAGCTCTGTCATGGTCTCGGTGATCTGCCCTGGTTGGAGCGAGATCACGGACAACGAAGGCAGGCGCCGGCTCGAGAATTCGAACGATTTCGTTCGGTTCGAGTTGGCGCAAGCCTTCTTGCGCAAGGTGCTTGTTATTCCGGTTCTCGTGGACGGCGCGGCCCCTGCCACCTGACCCCTGGAACCTGAAACCTGCTTCGGCTTCCGTCTTGCCAGCACGCTCTAACCTCCTGTCTTTTTTACCTCCTTGCCCCTTGCTGCTCCCGTTGCCCGGTGCGGGCCGAGAGCGGTCTTGTCGAAGCGGATCTGGGCGGCGGGCTCTTCGAGGCCCGCGTCGGCCGGGCTGGTCAGGGTCGGCGCGGCGGCTATCGCGTGCTCTTCGCCTTTCGCTCCGGCGAGCGAGCCGTCTTCCTCTACGGCTTCGCCAAGAGCGAGCGCGACAAAATCGGTCAGGACGATCTCGCCGAGGTCAGGATGCGGGAGGTCGACTGTGGCACATGAGAGACCAGGCAAGCTGACGCGCCAGCAGGAGGCGCTGCTCGAGACGACACGCGACTTCGTGACGGGCGGGCTTGCGCCGGAGAGCGATCTGAAGAAGCTGACGGTACGGCTGCTCGGCAAGGACGGCCTGCCGCAGGCGCCATCCTTGTCGGGCGAAGAGATCGCCGATCTGCGCGAGAAGCAGAACGTGAGTCAGGCGATTCTCGCGGCCTATCTGGGCGTGACCGTCGGCTACCTCTCGCGCCTCGAGCGCGGCAAGGTCGCTCCCTCGAGACCGGTGGCACGGCTCCTCGACATTATCCGCCGGAAGGGGCTGGAAGCCGTCAGCTGAAGGGGCGGGTCGCAGGGTGATGACCGCGGGCAGTCGCCACGCAGAAGGTGCGTCGCCTCAGATGGCCACCGCCTTCACCCGCAACCGCACGTAGTCCGCGCTCCAGCGGCCGGCAGTGTCGCACAGAGCGGGGCGCAGCAGCTCGACCACGTCGGCGAGCACCTCGCCGGAACGCTCCCCGAATTGCTCGAAGAACGGCTTCCTGAAGGTCATGAGCCAGCCCTCGATGCCGGTCGGCAAGGGTGTGGGCCGGGGAAACAGCCCGATGCGCTCGACATGGAATCCGGACGCTTCCAGCATCGCCCGGTACTCCTCGGGCGTCGGATAGAACCAGGGCGCGACGAGGCCGGGATCGCCGCCGTGCAGCTTGGCGGCGGCACGCAACGCCGTCACGATCGCCGCCACATTGCCGTGCCCGCCGAATTCGGCCACGAGCCGGCCGCCCGGCTTCAGGGCTGCGCGCATGCGCCGTGCCGCCAGCTCGGGCTCACGGACCCAGTGCAGCACGGCATTGGAGAAAACCGCATCGAACTCGGCCTCGAACGGCAACGTGCGGGCGTCCCCGATCCGCGCGTCCAGCCCACGGGCTGCGGCGGCCCGGCGCATGTCCTCGCTCACGTCGATGCCGACGACGTCAGCCCCCGTTTCCTGCAGGCGAAGCGTCAGCGCGCCATCGCCGCAGCCGACATCGAGGATGCGCTCGCCGGGTTTGGGGTCGAGCCAGGCGAGGATTTCCCCGCCCAGGTCCGAGACGAAGCGGGCGTTGCGGTCATAGGCCGCCGCCGACCAAGTCTGCACCTCGGGCAGCGTCGATGCCATCCTCGCCCTCTACTCCGGCCGCCAGGGCCGGTAGTCGCCCCCGGTCGGCTGGCGTTTGCCCCGCGCGAGGATGCTGCCGCCCGGGCGCTTGGCCTGGGGCGAGCCCGTCGGGTTCTCCTCGTGGGGTCGCTCCCAGGCGCGCGCCTGATAGGCGGCGTCGGGCACGTGATCGATGGTGTGATGCAGCCAGCCATGCCAGGCGGGCGAGACCTTGGAGGCTTCCGACAGGTCCTTGTAGACGACCCAGCGTCTGGGCACCGCGAGCGGCCCGTTGCCACGGCGCTGCAAGAAGTAGCGGTTGCCGAGCTCGTCCTCGCCCACGAGCTTGCCCTGCTTCCAGATGGTGAAGCGGGTGCCGATGGTGTTGCCCGTCCACCAGGCGAACAGCTCGCGAAAAAGGCCCATGTCGTATCCAATCTTTCGCTTTGCCTGCGCCATATGGACCGGGGTTGATGGCCTGTCCAGAGAGGGTGGTTGGACCGCCTATCCCTCGACCCCCTCCAGCTCGTCGATCATGCGCTCGAGCACGCCCAGCCCCTTCAGCCAGAATTCGGGCCGCGTGGCATCCAAGCCGAAGGGCTTCAGCAGCTCGGAATGGTGCTTGGAGCCGCCCGCGCGCAGCATGTCGAAGTACTTCGCAACGAAACCGGGATGAGCCTCCTCGTAGAGCGCGTAGAGCGAGTTGACCAGGCAATCGCCAAACGCATAGGCATAGACGTAGAAAGGCGAGTGGATGAAGTGGGGGATGTAGCACCAGAAGGTCTCGTAGCCCTCCTTCAGCGCGACCGCCGGGCCGAGGCTCTCCGACTGCACCTCCATCCAGAACCGTCCGAGCTGCTCGCTCGTCAGCTCGCCTTCGCGGCGCGCATCGTGGACCTTGCGCTCGAAGGCGTAGAAGGCGATCTGGCGCATCACCGTCGAGATCATGTCCTCGACCTTGGCGGCGAGCAGCGCCTTGCGCTCACGCTGGCTTCGGGCCTGCGCGAGCAGCGATTTGAAGGTCAGCATCTCGCCGAACACGCTCGCGGTCTCGGCCAGCGTCAAGGGCGTGGGCGCCATCAGCGGTCCCTGCCCATTGGCGAGCACCTGATGCACGCCATGGCCGAGCTCGTGGGCGAGCGTCATCACGTCGCGCGGCTTGCCGAGATAGTTGAGCAGCACATAGGGGTGCGCGGAGGGCACGGTCGGATGGGCAAATGCGCCGGGCGACTTGCCTTCGCGCACCGGCGCATCGATCCAGCCCTTCTCGAAGAAATCGCCCGCGATGCTCGCCATCTCGGGCGAAAAGGTCCTGTAGGCATCGAGCACGGTGCGGCGCGCATCGGCCCAGGGGATCTGGCGGTCGGGCTGCTCGGGAAGCGGCGCGTTGCGGTCCCAATAGGAAAGCTTGTCCTGCCCGAGCCAGCGTGCCTTCAACGCGTAGTAACGGTGCGCGGTCGAAGCATACTTGCTGCGCACGGCCTCCACCAGCGCCGCCACCACTTCCGGCTCGACCCGGTTGGCGAGATGGCGCGAGGCCGCGACGTCGCCGAAACCGCGCCAGCGGTCGGAAATCTCCTTGTCCTTGGCGAGCGTGTTGGTGATGAGGGTGAAGAGGCGTTGATTCTCCTTGAACACCCTGGCGAGGGCTTCCGCCGCCGCCCGCCGGCGCGGCTCCCGCGCGTCGGTCAGCAGGTTCAACGTCGGCTCCAGCGAGAGGCTCTCGCCCTGCACATCGAAGCGCAACGCCGACATGGTCTCGTTGAAGAGGCGGTTGAAGGCGCCGCGCCCGGTCACGTGCTTCTCGTGGAACAGCTCCTCGAGCTTCTCGTCGAGCTGGTAGGGCTTCTCGCGGCGCAGATCCTCCAGCCAAGGCCGGTAGTGGGCGAGCTCGGGCGCCGCGAATGCCGGCTCGAGCGCCATGTCGTCGATGCGGTTGAGCTCCAGCTCGAAAAAGAGGAGATCGGTCGAGATGGTGGTCAGGCGCTCCTGCATGTCGCCGAAAAACTTCCCGCGCTCGGGGTCGGAGCGGTTGCCGGAATAGTGCAGCACTGCGTAGGAGCCGATCCGGCCGAGCGTGTCCTGCAGACTTTCGTAGGCCGCGATCGCCTCGGCGAGCCGGGTGCCGCCCTCGACCAGCTCTCCGAGACGGCCCTGATAGCGCGAGCGCATACCGGCGGAGGCTTTGGCGGCAGCTGCCAGGTCTGCCTTGAGCTGGGGTGCATCGGGGGCCGCATAGAGATCGGCGAGATCCCACTGCGGCAGTGCGCCCAGATTGGTTGTGCCTCTGGCTGCCACCTCGGCCGCGTGCATGGCATCGTTGCCTGAATTCGTCGCTCTCATCGCAATGCTCTTTCTCTCGGCCGACGCCCGGCCCGGCTCAACTGCCAACACCCGTTCCCGGCGCGCAGTTAGCCCGTCCCCTGCCCATCCATCAAGCCACCGCCCAAACCAGACATCGAGCTCACCCCACCGACTGTCACGCCCGCGAAGGCGGGCGCCCAGTCGGAACTCCGCGAGCGTGCTGTCGACCCGAGCCCCGTCAGATCAGCCGATGCCCAGCGGGGGCCTTGCGACCCCGGCAAGTCGCCGGCGTGTCTGGGCGCCCGCCTTCGCGGGCGAGACGGAAGAGAGAGCAAAGCTCGACTCCGGCCCGGAAGTGCGTGCTGGAGCGAATGCCTTGCCCGCCCGAAGCGCTTCGAAAACGGACAACGATTGGATAATTCCGGCACAGGGAGGCCAAACCTAAGGGAGTTGTTTACCGTTGGCGGGCAGGATGAGCCTCGTTCCAAGTGGCGGTTGAGGCCGTGGTGTGAGCTGTAGGCTCACGGGTCAGCGGCAGCCGTGTAGATCGTGTAGTTAGAGTGAGTCCAGTAGCGTCATGGCGAAGCGCGTTCTAGTCGTCGACGATGATCCGGTCCAGCGGCGCCTCCTCGAGGAGGCGATCAAACGGGCCGGCTATGAAACCCGTACCGCCCACAGCGGCACGCAGGCATTGCAGATCCTGGAAGGCCCCGACGCCACCCAGATCGCGCTCGTCCTGCTCGATCTGGTGATGCCCGACATCCATGGGCTCGCCATTCTCGAGCGGCTGCAGAACCGGGCCGGCATGCCGCCCGTGATCGTGCAAACGGGCAACGGCTCGGTCGATTCCGCCATCAGTGCCATGCGGGCCGGCGCCGTCGACTTCGTCGTCAAGCCCGTGTCCCCAGAGCGGCTCGAGGTCTCGATCCGCAACGCCTTGAAAATCGAGGCACTCGCCGTCGAGATCACCCGCATCAAGCGCAAGGTCGAAGGCAGCCTCACCTTCGACCACATGATCGCTCGCGGCGAAGCCATGGCGAAAGTGCTCTCCCAGGGGCGCCGCGTCGCCAAATCCAACATCCCGGTGCTGATCGAAGGCGAATCCGGCGTCGGCAAGGAGCTGATCGCCCGCGCCATCCAGGGCGAGAGCGAGCGTGCTGGCCGCCCGTTCGTCACTGTCAACTGCGGGGCGATCCCGGAAAACCTGGTCGAATCGATCCTGTTCGGTCACGAGAAGGGCTCTTTCACGGGCGCCATCGACAAGCGCATCGGCAAGTTCCAGGAAGCCGATGGCGGCACGTTGTTTCTCGACGAGGTCGGCGAGCTGCCACTCGACGTCCAGGTGAAGCTGCTGCGGGCGATCCAGGAAGGCGAGATCGATCCGGTCGGCTCGAAGAAGCCGGTCAACGTCAATTTCCGCCTCGTCTCCGCGACCAACCGCGACATGATCCAGCTGGTCAAGGAAGGCAAGTTCCGCGAGGACCTCTACTACCGGCTGAACGTCTTCCCGATCTGGGTGCCGCCGCTGCGTAACCGTCTGCAGGACGTGCCCGACCTCGCCCGCCACTTCCTCGCGCGCTTCGCGGTCGAAGAGGGCAAGCGGGTCGATGGGTTCGAGCCCGACGTGCTCGAGCTGTTGATGAGCTATTTCTGGCCCGGCAATGTGCGCCAGCTCGAAAATGCCGTCTTCCGCGCCGTGGTGCTGGCCGATGGGCCGATGCTGACGGTCGCGGAGTTCCCCCAGATCGCCGCCCATGTGGAAGGCTTCAGCACCCAGGTTCCCGCCGCGCCCGCCTTCGTCGACAAGCGGGTCATCTACACCGGGCCGGCACTGATCGGTGCCGAGCAGATCGTGCCCAACACGATCGAGCTCGCCGCGGCAGGCTCGCCCTCCACACTCGGCATTCAAGCGATCACCAGCGACGGCGAGATCCGGTTGCTCGAGGACGTCGAAGCCGACATGATCCGCCTGGCGCTGGGGCGCTACCGCGGCCATATGACCGAGGTCGCCAAGCGCCTGGGCATCGGCCGCTCGACGCTCTATCGCAAAATGCAGGTCTATGGGCTCGAGGAACGGGCCGTCGGGTGAGTTGATGAATGCCGGCGGCACCGGGTGCTCTCCTCCCCAGTGCGGCCGCAGTGGCGAATGCGCTAACAGGCTTTCAGCCAGGAGCGCATTCGCCGCTTTACTTTTTGCAGTGCAACATGATATAGAGTCGTATCGCCCCAAACCGGGACGACCATCGGCGTTCCAGCCGCGTGAAGGATCAGTGTTCAGGGCAACCCAACCGGGCGCCCTCGTTCGGTCCTCCTGTCGAGCGCCTCTGCAACCACTCATCCGACAGCCCAGGTCACGCGGGGCAGGTCCCAGCAAACGCCGCGTCCATCGCGCGCGCTTCCGCGGGTCATTCGCCATGAGGCGATGATCCATGCGGCGGCATCGCGCGCTGCGGCATCAATCATGAAAGAACACGACTTGACCAATTTCACATCCCTCGGCCTCGATCCGGCGCTCCTGAAAGCCCTCGACGAGGAGGGCTACACCGTGCCGACACCGATCCAGGTCCAGGCCATTCCGGCTGTGCTCGCCGGCCGCGATCTGATCGGCATCGCCCAGACCGGCACCGGCAAGACGGCTGCCTTCGCGCTGCCGATCTTGCAGCGGCTCGCCGCCAACCGCCGCCGCGCGGCTCCCCATACGGCGCGCGCTCTCATTCTCGCGCCGACACGCGAGCTCGCAACCCAGATCAGCGAGAGCTTTGCAACCTACGGCCGGCATATGGGCCTCAGCGTCACCGTCGTGTTCGGCGGCGTCGGCCACCGGCCCCAGATCCGCGCGATGCAGCGCGGCGTCGATGTGCTGGTGGCGACACCCGGCCGGCTGCTCGATCATATGCAGGAAGGCAACATCATACTCTCCGCAGTCGAGACGCTGGTGCTCGACGAGGCCGACCAGATGCTCGACATGGGCTTCATCCCAGCGATCCGTCGCGTGCTGGCCAAGCTGCCGGCGAAGCGTCAGAACCTCTTCTTCTCGGCGACCATGGCGCATGCGTTCGGAGCGCTCGCCGCCGAGATCCTGCACGATCCCCTGAAGGTTGCCGTCACCCCGGTCGCCAAGACCGCCGACAAGGTCCGCCAGCAGGTCATTCACGTGGAGAGCCAGAAGAAGAAGGCCCTCCTGGTCGAGCTGCTCAGTGATGCAGCCATGCGCCGCGCGCTGATTTTCACGCGCACGAAGCGGGGCGCCGACCGGGTCGCGCGGCATCTGGAGGGCGCCGGCATCGCCGTTGCCGCCATCCACGGCAACAAGAGCCAGGGCCAGCGCGAGGCAGCCCTCGGCGCGTTCAAGGCTGGCAACATCCGCGTGCTGGTCGCGACCGACATCGCGGCCCGTGGCATCGACATCGACGAGGTCAGCCACGTCGTCAATTTCGAGCTGCCGAACATACCCGAAGCCTATGTGCATCGGATCGGCCGGACTGCGCGCGCTGGTGCCGACGGCATTGCGATCTCGCTGTGCGACGGCGAGGAGCGGGCTTATCTCAAGGACATCGAGAAGCTGACGCGCCAGACCATCCCAGCACTCGACCGGCGCGGCGACCAGAAGCTGGTGGCCGAGGCGCGGACCTCCAGCTCGGAGGGTGGAGCCGGCCGTAGCCAGCGCTCGGGTGGCGGCCGTGGTGGTGCTGGCCAGGGCCAGCGCAGCCGGGCCCCTCAGCGCGCAGGCGGTGGTGGGGGAGCCGGCAGCGATGCTCGCCGCGGCGGTGGAGGTGGTGGTGGGCGCGATCGCAGCAGCGGTCCGGTGCCGACCCGCTTCTCGGCCAAGCCGAGCCGGCCGACCAGTGCCCACAGCCAGGCTCGCCAGCGGCCCACCAGTCCGCGGTGAGGCGAGCCAAACCAAACACGCCAATGGCTGCGCATGCGGCGGCCATTGGCGGTCTGCGTCGCCTGCACGGGAGGCTGCGCCATGATAGAGTTGCATCCGATGGACGTGGTTTCGCACCGAAAGGAGCCTGCCATGAGCGTGGACGCTTCAACGAAAGCCCTGCCGACCGACATGACCGTCGCGCCAGAGGTCAAGGGGTTCTTCGATCGCGACACCAACACCATCAGCTATATCGTCAGGGATCCATCCTCGACCGCGTGTGCCGTCATCGATTCGGTGATGGACATCGACTATGCGGCCGGTCGGATCTCGTTCCACTCGGCCGACAGGCTCATCGAGCACGTGCGGGCAAACGGGCTCGAGGTCGAGTGGCTGATCGAGACCCACGCCCATGCCGACCACCTCTCGGCAGCCCCCTATATCCAGCAGCACCTCGGCGGCCAAATCGGCATCGGCGAGCACATCACCATCGTGCAGGACGTGTTCGGCAAGATCTTCAACGAGGGCACCGAGTTCCAGCGCGATGGCAGCCAGTTCGACCGGCTGTTCAAGGATGGCGACACCTATCGGATCGGCAACCTGCCCGCGTTCGCCATTCACACGCCGGGCCACACGCCCGCCTGCATGACGCATGTGATCGGGGACGCGGCCTTCGTCGGCGACACGCTGTTCATGCCGGATGGCGGCTCGGCGCGGGCCGACTTCCCCGGCGGCGACGCGCGCGTGCTCTACCGCTCGATCCGCCGCGTCTTGTCGCTGCCGCCCCGGATGCGGCTCTTCATTTGCCATGACTATGGTCCCAACGGCCGGGAGATCCGATGGGAGACGAGCGTCGCGGAAGAACGGGCACACAACACCCACGCCCGCGACGGCATCGGCGAGGACGAGTTCGTGGCCATGCGCACGGCCCGCGACAAGACGCTCGGCATGCCCAAACTCATCATCCCATCGATCCAGGTCAACATCCGCGCGGGTCACCTGCCCGAGCCCGACCGCAGCGGCAGACGCTTCCTCAAAGTGCCGGTGAACGGACTATGAGCCCGCTCGCGCAGTTGCCCACAGATTGCGCTTGACAGAAGGCCCCAATATTTGCCCGAATCAGGTGACTGACGTAGCCTCCCGATCGAAGTGTGATCGGGTACGAAACGGGGGCTGACGCCATGCCGAAGAAACGGCGCCATACGCTGGCGATTGTTCTCCTTGCCTGCTCGATTGCAGGTGGGGCACTCGCTGCTGGCGGGCCGCTCGATCCCGGTCTGAAAGCGATGAAGGCTGGCAAGCTCGATGCCGCGATCAAGGCTTTCACCGAGGCCCTCGCCACCAAATCGACGGCTGGCCCCGACCTCGCCAAGGCCTACTACTATCGCGGGGTCGCCTACTCCAAGGCCGGTAAACCTGCCCAGACCATTGCCGACCTGACCAACGCCCTTTGGCTGAAGGGTGGCTTGACTGACGGCGAGCGTCAGGCCGCGCTGACGACGCGGGCGGCCGCCTACGAGCAGATGGGCATTGCCGCGCGCGCCCAGGCGGATCTGGCGGAGGCCGCGCGCCTGTCCGGTGGGGCAGGGCAGCAACCCGCCGGTGCGGCGGCCGCAACCGCTCCAGCCGGAACCGGCTCGCTGGTTGCCCAGCCGCAGGCCAAAGCAACCAAGATGGCCGTATCGAGCTGGCAGGCCAATGCCTCCACCAGTGAGACGGTTGCCCCTCCGCTTGCGGCGGTGCCGGCGGCAGATGCATCGACGGCCAGCAGCTCCGCGGCCCAATCGAATGGTGGCGTTGGCGGGTTCTTCTCGAACCTGTTCTCCAGCGGCTCCAGCGACAATCCGGCGGATGCGACAACAGCTACGTCGAGCAGCTCGCGGCGCGATGACGATACGGCCGGCTCCGTTCGCAGCGGTGCCCGCACACGTGACGACGGCACGGCCCCGTCGACGGGCACCAGCTCCGCCGCTGCGATTACGCCCCAAATCTCGGCGCAAGCACCAATGGTCGCGGCCGCTCCAGTGAGTGCTCAGATCCCGGCTGCGCCCGCTGTCGTGGCGGCTTCGACCAAGACCAAGCAAACGGCGGTCGACGTGTCCGTCGACGCGCCGGCCGAGGAGCCGGCTGCTTGGCAGACCAGCATCGCCGATGTGGCCCCCGCGCCTGCCACGGTGCCGGCGCCCGCTTCCGCGCCGGTTGCCGAGTCGAGCTCGGGGATCGGTGGCTTCTTCCAGAGCATCTTCGGCGGATCGAGCTCGAGTGCAGGCCGCGCCAGCGACAAGACCGAGACCGCAAGCATTGCCGTCCCGTCGACTTCGGCATCCACCACCGGTTCGGCCGAGGCTCTGCCCTGGTCGGCCAGCGCCAACCCGGCCGCAACCGAGGCCCACATGCTGCAAGTCGCTTCAGTGCGCTCACCCGACGAGGCCAAGGCGATCGTTGCGGCTCTGCAGCAGAAACAAGGCCCGCTGCTCGCGACCCATGCCGTCTCGCCCGAGATCGTGCCGCAAGTGCTGGGCAGCATGGGTACGTTCTATCAGGTGACGCTTGGTCCCTTTGCCGACGAGCGCACGTCGCTGAAAGCCTGCAATGGCCTGAAGCGCTCGGGTTTCGACTGCTTCCTGATGGTGCGTTGAGCCGATCGGGTCGACCGGGTCCATACTCCGCCGAAACCCCTTGCATTGCTGCGGGGTCGACCCATGTGCGAGCGGGGGCGCTCCGTGCTATAGGCTGGAGCTGCATCGCGATCCCAAGCGGGCGGCGCGGAGGGTTGTTTGGCACCATGAACCGACGTGATGGCGGAGCTGAAACCGGTGCGACGAGTGAGCAGCCGCTCGCCCGGCTGACGCAGGCCAGTGGCTCGCCGCCCAAACGCAAGATCGGCTCACGGCTCAGGAACTACTTTCTGACCGGCCTCATCATCGTCGGCCCCGTTGCCATCACCGTCAACATCGTCTGGTGGTTCATCAATGCGGTCGATGCCTGGGTCAAGCCGCTGATGCCCGACTTCGAGGCCTGGCTCAGTCGTGTGCTGCCGGCCGACTATCAGATCCCGGAAGGCTTGAGCCAATCGATCCCCGGCTTCGGCCTGCTGTTCGCGATCGCTGGCCTCACCATCATCGGCGCGCTCACGGCGAACCTGCTCGGCCGCACCATCATCAGCTATGGCGAATCGATGCTGGCGCGGATGCCGGTCGTGCGCAACGTCTACAGCGGCCTGAAACAGATCTTCGAGACAGTGCTTTCCGAGAGCGGCAACTCATTCCAGAAAGTCGGCTTGGTCGAGTTCCCGCGCAAGGGCATGTGGTCGATCGTCTTTATCGCCGGCGCAAGTCGGGGCGAGATCGACGTGCGCCTCAATGGCGGGGAGCCGACCGTGTGCGCGTTCCTGCCCTGCACGCCCAATCCGACGACCGGCTATCTCATCTACGTGCCCAAGAACGAGGTGATCGAGCTCGACATGAAGATCGAGGAGGCGGCCAAGCTCGTGATCTCGGCCGGCCTGATCACGCCCGAGTTTCCCCGTGCCAGCGACAAGATCACGATCGCCGAGGCGTCCAGGCGAGCAGGCGGCGCTTGACGGTCCCGGTCAGCGGGCCCCGCACGCATCACCCGATGCGGTCACGCTTGACGATGATGCCCTCCGCCTCGCGGTCGAACACGCCGCTGACGCCGATGCCTTCGGTGCGCAGGGTGGATTTCTGCACCTTTTGGGTCTGAGTATAGGGCAACCGCTGCATCACGCGCACATAGCGCGGCACCATGAAGTAGGGAACGCGCGGGATCAGAAACTCGATCAGCTCGCGCGGCGTGATGGTCTCGCCTGGCTTGGGCTCGAGCGCGACCATCACGTCGTCCTCGCCGAGCGCGCTCTTGACGGCAATGGCGGCGGCATTGGCGATCGCAGGATGCCGCAGGACCTCGCCCTCCAGCTCGGCGGAGGAGATGTTCTCGCCGCGCCGCCGGATCGAATCCTTGGCGCGATCGAGGAACAGATAACCCCCATCGGCGTCGCGGCGCAGGATGTCGCCGGTATGGAACCAGCCATTGCGCCAGACCCTGGCGGTCGCCTCCGGCATGGCGTGATAGCCAGGTGTCAGGATGAAGGGCAGGTCGCAGCGCACGACGAGCTCGCCTGCTACCCCCTCGGGCACTTCGCAATCGTGCTCGTCGACGAGGCGGATGTCGAAGCCCGGCCAACCCTGCCACTGGCTGCCGCAGTAGCCGTGGGGCCTGGGCTCGCCAACGATGGGACCCGAGGCAATGACGGAGGGCATCTCGGTCATGTCGAGCTGGGTGTAGATGGTGAGGCCGAACCGGCTGGCGAAGGCTGCGGGATCGGCATCCAGGGGCTGCTGGATCACATGGCGCAGCGGATGATTGCGATCATCTGGCTGCGCCGGCTGCTTCATCAGGAAGGTCGAGATCGAGCCGAGCATCAGGCAGCTGGTCGAGCCGGTGCGGCGGACATCGCTCCAGAATGTCTGCGTCCGGTATTCCTTCAATAGCGTCATCGAGGCGCCGAGCCCGATCACGCCGAAGGTGATGTAGGCGCCGCCGAGGTGATGATAGGGCAGCGTCAGCATGAAGCGGTCGTCGGGCCCCATGTAGCGCAGCGCCATCCGGCTCATGACGGCCGTGTGCACGTGCGGGCAGATCACGCCTTTCGAGGGACCGGTGGTCCCGGAGGTGTAGAAGATGCCGTGCGGCTCGTGGGCGGCGACCGGCGGCGAGGGCGGATCGAACGCTTCGGCCGGCGCTTCGAGCACCGCTTCGCTCAGGAGCTCGAGCCCCGGTGGAACCGGCCCCGAGCCTCCGACGAGCACGATGCGGTCGAGCTGGCCGCAATCGACAGCGCCGAGCCGGTCGGCCAGGCCCGAATGACAGATGATCAGCCGGGCACCGCTGTTGGCGATGACGTGCGCGAGCGAGGCACCCTTCGAGGCGGTGTTGATCGGCACCAGCACGCCACCCAGATAGCCGAGCGCGAGATGGATGCGCAGGATCTCCGGACCACTCGGCAGCCAGACGAGCACGAGCTCACCACGGACGATGCCGAGGCGCTGCAGACCGGCCGCCGTTCGCAGCGCGAGCTGCCGAGCCTCCCCATAGGTCCAGATCGAGTCGTCGGAGAAGACGACGAGAGGCTTGTCGCCGCGCGTTCGGCACTGGGCATCCAGCATTGCGGGAAGAACGCATTCCTCGGGCGGGGGCAGCGATCCGGTCATGGCGAACGGGCCTGCTGCCAGCTCGCGATCGCCGTCGCGAGAGCGATCTCGACCGGTGCCGCCCGCCGTTGCGGTGGCGCTCCCTCGATCCAGGCAGGAAACAGCGCTTCGACCACCGGTCCGCCGCTATCCGAGAAGGCGAGCATGGCCCGGTCGCGGATCTGGGGATGCTCGGCGATCTCGGTCAGCTCGAGCACGGGCTCATAGCAGCAGTCGAGGGATCCGAGCACCGCATTCCAATGGGCGAGAGGCCGGCTGGCGAAGACGGTACCGAGATCACCCATGAGATCGTCCTGTGGCACCGGCTCGTCGAACCTCGCCAGCAGATCGGGGCGTCCGATCGCCTCGCAGATGATCCGCCAGTACCGTTCCTCGGCGCCCGCGAGCGTCAGGAAGCGGTCGTCCGCGGTGCGATAGATGCGGTAGGCCGCATGGCCGCCCATGGTGCTGGACCGCCCGCGCGCCGTCTCGCTGCCCTTGCGGAAGGCATCGGTCAGCAGCCAGGACTGCCAGCCGAGCACCACATCGGTGATGCCGATATCGATGAAGGTCCCCTTGCCGGTCCGGCTGCGGCCGAACAGGGCCGCTGCGATCGAGGTGGCGGCGAGCTGGGCGGAGGCATAGTCGGCGACGGGCGGGCTGGTCGCGACGGGCGCCTCGGGCGTGCCGGAAATGACGAGGCCGCCGGCGATCGCCATGTAGCCGAGATCGTGGCCGGAACGCCGGGCATAGGGACCGGTCTGGCCATAGCCCGAGAGGGCGCAATGAATGAGCCGGGGGTTGGCGGCAGCAAGCTCGGCGCGCCCGAGCCCCAAGCGTTCCAGCACACCTGGACGATAGGATTCGAGCAGGACGTCGGCGCGGGCGATCAGCTCGAGCACACAATCGCGCTCGCGAGCATCCTTGAGGTTCGCCAGCACGATGCGCTTGCCGCCATTCATCACCGCATGGAACACGGAGCCGGCATCGCCCGAAGGCGGGAATTGGCGCATGGGATCGCCGGCTGGAGGCTCGACCTTCACCACGTCAGCGCCAAGATCGGCAAGCAGCAGCGAAGCGTAGGGGCCAGGGATGAACTGGCTCAGATCGACAACCCTGATCCCGTGCAGAAACTGGTGAGTCATGCGGCGTTCCCAGGCTGGCCTTGCCGGGCGCTCAACTCTCGTCCCGGCGCGGCGGAGCCGCCTTCACCGCGGGCAGATCAATCGGCTCGTCCTGGTCGCCGGCGCCATGGAAATGCATCGAATCATCCAGCGTCGGAGGCTCCGGGCGCTCTGCGCCGGTCGGCAGCTCGGGGCGGACCAGCCGGCGAATGCGTGCGCCCGGCGGCAGCGGTGCTCCGGCTGTCACGCGCCGGATCGGCAGGTCGGCAGGAAGCGGTGGCGTAATCCTCGCTGTCATGGCGCCGTTGCCAGGGCGTGGCAACGGTCTTGCCGGCAATGGCGGGCGCTCGGGTGAGGCAATCGCGATCCGGCGCTCGCGCGTTTCCGGCAACGTCAGTGGCTCGGCATCGTCTAGGACAGGTTGCGGGGGCATTGCAAGGGTGCCGCTGCCAAGCGCTATCGGCTCATCGTCCTCGCTATCCAGTGGGCTGTGCAGCTCGGACTCGGGGGCGCTGGCGATGGGCTGATCGATGGCGGGGGGCACGACAGGCACGATGACGGCCGGCTCGGCGATCAACTGCCCGAGCTCCATCGGCACGTCATCGTCGCCGATCGGCTCATCGTCGGCAAGGCTTGCGGCGGACAGCGCTGGCGCTTCGGCTCGGCGTACCGGCGCCGGCACCGCCTGACGCGGCGGCTCGGGCTTGGGCTCCGGCCTCATCCAGGCGGCGCCGTGGAGGCGCGCCAACAGCTCCTCGGTGACGAGGCGCAGGCTCTGGCCGGCATCGCCCGGGTATTTGGCACCATAGGAGCGCTTCTGGGCATCGAAATCGGCCGCACGCTGGAGATAGGCGCGACGCGGAATGGCGGTCTGGAACACCCGGTTGAGGGGCTCGGCCGCCAGCCGCCGGTGCCATTCCTCATCCAGCGCGGCGAGGGGGTCCTTCATGGTGATCAGAACCCCGAGCAGATTGGCAAAGCCCTGCTCGGCGAAGCGCTCGCGGAAGCTGCGCAGGATGGTCAGGCCACGAGCCGACAGGTAGTCGGGCTTGGTCGGGGGCAGGAAGTGGTCCGCTTCGCGCACCCAGCATTCGGTCACGACGGAGAGCCCGGGCGGGCAATCGACCAGCACCACATCGAAATAGCGTTTGGCCTCGTCGAGCAGCATGCGAATGGCGGCGCGCAGCTCCGCTTCCCGCTTCTCGGCGGAAACCTCGCGCTCGAACAGCGACAGCTCCATATGGCTCGGCATCAGGTAGATCGACTGCACGTCGTCCACATCGGAGACGCCGCTTGCAACATACTGCTTCCAATCCTTGGGCGTCTTGGCGAGCACGACGGCGGAGAGATAATCGACGAGCGTGTGCTGCTGGCGCTCGATCGTCTCCCAGCGGCTGACCGGCATCAGCATCGTGCTGATGCTCGCCTGCGAATCCGAATCGATGACGAGAACCGTTTTGCCGTGGAAGATGGCAAGCGTCTCGGCGAGCGCCATGACGGTCGTCGATTTGCCGACGCCGCCCTTGGTATTCATCACTGCAATCGACTGTCCCATGCGAGTCCCCACGCACAACCGCTGCCCGCGAGCCTGACCATGAACCGGCCCGGCTCAGCATCGCCCAGATCCTTGGACGAGCCTCTTGGTCAATCTGTGGCCAGCAAGCGGAGATCGCGGAAAAAGTCAATGCAGCGCCACAGGCCGTGCTGCGGCCCACACGGGGGTGCCAGCGGGCGATGGTCGACAAAATCCGGCAAGTGCTCAGGATTGTACCTTGCCTGTTCATGCACGTGAAAAAAATCTTCTCGCGGGCCACCAGAGTGGAGTGCAAATGCCAGCGCATTAGGATATATACTAGCTCCAGAGGGTGGTTGCTCGAGCGCTGTTGCGTGGAGTAGCTGGTATGACGAAGTCGTTGGCACTTGCCATTTTGGCAGCACTGGCCGGTCCAGCCATCGGCGTCGGTGTTTTCATCCTGGTGTATGCGTTCTAATCTGCCGATGGATGGTTGCCGCGAGGTGGGCCGTTGCTGCCATGATCGCTGGTCCGGACCGAGGCAGCGGTGCCGTGCGGCAGTCGCCGGACGCTTCCCGCCGCTCCCAAAACCTGCTCTCCTTCACCTGGCATGACACGGGGCGCATTCCGCCTTGGTGACAGCGGGAGCCGAGGATGCCGAATCGCCCTGTGGACGATTGTTTTTTCACCGACCAGGATCGCCTCACTCACCGCGAGGCGCTCGAGCTGATTGGTGCGCGGGTGGCGCCGGTCGGGACGATCGAGCAGGTCGCTCTCCTCGAGGCGCTCGGGCGGATCGCGGCCACGACGGTCGCAGCGCGGAGGCCGGTGCCCGGTCATGCCAACGCGGCTGTCGACGGCTATGCGTTTTCGAGCCGCGACTACGACCCGGCCGCCGGCAACCGGCTACCGGTCACTGGCCGTGCTGCCGCCGGCGCGCCATTGGCTGGAGACCTGTCGCCGGGCTCTGCTGTTCGCATCTTCACCGGTGCGGTCATACCCGATGGCCTCGACACTGTCGCGATGCAGGAAGATGTCCGCATCGAGCAGGCCGGGGCCGCGGCGTTCGCGTGGCTGCCAGCTGGGCTCGAGACTGGCGCCAATCGCAGACGGGCGGGCGAGGATCTGGCGGCGGGCGATCCGATCGTCAGCGCCGGGCAGCGCCTGCGGCCCCAGGAGATTGCCGGTCTGGCCTCGGCGGGGGTTGCCGACTTGGCATGCTGGACACGGTTGCGGGTCGCGCTCGTCTCCTCGGGTGACGAGGTCGTGCCGGCCGGGCAGGAGCTGGCGCCGGGTCAGGTTCACGACGCCAATGCGCCCATGCTCGAAGCACTGGTGCGCACGACGGGTGCCCGGCCCCGCCCCATCGGCATCCTGCGCGACGATCGCGCACTGGTCCGCAAGGCCCTGGCCGAGACGGCTGCTGCGAGCGATCTCATCATCAGCTCGGGCGGTGCGAGCCAGGGCGAGGAGGACCATATCGCGGCCGCGCTCGCGGAAATCGGCCATCGCCACCTCTGGCAGATCGCGGTGAAGCCCGGCCGGCCGATGTTCTTTGGCCAGATCGGCCGCTGCCTCTATCTGGGGCTGCCCGGCAATCCGGTCGCCGTGTTCGTCTGCTTTCTGCTCTACGCGCGCCCGCTGATCAGGCGGCTCGGCGGAGAAAGCCCAACCGAGCCGGTGCGCTTTCGCGTGCGGGCGGGCTTCGAGCTTGCGAGCAAGAAGCCGGGCCGGCGTGAGTTCTGGCGCGCCATGTTGCGGATCGAGCCTGATGGGCCGGTCGCGCTCAAATATCCCCGCGATGGCTCGGGCCTCATCACGTCGCTGCGAGCGTCGGACGGATTGATCGAGGTCGCCGAGGATGTGACCGCGATCCGGCCCGGCGACCTCGTCGACTTCATCCCCTATTCGGAATTCGGCATCTAAACCCGTCGGCAAAGCTCGCCTCCCGCCAACGAGCTTGTGTAAAAATCGAAAACAGGTGCACCCGCCATCCCGGACAAGTGAGAGCCAAGCTCGAACGCCGATCCGGGAACCAGGAGAAAGTTTCCGAAGGCAAAAGATTTGTATCCGGCAATCAGAGCATAGTGTGGCCTGTGGCCGAGCCTTGTGCTGGGCCCCGGATCTGCACTCTCGTCCGGGCGAACGGGTCCAATGGTATTGCCCGATTTCTCAACACCCGCCAAAGCATGGCTGTGCGCCAAGCAGCCGCAAAAAAGGCCACAAGCCAGCCTAGGAGCACATCCGTTCAAGGGGTCTGCGGGGAGCCTGTGCGGTCCGGTGCCCCCATTCCAGAGGCGCTGTGGCCGATGCTGTTGCTGTTCCGAATGCTGTCATACGCCGTGGAGTTGGCGCTGGCGTTGCCGGTCCAGATCAGCCGCTTCGCCCTCAACGTGCTGCTGTTCAATCCGCGCCTGGGCAAGCTGCGCTACGTGCTGGCGGCGGCAGTCGCCTATGTGATCTTCGCCGTGCTGCTCGTCTACGTTTTCGCGCCCATTCGCGGCATTGCCGGACAGGTCTGGATGGCGCCCAAGCTGCACTATGACAGCGAGCGCTGGCTGGCGACCGCGATCTACGACAAAGAAGGCGAGTTCGTCGGCACGTTCGACGCGAGTCTCGACAGCCAGCGAGACTTCAACACGACAGATAGTGTGATCGAGCTCGACTCGGGCTATGCGGCCCATCCCGATCACAAATCCATTCCCGTGCAGACCGTGCCCGACGGCTACTGGCGCTGCCTCGTCTACCACGAGGACCGCAACATCGGGACCTGGATCAATCCGTTCGGCATCGACCTGATCGGGGTCCTGAAAATTCCCCTCTCCTCGATCGAGCACTCGATCGCGGCCGGCGGCCTTCGGATCGGTGTCGGCGGCTCGACGCTGCCGATGCAATTGTCGCGCGTGATCTACAAGACGCCGCCCCGCTCCACCGAGAGCGCCTTCCAGAAGCTGGGCCGCAAGTTCGGCGAGTGGTGGGATGCCCCGGTCATCTATTGGACGCTGACCAAGGGCGGGTCCCCCAAGCTGCTGAAGGAATGGACGGCGAACCACCTGTGGCTCGCCCAGCGGACCGGCGGTCAGTCTCTGCACGGCGTCGAGGTCGCGAGCCGGATCGTGTTCGGCAAGGCCGCCAAGGACCTGACGCTCGCCGAGCAGTTCGTGCTGGCCTCCGCCGTCAACAGGCCGATCATCCTGCTCGAAGGCAGCGAGAAGCTGAATGCCGTGCGGCTCGATCGCTGGCGCCACATCGTCGACGTGCGGGCCCGCAAATGCGCGAGCGCGCTGATCGCGGGCGAGGCCGAGCAGAAAGCGGTCTGGTTCGAGTTGACCCAGATTGCGGGCGGCCCCCCCGATCCCCAAGTGCGCCCGACGCTGCAGAAGGCGCTGGAGGAGATCGACCCGGTGCGGGCAAAGACGGCGGAAGCAAATCCCGCCTATCGCGCCAACATGCTCATTCCCGATGCGCGCTACGGCGCGCGCGAGGAGATGAAGCACGAGTTCGGCTTCGCCTGGCGTGACTATGTGCGTGGCGTGACGCTGACCCTCGATGTGGTCGAGAACCGGCGGTTCCGCTCGAAAATCCAGGAGCGGCTGGCGGCCATCCAGAAGCAGTATGCCGCCCAGATCGATCCGGCATTCACGCTCGATCGGGCTGAGCTGAAGGATGCGCCGGACAAGAAGTTGCCGAGCATCGTCGTGGTTGCCGCCAATCGCAAAGGCGAGATCGTGCGCTACTTCGAGGCGGGCGACGATGCGGACTACTTCGGCTCGCCCGTCGCACGTGACCGCCAAACCGGCCAGTACGAGCCCGAGCGCGAGACCCGCGCGATCGCCTCCATCGGCAAAATCGTCGCTGCGATCGCCATCGCCAACGAAGGGCGCGACACGCCCGAGACGCTCTATGTGGACACAAACGCTCCCGCCAAAGGCCTCGACAGTTGCCTCAAGGGCGATGGCACGCTGCGCCAGAGACGCAAGGCACGGATCGCGTTTGCCTGCTCGCTCAGCACGCCGATCGAATGGCGCGCCGCCCAACTCGGCCAGGCACGCATCGCGCGGCTGATCGGGAAGCTCGGCCTCACCATGCCGCCGCGCGACGCTTCGGGCGAGGGCACGCCGCCGTCGACGGCCGTGGTCCGGGGTCTGGTCACGGCCAGCCCGCGTCGGGTCCACCAGATGGCGGCCGTCGTGCTGGCAGCACTGACCGGCCAAGGCCGGACCCCGGTGCCGCTGCCGACCCTGATCAAGCACTATGACCGCGCGATCGAGCTGCCGGCCGGTGCCGATGTGGCGGGGACCGAATCGGCGATCGTGCCCAACGAGATCATCAAGGTGTCGAGCCACGAGCTGTTGCGCACCTTCCTGTCGGCGCCGTTGTGCACTGTCGTCGGCAAGGAGCGCATCGGCACCATGAAGAGCATCTCGGACTGGTGCGCGGACAGAAAGCCGGGCGTGCGGCTCCACTTCGGCAAGACCGGCACCATGGTGACCCTCGACCAGGATGCGACGGTCGATGCCTGGGCGGCTGGCGGCTTCCAGTTCGCGAGCGGTGCGGCCTTTTCCTATGTCGTCGTGATCGGGACCGGCAACACGCGCGAGCCCTGGGCGCGCAAGCTCCATGCCGCCCAGGTGGCAACACCCCTGGTCGAGGAGTTGCTGAAAGAGCTCGCTTCCGAAGCCAAGATCGAGCCGGTGGTCGCCGCAGCCCAGGCGACGAAGAAGGCGACCAAATCCAAGAGCGTGCAGTAGCCGCCTGGGTGCTCGTCCAGTCGAGCGGAAGTCTTGTCCGCCACAATTTCGCCTTTCCCCGCCGTTGCGGCAACCGGTCATAGATTGGCCCAATTGAACCGCAAGAACTGACCCCGGATCACGAGGGGAGGTGAAGCAGAAATTCGAGCAGCAGATGTGGCGTAGCGATCGGGGGAGGGCCCGCATGGGCTCTTGGGGCAACGTCGAGCCGCTGTCGGTACAGCGGCTCGCGGACCTGCTTTCCGCGTCGTTCGCATGAGGGAGCACCCGGCGTAAGCCATGAAAGACCTGAAGGACTCGCGGACCGCGAGCACAGCGCGCACCCGCCCGGCACGGGCAGTCTCCGCAACCAGCGACATCCCGACTCCGCGCCGCTCCGATTGGAAGCGAATGCTGCTGGTGGCGGGCCTGGGCATCCTGTCCTGGATCTCCACCTACATGGGCATGCTCGAGCTCGTGCAGGCCAACATGGGCCAGGTCGACTTCGCGCTGAAGATCGCGCTCGGCATGTCGGTCGCCATGCTGATGCTGATGATCATCTGGCTGCTCGATCAGATTTTTTCGCCGATCAGCTCCGCGGTAAAGCTGCTGTTCATCGGCGGCTATTTGTTCCTGTCGCTGATCTCGGTCGGCTTTGGTTTCGGCTTCTATTGGAAGTTCCTCGAATCGCGCTCGGAAGCCTCGCGCTCCGCCGAAAGCGCCGTCACCCAGGTGCAATCCTCGCTGCATGGCGCCGAGACGCGTCTGGCCCAGCTGCTGACGACGCTCGATGCGTTGACCGTGATTTCCACGCAGAAGGCGGCCGATGAGGTCGCCAAGGGCAATTCCTGCCCCAACAGCAAGCCGGGCGACGGTCCGCGCCGCCGCCTGCGCGAAGCCGACGCCACCCGTTTCTCGTTCGCCGGCCAGTTCGTCAAGGAGCGCATCGGGGCCGTCAAGGACGAGGTCTCCGGGCTCGACGCCGATCTCGCCAAGGTCGTGATGCAGGACAAGTCGACGGTTGCCGCCGACGGCACCCGCAACGATTTTCTGCGCCAGCTCGGCCGCAAGCTCGACCGTGCCGTCACCGGTTTCAATGCCTTCCGCACCGATCCCCAATTGCGCCAATTCCGCGCCGATTTCGCCGACCGCGCCGAGAAATCGTCCTTCTCCGATGAGCAAGGGGCGAATTTCACCTGCCCCGATCCCCAGCTCCAGACTGCACTGCGCGGCGTCGTCAAGGCGATCGATCAGCTCCCCGAGCTGGAGAACCCCGAGATCGCCGCCGTCGAGGGCGCGGAAGCAACGATCGAGGCGTTCCGCCGCCTGACGGCAACGCTGACCGGCGCTCTCCAGTTCAAGCTGCCGCCCTCGGCCGACGAGATCCGTGCCGACCAGCAACGGGCGATCCAATCGCTGAGCAACACGAGCGGCGCACGCATGGGCGATGTGACGGTGGGCCTGGGCAAACGCGACTGGATCCCGCTGATGATCGCGGTGTTCGTCGACATCTGTCTGCTGCTGGTCTCGTTCAGCCGGCCAATGAATCGGTTCCAGGCGCTGGTGCCCAAGATGCGCGAGGCGCAGGAATGGCCCGTCATCGAGATTCTTTCGAAGTTCCACGGCATCCACGAGGACGAGACGATCAGGAAAACGTTCGAGGTGTTGCGCCATGTCGTGTTCAATTGGCGCGGCGTCTACTACGCGGCGGTTCCCTTGAATGGGGGCTCGATGGGCCGGCCCGAGGACGAGAGCGCCGAGCTCGAAGCCTATCTGCTGTCGAACCTGTTCACGAGCTTCGAGCGCGAGCGCATTTTCCGCCCAGTGCCGGTCTCGATGTTCACGACCGGCTATGTCCAGAAAAAGCTCGCCCAACAGCGCAGCAAATATGCCGAGGTCGAAGGCTTCCGCATCTACAAGTTCAATAACGGCGCCTGGCCTGAGATGATCCTCGGCGCGGTGATGGGCGCGGCCAAGCGCGCCGAAGCCGACCAGGCCCGGCTGCAGGAGGCGCGTCTCGAAGCCGAGGCCGAAGCCCAGAAGGATCTCGTGCGCAGCGATGCCGCCCGCCAGATCGCCGAGGCCGAGGCCGCAACCGAGCGTGCCAAGACCGAATCCCAGCGGCTCAGGGCCGAAGCCGATTCGATCAGGCTCGCCGCCAAGTCGAAACGCCGGGTCTGGCCGTTCGGCCGGGCGAACGAGGGTGGCCGCGAGGAGCCTGTGCTGGGCGCGGCCAATGGCAACACCGCCCCTGCCGGCAGCGCGGCGATCAGTGCCATCAATGCCGCGGCTGCGCCCGCAGCGGCAACTGCAGCGACCCATTCCGCCTATGACGTGACCCAGCTGGTCGGTGAGTTCACGATGCTGATGCGCGAGCAGAAGGCGGTGATCGAGCGTCAGGCGGCTACCATCGAGCAGCTCGACCGCAGCCGCCGCGAGGAGCCCGAGCCGGTGCGCCAACGCCAGGCCGAGATCCGTGTGGTCGAAGGCGGAGCGAGTGCTGGCGGCGGCGCGGGAGCCGAGCGCCCGGCGCGGACCTATTTCCGCGTTGCCGAGGCAGCGCCCGTGCGCCCCGCCCCGCTCGGCCAACGCCGCGAGCCGACGGTTGCGCCGCCCGCCCGGGAGCCGGCATCGGTCACGCCCATCCATCCCGTTCGGTCCGCGCCCTCTGTCACCGCCCTTGCCGGGGAGCTCGCACCGGCTGCCACCACTCCAAAGGCCGCAGCTCCGGCTGCCAAATCCGGGTCGATGCTCGATTGGGCCTTCTCCGGCATGCGGGGAGGCACCCATGAGCCAGCCGGGCGGATCCGCCTGGGCCAGGCGGCACGGCAGCGGGTCGAGCCCGATCTGCCGGCGCTGCCCTCGCTCGCAGCGGTCCCCGAGCATCGGGACGAGCTGGCGGACCGGCTCGACGATGAGGAGCACTACCGGGTCGAACAGTCAGCGCCGGAGCCAGCCGTCTCGACACCCGATGAGCTCGAGCAATTCATCGCCAGCGCCCGCACACAGGACGAGGAGCCAGAGGCCGACCACGCGATCCTGCTGGGCGCCCCACAAAATGACCTGGGCTCCGAGCGGGCTGGCTCGGATCTGGAGGAGCATTCGGTCGCCGATGACTGGATCGCACCGCAGCCGGTCACCGCGGACGAGCTCGCGGCCGGTGAAGGCGAGCCCTGGAGCGATCCGCAGGCTGAGCCCGCCCCGGTCGACGATCTCGCCTGGGAGGACCTCGAGGGCACCGGGATGACGGCAGTGACCGATGAGCGAGCTTCCGAGCCGATGCTGATTGCCGACCACACGCTCGAAGCCGACGAGAACGACAATCCGGATTGGGACAAGGCCGACATCGATCACGACAGCATCACCAAGTGGTGGGCTCGTGGCCGTGCCAAGGACGGTCAGCGCTGACCGGCAGAGGGGGTGGATGAGAAATTTCCATCCCTGGCTCGCCGGAGGCAATCGTTCCTTAACCGAGAAGACGGCTTAATCGTCTTGCACCAACACGATATCCGGTGAGCGATCCCGGCCCCCAGCGAAGACCCAAGGTAGCAAGATGGAATTGTTCGAGAGCGCGCGCGTGGCCAAGTTGGTCCGCCATGAAGAGAAGCTGGAAAACCTGGAGCGCTTCATCGGCTGCTACCTGGACCGGCTGAGCGTGATTGCGGCGCCCGCGCCGGCCGATCGCATGGTGACCCTGCTCGCCCGCTCGCCCAACTCGCCGGCAGCCCAAGCGCTGATCGGGCTGTCGAGCGAGTTGCGCAGCCTCGACGTGACGCTCGGCGTGATTTTCACCAAGCTCGAGCCTGCGGAGCCGTTGTCCTCTTGGATCGACCTGGCGCAGCCGCAGACCCACCGCCGCGCGATCGTCTGCCTGCGCTGGGCCCGCAACCCTTCGCTGCTCGACGCTCACGAGCAGATGGTGCTCGGTCCGCTGATGAGCTGGTCGGGCGACTGCATGCGCCGGATCCCGGAGAGCCGGGACGCCTACGAGCTCTACGACACCTGCCACGAGCAGTCGGCGCGCCGCGCAGCGCTTTCGTTCAAGGCGATGTGGGAAGCCTGCGAGGGCCTGCCCTTCTCGCGCCCGCTCGCCATGCCGGCAGGTCTTGCCAGCCCCGGCGAGCCCGGCATCGGCGCGTTCACCGGTGAGCTGCCGCAATCGGTGACGGTCAGCACGCGGCATTGAGCCCCGGATCCCCCAGCTAGTATTCCGGCCCATTCATTCGATTCCGGCGAAGCTGGATCAATGAATGGAAAGACGGAACACAAACAAGGAGGTAGCTAGTGGGCTGGCCATTCATTTGAGGTACCAAATGAATGAGTCAGAACACTAGCGCGAGCCTTGCTTGCGATCGCCCGCCTTGGCGGTCTCGTGCGACAGCAGGAACACCGCCTGGGTGCCGAACAGGTTCTGCAACTCGGTCGGTCCCCAGCCGAAGCGATCCCCGCGCGAGTCGAGCGTGACCGAGCGCTCCACATGGGCTTTGACCGTCCGGCACAGATCCTCGAAATCGCGGATGGTGCAGAGGTGGATGTTGGGCGTGTCGTACCAACGGTCGGGCAGCCGGTCGGTTACCGGCATCCGGCCCGTCAGCAGGAATTGCAGACGAATCCGCCAGTGCCCGAAATTGGGGAACGAGACGATCGCGCGCCGACCGATCCGCATCAATTGCTCGAGCACGTGGCGCGGCCGCTCGCACGCTTGGATCGTCAGCGACAGGATCGCGTAGTCGAAGGCTGCGTCGGGATAGTTGTCGAGATCGAAGTCGGCATCGCCCTGGATCACCGACAAGCCCCGCGCGACGCAGGCGTTGACGCCATCGCGGCTGATCTCGACGCCGCGCCCGATCACCTGCCGGCGTTCGCCCAGCAACTCGAGCAGGTCGCCGTCGCCGCAGCCGACATCGAGCACGCGGGCACCCGGCGTCACCATCTCGGCGATCAGCAGGTGGTCGATGCGTGGCTTCTTGCGGGTGTCGGCCGTCGCGTGAGTTGCGAGCATCAGCTCCTCTCCCCGCTCTGGTCGGCCGACGGCAGGCCGCGCCGGCGTGCGGCGGCGTTGAGGAAGCCCGACACCGTACGGAACAGCACCGGCTCGTCCAACAGGAAGGCATCGTGCCCCTTGTCGCTCTCGACCTCGACGAAGCTCACATTGGCGGCGACCGAGTTCAACGCCTGCACGATCGCCCGGTTCTCCCGGGTCGGATAGAGCCAGTCGCTGGTGAAGGAGACGACGCAGAAATGGGTTGGCGTCTCGCGGAAGGCGTTGGCGAGCTTGCCGCCATGGGCCGCCGCGAGGTCGAAATAGTCCATGGCGCGGGTGATGTAGAGATAGCTGTTGGCGTCGAACCGCTCGACGAAGCCCTTGCCCTGGTGGCGCAGGTAGCTCTCGACCTGGAAATCGGCGTCGAAGGAGAATGTCTTCTCCTCGCGCGCCTGCAGCTTGCGCCCGAACTTGTCGTGCAGCGCCTGCTCCGACAGATAGGTGATATGGGCGGCCATCCGGGCGACTGCGAGGCCCTTGCGCGGCACCTTGCCGACGCGCAGATAGTGGCCTTCCGCCCAATCGGGATCGGCCATCACGGCTTGGCGGCCGACCTCGTGGAAGGCGATGTTCTGGGGGGTATGGCGGGAAGCGGTCGCGATCGGGACGGCGGTGAAGACGCGCGAGGGATAGCGCGCCGCCCAATCGAGCACCTGCATGCCGCCCATCGAGCCGCCGATCACCGAGAACAGGTCCTCGATGCCGAGGCGGTCGATCAGCCTCGCCTGGGCGACCACCATGTCGGCGATCGTAATGACGGGAAAATCGGTGCCGTAGGGCAGCTCGGTGGCAGGATTGGTCGAGCCCGGACCAGTCGAGCCCATGCAGCCGCCGATGATGTTCGAGCAGATGACGAAGAAGCGGTTGGTGTCGACCGGCCGGCCGGGCCCGATCATCAGCTCCCACCAGCCGGGCTTCTCGGTCACGGGATGCTCATTGGCGACGTGCTGGTCGCCGGTCAATGCGTGGCAGATGAGGATCGCATTGGATTTCCGCGCGTTCAGCTCGCCATAGGTCTGGTAGGCGAGCTGGAACGGCGCGAGCACGCCGCCGCCCTCGAGCTGCAGCGGGTCGGACGCGGCAAAGCGCATGACGAGGCTGTCCGGGTCATCGACCTGGAGGCGCTTGTCCACGGCCTTCACTGGGGATTCGAGCACCGTCTCGGTCATTGCCCCACCATCGTCCGATCTTGCGCGGGCCTTCGAGCCGACCGTCGCGTTGGACAGCCGGTCTAGATGGGCCGACGGGCCCGAAAGTCAATCTCTTCTTTGCATTTTCGGCCCCGACCGCCTATCAGCGTCCCGCGGGCGGCCCGACGTGGCAAGTCCAGAGCTTGCGAGGAGAATCCCATGACCGGGCCCGTGCCACAGCCAGGCATTCTGGAGATCAGCCAGTACGTCCCGGGCGGCAGCGCCCTGCCGGGCGGAGTGAAGCCGGTGAAGCTCTCCTCCAACGAGAGCGCGCTCGGGGCGAGCCCCAAGGCGGTCGAGGCGTTCCGGGCCGATGCCAATGGTCTCGCCCGCTACCCGGATGGATCGGCCGGACCGCTGAGGCGTGCGATCGGCGCCCTCTACGGCCTCGATCCCGACCGGATCGTGTGCGGAGCGGGGTCGGACGAGCTGCTCAGCCTGCTGGCGCACGCCTATCTCGGCCCCGGCACCGAGGCGATCCAGACGGCGCATGGCTTCCTCGTCTACGAGATCGCGACCAGGACGGCGGGCGCGACGCCGGTCGTAGCCCCCGAGCATGATCTGAAAGTCGATGTCGACGAGATCCTGAGCCGTGTGACCGAGCGCACGCGCCTCGTCTGGCTCGCCAATCCAGGCAATCCCACTGGCACCTATCTGCCGTTCGACGAGGTGAAGCGGCTGCACCGCGGTCTGCCGGCCCATGTGCTGCTGGTCTATGATGCGGCCTATGCGGAGTACGTGCGGCGCAACGATTACGAGGCTGGAATCGAGCTGGTCGCGACAGCTGGGAACGTGGTGATGACCCGCACCTTCTCCAAGATCTACGGCCTCGCCGGCCTCAGGATCGGCTGGGCCTATTGCCCAGCGGCGGTGGCGGACGTGCTCAATCGCATCCGTGGCGCCTTCAACGTGACGGGGGGCGCCATTGCGGCCGCGACGGCTGCACTCGCCGACACGGCGCATGTGGAGGCCAATCTCGTCCACAACGACAAATGGTTGAAGCGGTACGCCGAGGAGCTCGGCCGGATCGGCCTGAAGGTCACCGACAGCGTGACGAACTTCCATCTGATCCGCTTTCCCGCCGAGAAGGGGCGCACGGCGGCAGACGCCGACACGTTCCTGAAGAGCCGCGGCATCATCCTGCGCGGCATGACGGGCTATGGTTTGCCCGACTGCCTGCGCCTCACGATCGGGACCGACGAGGAGAATGCGAAAGTGGTGGCAGCCCTCGCCGATTTCATGACGGGTCCGGCATGACCACGGCGCTCGGTAAACCGATGTTCGAGCGGGTCGCGCTGATCGGCATCGGGCTGATCGGCTCCTCGCTGTCGCATGCCATGCACCGGGGCCACCTGGCCGCTGAGATCGTCGGCCACGCCAAGAGCGAGGCGACCCGGGAGAAGGCCCTCGCACTCGGGCTCGTCAGCAAGGCCTACGCGACGGCGGCAGAAGCCGTCGCCGGCGCCGACCTCGTCATCCTGTGCGTGCCGATTGGGGTGTGCGGCGCGATCGCTGCGGAAATCGCTCCCCATCTGCACCAGGGCGCGATCCTCACCGATGTCGGCTCGGTCAAGGGCGCGATCGTCGCCGACGTCGGCCCGCATGTCCCCGAAGGCGTGCATTTCATCCCCGGGCATCCGATTGCAGGTACCGAGAACTCCGGACCCGAGGCGGGCTTCGCCGAGCTGTTCGACGGCCGCTGGACCATCCTGACGCCAGTCGAGGGCACGGCGCCGGCTGCGGTCGAGCGGCTGCAGGCCTTCTGGGAAGCCTGCGGCTCCAAAGTCGAGGTGATGGATGCGACCCATCACGACCTCGTGCTGGCGATCACCAGCCACGTGCCGCACCTGATCGCCTACAACATCGTCGGCACCGCCGACGACCTCGAGGCGGTGACGAAGGGCGAGGTGATCAAATTCTCGGCCGGCGGCTTCCGCGATTTCACCCGCATCGCCGCCTCCGACCCCGTGATGTGGCGCGACGTCTTCCTCAACAACAAGGAGGCCGTGCTCGAGATGCTCGGCCGCTTCAACGAGGATCTGGCGCAATTGCAGCGGGCGATCCGCTGGGGCGACGGGGCGATGCTGGAGGAGTTCTTCACCCGCACCCGCGCCATCCGCCGCGGCATCGTCGAGGCGGGCCAGGATACGGCCGGCACCTCGCTCTACCGGGCGAGGTCGGGCGAGAAGGGGAGTTGAGGCGGCAGCTCATCGGTCGCCGCCGCCTCGCCGTGTGATCGACTACAGCGCGAAATCCGCAGCCTGCAGGTGGACGACGCCCGTCAGCTCGATGCGGAAATCGGAGAGCGCGTCGCCATTGATGTCGGCGGAGATGATGGTCTGGTCGTTGGCGGTTCCGGCGTTGTCGACCCACCAGGTGCGCAGCTCGCCGGCAACGCCGGCGAACGAGGCGGTCCCGATCCACTTGAAGGCATCACCCGCCGCCGCGCCGTTGCCGTCGATGGTCGAAACGTCGATCAGGTCGACGCCGCGCGCGAAGTCCCTGATCAGGTCGCGCGTGGTCGCGCCGGTGCCGCTCTCGGCGATCGCGTTGAAGTCGAAGCGGTCACTGCCCGCGCCTCCGATCAGCACGTCGCGACCGTTGCCCCCGATCAGCCAGTCGTTGCCCCCATTGCCGATCAGCGTGTCGTTGCCCGAGAGCCCGCTCAACGTGTTGTTGCCGGAGTTGCCCTCGATCACGTTGGCGCCGCTGTTGCCCCAGCCGGTGATGTTGGCGATGCCGAGCAGCTTCAGGTCGGTTGCGTTGGTCGAGAGCTGGGTGCTGGCGGAGCCATGGATCTCGTGGCCGTCGACGAGGTCGAGCTTGGCGTTCTGCGTGCCCGAGACGACGTAGGCCGAGACCGGATTGACGAGATCGCCGCCCGAAAACGTGACCTTGTAGGTGCCGCCATCGGCCCGGATCGCATAGCCGCCTCCCGATCCGGTGGTGTCGCTGCCGGCCGCGATGCCGGCTTTGGTCGCTGAAGCCGTAACGCCCGCCACCGCTTCGCCGATATCGTAGGTGTTGTCGCCGTCGCGATCGTTGTAGACGGCGCCGGTCAGGAAGTTGGCGGTGCCGGAGCGGCCGAAATTCTCGGTGGTCGCCACTACGGTCTGGCCACCGAGATTGTTCTGCACGACGCCGATCCCGATCTCGCGAATGCCGTCGGCGAGCATGGCGATGCGGTGGCCGCGACCGCTGTCCCAGGTGTCGATGAAGAGGCCGTTGTGCTGCTGCTGCACCATGTCGAGGATGTTGGGCGTGCCGGTCGCCCAGGACAGCGCGACGTTCTCGTTGCGCAGGAAGCTCGAGGTATCGGCGTAGCCGGTCGCCGCGATCCGCGATCCAGGCGTGCCGTCGCCGACGCTGTTGTGCACGTAGCCGACGCCATCGAACACGCTGTCGAACACCTCCGCGTGCTGCGACAGCACCTGGGAATGGCCCTTGGCGGCTGCGAGCAGCTGATCGCTCGGCGCCAGCACCTGCTTGGGCGCGGCCGAGATGGTGCCTGCCGCCAGCCCCTCGTTGAGGTTGATGCCGAGGCGCGCGGCCTCCCCCGCCGGATCGAGCCGGGCCCGGTTGATGCTCTCGAGCAGCAGCTGCTCATAGCTGTTCAATTGTGTCATGGCGATCCCCTGATCTTGTTTGTGCTGGCCTTGGCGCCCGCCGACTTCGTTGTTCCAATGCACAACATCTAGGTTGGGAGAGCTGTGGCTGCGTGTTTCCGAAGGAACAGGCGAAGAGGAAAATTTACCGTCTTCGCCGTCTGGCCGGCCGCGAATCTGACCGCCCGATGAACGGCCCATTCAGAGCCGCTTCAGCGCCATCCTGCTTTGATCGTCGCCAACAGGGAGAAAGCACTCCTTGGTCCGAACGAACGGAGCAACACCATGCGGACCACCCACACCCTCGCGATTGGCCTTCTCGGTCTCTCGCTCGCTCTCGCCGCCCCACTGGCCAGCACCGCGGATGCCGCATCCTATCGCGACCCGCAGACCCGCTACCGCGTGGTCGACGTGCCCGGCAGCGACGGCTTGCACCTGCGCTCGCGCCCCGGCAGCTATTCTCGTGTCGTCGCCAACGTGCCCTTCGACGCACGCCGGCTCGTCACGACCGGCGACCGCCGCGGCCAGTGGACCGAGCTCACCTATGAGGACGCCGATGGCCGCGATGTGAACGGCTGGGCCAACAACCAGTATCTCGCCCTCGACAAGCGCGGCGAAACGCTCGACTATCATGTCATCGGCCTCAGCCGGTATGACGAGGTGAATGTCCGGGCTCGGGCGCAAGAGTCGAGCCGCGTGGTCGGCATCCTTCGCCACGACGCGACCGGCATCCACAACTGCGGCGAGTGCGAGGATGGCTGGTGCCCGGTCGAGGCACGCGATGCCCGCAACCGCACGATCACGGGCTATGTGCGCCAGGACTATCTGGCCGTGACGCGGCCCTTCACGCCTTACCTCGCCAATGACGACGGCCAGGCCGACGACGATACGGGCACCGTCGAGAGCAGCGACAATGGTGACGATTACGGCAGTGGCTATGGCTCGGGGAATGGCAGCGGCTATGGCTATGCCGACAACCCTCGCCCGCACTGGGGCTTCTGGCGCTGGCTGCGCAGGCACGATCGCACGGTCGGATATTGATCACGCTCTCCCGCCCGGCCTCGCGCGTGGCCGGGCGGTCCACTCGGCTCCAGTCCGCCGTCGCGATCGGCTTCCCCGCGCCGCGGATCGTCGCTATGGTCGCTGTCGTGTCGAGGCGGCGTTTCGGGGTACCCCATCAGGGGTGGCCGGGGCTGCCGGGGAAAGCGGGCGTCAGCCCTCAGCCTTCAATTGCCATCGCGTTTGTCAGGAGAAAGACATGAAAAACATCCGCAGAGCCGTGCTTGCCGCGGCCCTCGGTCTTGCCGCGCTCACGGCGACTGGTGCCGCCGATGCGGCCAGCAGCGGCTATGGCTGCTTCAGAGTGGTCGGCACCCCTGGCCTCAACATCAGGGCCACGGCCTTCTCGACCTCGGCGGTGATCGCGACCGCGAGCCGCGGCGAGATCCTGGTCAAGTGGAAACGGTTCTGCGCGTTGCGCGGGTTCTGGTGCCCAGTGGAGAAGGGCGGTATCAAGGGTCACGCCGACAAGAGCTTCCTGCAGAAAGTGCCTTGCCCGAACGGCTGAACGGCCTGATCCGCCATGAACCGCCCCGGCCATCGCGCCGGGGCGGCTGATGCTGCCTCCACTCATGATGCGTCAGGCGAGCCAGGCGATGGGCTTCATCCTTTCCAAGGCGATCTGGTTCGTCGCGCAGCCTTCGAGTCTGCTGCTGTTCCTCGCGTTGATCGGACTGATGCTGGCGGCCGGGCGTTGGCGTGCGCGCTGGGGGCTGAGGCTGGCGACGCTATCGGTCGGCGCGCTGCTGGTGCTCGGCCTCTCGCCCGTCGCGCATTGGCTGACACTTCCGCTCGAAGACCGCTTTGCCCTGCCCGATCTTGCCGCCTTGCCCAAGCCGGACGCCATCATCGTGCTGGGTGGCATGCTCGACACCGTCGTCACGGTTGCACGCCATGCCGACACCATGAACGAGGCGGGCGAGCGCGTGACGGCGACGATCGTGCTTGCCCGCCTCTTCCCGACAACGCGGGTCATTTTCTCGGGCGGTGCGGCTGAGATCATCTACGCCTCGATGAGCGAGGCCGAAGCCGCACGCCGAATCCTGCTCGGGCTCGGCTTGGCGCCGGCACGACTGTTGCTCGAGGACAAATCGCGCACCACGGCCGAGAACGCCAGCATGACGCGCGAGTTGTTGCTGCGCGAGGGTTTCCCGCCGGGAGGCCGCTATCTGCTCGTCACCTCGGCCCATCACATGCCGCGAGCGGTTGCGTGCTTTCGCAAGGCTGGCCTCGCCGTCATCCCCTATCCGGTCGACTTCCGCACGCGCGGCCCGAGCGATCTCTGGCGCTTCTTCGAGCGCCCCTCCGAAGGGCTCAGGCGCGCCGACCTCGTCGTCAAGGAATGGGCGGGCCTCTTCACATATTGGCTCAGGGGCGATACCAGCGAGCTGTGGCCGGCGCCGTGAGGCATGGATTGGGTGGGGAGTGGCATGGCGAGTTGGAGCGACAGGCACTGGGCGGGCCGCAGCAACCCCTGGTGCGTGACGACGCGGCTTGCGGCCGCGCTTGCGCTGATCTGGGCCGTCGGCACGATCCGCGACCTCGGCCTCTATGCACTGGTGCCGATCGGGCTCTGCCTGTTCTTCATCATCATCAATCCGTTCATCTTCACCGCGCCCAAGGACGACAGCAAATGGGCGACCAAATCGGTGCTCGGTCAGCGGGCCTGGCGCGGCACCCCGCGGCGCTGGGACTGGCCGACGCTCTACCGCATCCTGTCCGGCACCATCTATTTCGCAGGCCTCGTTGCCTCCCTGGAAGGTATGCTGGTCGAGGGGCTGCTGCTGGGCCTCGTGGCGCTGGCTTTCAAGCTCGGCTATCTCGATTGGATGGCAAAGTACTACCTCGCCCAGAAGACCGCATAGGAGACGCATATGCCGAAGCCACTGAAGAAAGGCTACAAGGCCATGCTCGCCGAGGCCAAGGCCGCGATCGAGGAGATCCCCGCTGCCGAGGCGATGAAGCTGCTCGGTCGCGATGACGTGGTGATCGTCGACCTCAGGGATCCGCGCGAGCTCGAGATCGAGGGGCGCATTCCCGGCAGCTTCCATTGCCCGCGCGGCATGCTCGAATTCTGGATCGATCCCGAGAGCCCTTATTTCAAGCCGGTGTTCGGCGAGGATAAGAAATTCGTCTTCCATTGCGCGGCCGGCTGGCGCTCGGCGCTGGCGACCGAGACCGTGCAAACCATGGGGCTGGGTCCCGTCGCCCACATCGACGGTGGATTTGCCGCCTGGAAGAAGGCCGGCGGGCCGGTCGAGCCGCTGCCGCCTCGTGTGCCCAAAGGCGATGGCGGCAAGAGCAGCTGAAGGCTGCCAGCGATGGACATTCTCGAGCGCGCACGCGCTCGCATCAGAGGGCGCAACCTGGTCGTCACCCTGCCCGAGCCCGGGGACGAGCGGGTGCTGCGGGCAGCACGCCGGTTGGCCGACGATGGCTTGGCCGTGCCGCTGCTGATCGGTGCGGACGCGGCCGTGCGGGCGCAGCTCGGCGCGCTCGGCATGGCAGCTGACGGGCTCAGCATTCGCGATCCGGCCTCGGACACGGAGTTGGAAATGCTCGCCGCCGCACTCGCCGCCCGGCGCGAGCGCCTCACGCCGGCGATGGCGGCTCGTCTGCTGCGCAAGCCCCTCTATTTCGCGGGCCAGCTGGTGGCGACCGGTGCGGCGGATGCCTTCGTTGCCGGCGTTACCAATCCGACCCGCCGGGTGATCGAGGCAGGCCAGATGACGATCGGGCTCGCCGAGGGCATCGAGACGCCGTCGAGCTTTTTTCTGATGCTGGTGCCGGGCCGCGCGCCGCTCGTCTTTGCCGATTGCGCGGTCAATGCCGATCCCGACGCCTCGATGCTTGCCGACATCGCGATTGCCTCGGCGGCGAGCGCGGCGGCCTTGCTCGGGGTGGTACCGAAGGTCGCGCTGCTTTCGTTCTCGACGCACGGCAGCGCAACCCACCCGCATGTGGACAAGGTGCGCGAGGCGCTGGCACTGGTGCGCTTGCGGGCGCCCGGTCTCGCGATCGACGGCGAGTTGCAGGCCGATACGGCGCTCTCGCCGGCCGTTGCGGCGAAGAAGGCAAAGGGGGAGGCGGGCGTTGCGGGGCAAGCGAACGTGCTCGTCTTTCCCGACCTCGATGCGGGCAACATCGGCTACAAGCTCACCCAGTATCTGGCGGGCGCTCGCGCGATCGGCCCGGTGCTGCAGGGGTTCGCCAAGCCCTGCTCGGACCTATCGCGCGGGGCGAGCGTGGACGACATCATCGCGACTGTCACGGTGCTGCTGGCGCAGAGGTCGGATGACGAGCCGTCGTGAGGCAATTGGCGGCGTTCGCGTTCTGCCGTTTGGCGCAGCGTCGGATCTTGCACGCGTCGATCAGGAGGTCGAGGCGATCTTCTTTGCGACCGCCGCCCGCAGAGTGTTCGCCTCCGTCGGCGAGCGCGAGCAGTTCCGCCACTGCTGGCTCGACCGCTATGTCTATCGCTACCTTTGCGAATGCTTGGTCGCGCGTGCTGATGATGGCTCCGCGGTCGGCTATCTGGTCGGCGCGAACGAGGATGTTGCGAGCGTGCCCGCGTTCGGCGAGATCGCTTACTTCCGCGTCTTTGCCAAGGAGTGCGCCGCCTACCCCGCGCATCTGCATGTGAACGTGAAGCCGGGATGGCAGGGTCGCGGCATCGGCCGCCGATTGGTCGAGGCGTTCTGCGCCCACCTGGAGCGGCAAGGCGTGCCCGCCGTCCACGTGGTGACCGCGGCGGACGCAGCCAATGTGAGCTTCTACGAGCGCGCCGGGCTCGCGCCGGTGCGCCGCCGGAGAGTCGAGGGCAAGTTGCTCATGATGCTGGGGCGGCGGCTCTAATGCTCACCACCCGTCATCCCGGCCGTGCGCCAGCGCGAGCCGGGATCTTCGCGGCGGGCTCGGAGCTCGTGATGGAGTCCCGGATTGCCGCCATTCGGCGTCGTCCGGGATGCCGGGTGGTGGAGCTGCTTTGGCCATCACCCCGCGATCCGGGAAAAATCGGCAACGCCGCTGGTCGCCGTGCGGATGCCCGCGAGCAACCTCAGGCGGTTCTCGCGCACGGCGGCGTCCGGCACATTGACGGTCACCTGCTCGAAGAAAGCGTCGACCGCCGGGCGCAGCTCGGCAAGCGCGGCCATCGCGCCCTTGAAGCTTTCGACGGCGATCGCGGCTTGCGTGTCGGACGCGGTCTTCGCGATGGCGGCGGCGAGTGCCTTCTCCTCGGGCGATGAGAGCAGCGCGGCATCGATCGCGCCCGCGAACGTGCGCCTGTCCTTCTTCTCCTCGATTTTCAGGATGTTCTGCGCCCGCTTGACGCCGGCGAGCAGGTTCGCGCCGTCCTCGGTCGCCAGGAAAGCGCCGAGCGCATTCACGCGGTGAACGATGAGCGCGAGATCGTCCTGACCGGGCAGCGAGAACACCGCATCGATCAGGTCGTGGCGGGCGCCCTGCTCGCGCAGATGCACCTCGAGTCGGTCGGCGAGGAAGGCGAGGAGGTC
>JANPDA010000138.1:0-3527 GCA_031431235.1 Hyphomicrobiaceae bacterium
CGGGCAGAGACCCGGTTATCCCCCAGCGCACCGCAGGGCCGGAGAAGGCGCTGATCGGAGCACAAGGCCCATCAGCTCGCGGGAGCGGGCCACCTGATTTGCCAGCGAGAGCACTCCGAAGGCACCTCTGCCGCAACCTCCGCGTGAATGCCAGGTGAATGCTGGCTCGAATTCGCGGTCGAATTCAAAATCGTAACCCATTGATTTTATTGGTGCCGGCTGCAGGACTCGAACCTGCGACCCCCTGATTACAAATCAGGTGCTCTACCAGCTGAGCTAAGCCGGCCCGGGCGAGAGGTAGAGCACTGGAGGGCGGAGGCGTCAACATCGGGCGGCCATCAGGCCCTGCTGATCAACGAACGCCATCGCCGCGCTGGAAGCTCGTGAGCGAGGTCACATGGGCTTGGCCGGCATTCTCCTGCGTCGTCTGGCCCGGCAGCGACCCGAGGTCGCCGACCCAGCCGAGCCGGCTCTCGATGCCGATCTGGCGGGCGGGGCGGATCAGCGTCGGATCGTCCAGCGTCGCCAAATGGAAGTCGACGGTCGTGCCGCCAACGAAGCGGAAGGCGAGCGGAGTGCCGCATGCCGCGCAGAAATCGCGCAAGCCTTTCGATGAGCTCTGGAAGGTCGCGGGCGCTCCCTTCGTCCAGGCGAAATCACGATTGCCGACGGCCGCGGAGGCGAGGAAGGGGCCGCCGACGGCCCGCTGGCACATGCGGCAGTGGCATATCGTGGCGGGCTGCGGCTCGGCGTAGGCGGCGTAGCGGATGGCGCCGCATTGGCATCCTCCGCTCAACCAAGGCTTACGATCTGGCATGGCTCACCTCTGGGGAGGACGGGGCTTCCAGCCCTCGGGCGTATCGTGGTCGGGATGCTGGAAATTGACAATGCGCGCGAATTGCTCCGGGCCGACCGCCTGTCTGGTGTCTTGCCGCGGCAGGGTGCGCAACCGGTCGACCCAGTCGACCTTGCTCTCGACACCGACCTCCACCGCTGGTTGCTGGCTGGCGAGCTCATCGAAGCTGCCGGTCGTCAGGAACTGGCGCCGGGCCTGCTCACCCTCGAAATAGCGATAGCCGAGCGGCGTGCCACAGGCGCCGCAGAACTGGCGCACGCCAACCGAGGAGCTTGCCCATTCGGCCGGCTGACCACGCGTCCAGACGAAGTCGGCGGCCGGCACGACGGCATAGCCCGCAAAGGGTCCGCCGACCGATTTCTGGCACATGCGACAATGGCAGACATAGACGTCATCGGGCGCGCGCCCGGCGCGGAACCGGATGGCGCCGCACTGGCATCCGCCGGAAAAGGCTCGCGATCCCTTGGACATGGCGTCAGGCTCCTGCATCGGTCGTCGAGAGGTATGTGCTCTCATGCGTTGCGCCGAGAGCAACGTGCTCAACCCGGTCTGCACTTGTACGCCGGCACCGGATCGGGTGCGGTCCAGTCAGCAGGCGTTTCATGGTCGGGATGCTGGAAGTTGACGATGCTGGCCAGCAGCTCCGGGGTAAAATCATCGACGGTCAGGCGGTCCGGCACCGCGGCGATCTCCTGCAGCCAGGCGACACGGCTCTCGACGCCGAGATTGAAATCCGGACGGACGGCGGACGGATTGTCCAGGCTGCCGGCAGAGACGTTCACATTGCCCGAAAGCCCGCGATAGGTCAGCGGCGTACCGCAGGTGCCGCAGAAATCGCGGGCGGCGATGTTGGAGGAGTCGTAGGTCTGGGGCGTGCCGCGGGTCCAGGCGAAATCGGCAGCAGCCACCGGAGCAAGCGCGGCGAAAGGACCGCCGACGGCCTTCTGGCACATCCGGCAATGGCAGATGTGGGTATGAGCGGGGGCGACGTAGAGGGCATAGCGGAGCGCGCCGCATTGGCAGCCACCGGTCATGACGGCGGCGCGGGTCGTTTGCTCGCTCATACTGCAGCCTCCAGGTGATCGAGTACGACGGCGAGCGCTGCCGGCACATCGGCGCCGGGATGGATGTAGAGGCCGACGCCAGCGGCATCATAGGCTGCCCGCCGCCCGCCGGGTTGGCCGGCGAGGATGACGAGGCGCATGCCCGCCGTCTTCAAGGCGCGCGCAGCGATTTCGGCCTGCCGCAGACAGGTCGCGTCGGACGAGCACAGACAGGCGATGCCTGCCCCGGATTGCGCCAAGGCCGCTTCGAGCCCTGACTCCGTTGCCCGGATCGCAAGGGTCTCGATGCCGCCCACGGCAAAAAGGCTCGCGGCAAACTCGGCTCGGGCGGCGTCGTCGTCGCCACTGCCGAGACAGACGAGCGCAATGATTGGCCGCCGTCCGTGGAGACGGGCGAGAGCTGCCGCACGCTCGCGCATGACCTCGAACGGCTCGGCCGGCCGGCGCAAGAGCAGAGCCGGCATCCGGGTCGCCGCCCGCTCGATCGGCGCCGGCAGGGGATGAGGCGACACGCTCGAGGTGGTTGCATCCCGATCGGGAAATGCGGACACGCCGGTCAGCGGCAGCTCGAGGGTGGCAACGAGCTTGCTGCGAGCATCCGCCGTCCGGGCGATCCGCTCACCGACGGCGCCTGAAACCAGGGCGTCCGCCATGCCGCCCATACGCTCGATCTCCAGGAAGATGGCCCAGGCTTTGGCAGCGAGCTCGGCGCCGATCCGATCGAGGGTGTAGCTGCCGCCGGCCGGATCGGCGACACGGCCGAGGGAGGATTCCTCCATCAGCACGATCTGCGTATTGCGGGCGATGCGGCGCGCGTCAGGCCCGGGCACGCCGAGCGCCGCGGTAAAGGGGAGCACGTGGATCGACTGGGCGCCGGCGAGCGCGGCGGCGGCGGTCGCGACCGTCGCCCGCAGCAGATTGACGTGGGGATCGAGGGTCGAGAGCATCCGCCGCGAGGTCTCCACGTGCAGCCTGACCTGGGCGGCCGCAGCCCCGGCGCCGCACGCGCGGGCGAGGCGGCCGACGAGCTGTCGCAGGGCCCCCAACTTGGCGATCGACAGGAAGAAATCACAGTCGCTCGCCAGCGCGACCGCGATCTTGGGCAGGCCATCCGCGGGGGACACGCCCTCGCGCTCGAGCGCACGCAGGTATTCGACCAGCGTCGCGATCGTTGCCGCCAGCTCCTCGGCTTCGCTTGCCCCCGCATCGTGGTAGGGCCGCCCATCGGCGAGCAGCAGCGTCACGTTGGGCGACAGGCCGAGATTCTGCGCCGCGACGTGCCCCATCACATCGATGGCGCCCCAGAGCTCGGCTTCGAGCGCGCCGGTGCGGGCGAGCGTCCCCAGCGGATCGGCATTGAGCGCACCGAGCCTGCGCGCACCCTCGATACCCTGCTCGTCCCAGAGGGCGTGCAGCGACTGCAGCGCGCCCAGATACTGGTCGCCTGCGCTCAAGGAGACTGGCACCATCTCCAGATGCACGCCCGCCAATGCTGTCCTGATCGCGTCGTGGCGCGCAGGCAGACCGACTAATCCTGGAGCGGCCAACCGCAGCTCGATTGCACTCGCGCCGCCGGCGAGATCGGCAAGAAAATCGCGGTTGGCGGC